>NZ_JAMJFM010000025.1:0-130169 GCF_023544705.1 Streptomyces sp. MCA2
CCTGTTCGCCCGCGGCCACCGACACGTCGTAGTGGCCGCGTTCAAAACCGAAGTTGCCGGCGAGCCCGCAACAGCCGGAATCGAGCGTGGTGTTGTCGATGCCCATACGGGCCAGCAGCGTGCTGTCGGCTCCGAAGCCGGAAGTGGCGTGCTGGTGGCAGTGGGTCTGGCTGATCGAGCGGGCCTCGATCTGCGGGGGCTGCCAGCCGGGGGTGTGGTGGACGAGGAGTTCGGCGAGGGTGCGGGTGGCCCGGGAGAGGGCGCGGGCGTCGTCGTTGCCGTCGAGGAGTTCGGGGAGGTCGCTCTTGAGGGCCGCGGTGCAGCTCGGCTCCAGTCCGACGACGGGTATGCCGGCGCTGACGGCGGGAGCCAGCGCGGCGGTGGTCCGCCGGGCGATGCGGCGGGCGATGCCGAGCTGGCCGGTGGTGATCCAGGTGAGCCCGCAGCACTGGGTGCCGTCGGGGACCTGCACCCGGTAGCCGGCGTGCTCCAGTACGGCCACGCCGGCTTTGAGGACGTCGGGGCTGAAGTGGTTGTTGAAGGAATCGACCCAGAGCAGGACCGGGCCGCGCCGCCCGTCGCCCTCGGGTGTGCGGCGGCGGAACCAGGTCAGGAAGGTCTGATCGGCGAAGCGGGGGAGGTCGCGCTGCGCGGCGATGCCGCCCAGCCGTTTGAGGGCCGGGGCCAGACGGGAGGAGGTGAGCGCGTTGACCAGGCCGGGAACCCGGGCGGCCAGCCGGGACAGCAGCGGCAGCCAGCCCATGGTGTAGTGCGAGGCGGGCCGCAGGCGTCCCTTGTAGTGGTGGTGGAGGAACTCCGACTTGTAGGTGGCCATGTCCACGCCGACGGGACAGTCGGCGCTGCATCCCTTGCACGACAGGCACAGATCGAGGGCGTCGCGGACCTCGGTGGAACGCCAGCCGTCGGTGATCACCTCTCCCTGGGTCATCTCGTACAGGAGCCGGGCCCGGCCGCGGGTGGAGTCCTTCTCGTCCCGGGTGACCCGGTAGCTGGGGCACATCACGTCGCCGCGGTGGTCGGCGGAGCGGCACTTGCCGACACCGACACAACGGCGGGTGGCCTTGGCGAAGTCACCGTCGTCGGCGTGGAAGGGGAAGACGGTGGCCAGGGGCAGGGGAGTGCGGTGCGGGCTGACGCGCAGGTCGCCGTCGACGGGCAGCGGCTGCACGATCATCCCGGGGTTGAGGCCGTTGTCGGGGTCCCAGAGGGTCTTGAACTCCTCGAACAGGGCGATGATCTCGGGGCCGTACATCAGGGGCAGCAGCGCGGAGCGGGCCTGACCGTCGCCGTGCTCGCCGGACAGCGAACCGCCGTGGGCGGCGACCAGCCGGGCGGCATCGGCGAGGAAGGCGCGGAAGACGGCGGTGCCCTGCTCGGTGGTGAAGTCGAAGTTGATGCGGACGTGCAGACAGCCCTCGCCGAAGTGCCCGTAGACGGCGCCCTGTAGCTCATAGCGGTGCAGCAGATCGGTGAACTGGCGCAGATAGGAGCCGAGTTGGTCGGGCGGGACGGCCGCGTCCTCCCATCCGGGCCAGGCTTCGGAACCGTCGGGCGTCCTGGTGGCCAGGCCCGCTCCGTCCTCGCGGATCCGCCACAGGCCACGGGCCCGTACGGGATCGGTGATGACTTCGCTGCCGGTGCAGCCCGCGGCCCGGTGCGCGGTCTCCACCAGCGCCTCGGCCTGCTGGGGCAGTGCGTCCGCCGGACCGCCCAGTTCGGCGAACAGCCAGGCCTGCGCGGTCGGCAGGCTGTCGATGGCGGCCCGGGTGGCGGGACGGGTGACGATGTCGGTCAGCGCGTGGTCGAGTCCCTCCAGCGCCAGCAGCTCGTGCTTGAGCAGCGCGGGGACCGCGTCGGCCGCGGCACAGGCGTCCGAGAAACCGAGGACGACCAGGGCCCGCGCGGGCGGCGGCGCCACGAGGCGGACGGTCGCCGAGAGGATGACGGCCAGTGTGCCCTCGCTGCCGACGAGGGCTTTGGCGAGGTGGAAGCGCCGCTCCGGCAGCAGATGTTCCAGCGCATAGCCCGACACCTGCCGTGGGAACTGCCCCAGCTTGGTGCGCAGCGCCGCCAGATTGCGCTGGGCGAGACGGTGCAGGGAGGCGATCAGCTCACCGCGGTCGTCTCCCGCGGCGACGGCCTCGTCGATCTCGTCCTGGGTCATCTCGCCGAGCCGGACCACCGTGCCGCGGTAGGTGGCCACTTCGAGTTCCACGATGTTGTCCGCGGTGCGGCCCCAGGCGAGCGAGTGCGAGCCGCAGGCGTTGTTGCCGATCATGCCGCCCAGGGTGCAGCGGCTGTGCGTGGAGGGGTCGGCGCCGAACAGCAGGCCGTGCTCGGCGGCGGCCTTCTGGAGTTCGTCCAGCACGATGCCGGGCTGCACGGTTGCGGTCCGGGCGTGCGGATCCAGCGCGGTCAGCCGGTGGAAGTAGCGGGAGAAGTCGAGCACCACGCCCGACCCGAGGGCCTGCCCGGAGGTGCTGGTGCCCGCTCCGCGTGCGGTGATCGGCACTCCCAGGCGACGGCAGACGGCGAGCGCGTTGAGGATGTGCTGCCGCTCGCGGGGGAAGACCACGGCCAGCGGGACATGGCGGTAATTGGAGGCATCGGCCGCGTACTGAGCCCGGTGACCGGCGTCGCCGGCGACCTTGCCGCAGTTCGCCTGGTCGAGGGCCTCGGCCACCGCTGCCGCGTCGAGGCCACCGAGGCCCTGCGCTGTCGTCGTCACCGTGCTCGCTCCTTCGTGCTCACCGGTCGCCTTCGGCCTGGTCCCGTCCACGATGCGGGCCGCCGCGGGCACGGAACAAGACCCAGCAGAACGAAAGAATTCGTGCTTGAGGGCAAGGAAAATTTATGCTCGCCAGTAAGGGCGGCCGGTGTTTATGCTCGCCTCCCGCGTTCTTGGGAGCCCGCGTTGCTGAAGCCACTGCATCTGCTCACACTGAAGGCCGTCGTCCACAGCGCCTCGTTCGCCCTGGCGGCCCGCGACCTCGGCTACACCGCCTCCGCCATCTCGCAGCAGATCTCCGCCCTGGAGAAGGAGACCGGGCTGGTGCTGTTCGAGCGGGAGGCGCACGGGATCCGTCCCACGGCCGCCGCCCACCGACTGGTCGACCTCAGTACCCACGTACTGGCGGCCATGGACGATCTGGACCACCAGGTGCAGGAGCTCGCCACCGGTGTCACCGGCCGACTGCGGCTGGGCAGCTTTCCCACCGCCGACGTCCGGCTGGTGCCCGCCGCGCTGTCCGCCCTCGTCGAAAGCCACCCCCGCGCACAGATCCAGCTGGAGGAGGGCGAGCCCGAAGAGCTCATCACCGCGCTCAGCCACGGCGATCTCGATGTCGCGCTCGTCTACGAGTACGGGCTCAGCCCCCGCCAGTGGCCCGACGGACTGACCCGCCATCACCTGCTGAGCGAGGACCTCGTCCTGCTCAGGGCCCGCGACAGTGGCCTGAGCGCGCAGCTGTCCCAGCTGTCCCGGGCCCGCTGGATCACCAGCCGGGAGGACACCGCCGGGGCCCGGTCGTTCGTCCGCCTCTGCGCGGCCGCGGGATTCGACGCCGCCGTCGCCTTCCGCAGCAACAACTACGACGTGGTGCGGGAGCTGGTGTCGGCAGGCCTCGGCGTGGCCGTGGTCCCGGCGCTCGGCCATGTGCCCGGCGAGAGCATCGAGGCCACCCGGGTCACCCAGCGCTCGGCACACCGCAGGGTGATGGCGCTGCACCGCACCGAGAACAGCAACCCGCTGCTCCCCACCGTCCTCAGCTGTCTGCGGGGGGCGGTGCCCGTCGGCGAGCCGTATCTGCACCCGGCGGACGACGAGTGAGGTCCGGCTGACGGCGGGCACCGCCGCTCCCGGGGCGGGGGAGCGGCGGCACACCGGCGTCGTCGGCCGACCGCCTCTCAACGGGCCGGGGCGGGCTCGGGTTCGTCGGACTCGGTCATGTCGTCCAGGGCGTCGAGATCCACCGAGCCTCCCGGCATGACCTTGCGGGTGCGGCGGTAGCCGTACGCGGCGTAGATGATCAGGCCCACGACCAGCCAGCCGCTCAGCCGCACCCAGGTCTCCCACTGGAGGAACGACATCAGCCAGACGGAGAAGGCCATGCCGAGGACGGGCACCACCGGCATCCCCGGACAGCGGAAGGTGCGCTTGAGGTGGGGCTTGCGGTAGCGCAGCAGCAGCACGGAAGCGGAGACCACCACGAACGCCAGAAGCACGCCGATGTTGGTGAGTTCGGCGACCGCGTTGATGGGCAGCAGACCGGCCAGCACGGCGGAGACGATGCCGATCAGCCAGGTGGCGCGGTGCGGAACCTTGCGCCGGGGGTGGATGGCACCGAACCATGCGGGCATCAGTCCGTCGCGGCTGAGCGCGTACCACAGGCGGGACGCGCCCATCATGAAGGAGAAGGTCACGGTGACGATGCCGATGACCGCGCCGACGGCGATCACATTGGCCAGCCCGCTCATCCCCACGCTCTGGAACGCGCTGGCGATGCCGCTGTTCGGATTGAGCTTGCTGTAGTGCTGCATCCCGGTGAGCACGATGCAGACCAGCACGTACAGCACCATGGACACCGCCAGCGACAGCATCATCGCCTTCGGCAGCTTGCGCCGCGCCTCCACCGATTCCTCGGCGGCCGTGCTCAGCGCGTCATAGCCGAACACGGCGAAGAAGACGGTCGCCGCCCCGGTGAAGGCCCCGCCGAATCCGAACGGCGCGAAGGGATGCAGATTGCCGCTGTCGACCTTGGTGAAGCCGACCACGATCACCAGCAGCACGATGGCGATCTTGATGACGGTCAGCACCGTCTCCACCCGGGCCGAGGTGCGGGTGCCGCGGTTCAGCAGCCAGGCCACGCCGAGACAGATCGCCACCGCGAGCAGATCGACCCGGTGGCCGGCTCCGGTGCCGGGGGCGCCCAGCGCCCAGGCCGGCAGGTGGATGCCGACGGCCTCCAGTAGAAATCCCAGATAGCCCGACATCCCGATCGCCACGACGGCGACGATGGCGGTGTACTCCAGCAGCAGGTCCCAGCCCACGATCCAGCCCACGATCTCCCCGAGAACCGCGGCGCAGTAGGTGTAGGACGAGCCGGCCTTTGGCACCATTCCGGCGAACTCGGCATAGGCGAAGGCCGCACAGAGCGAGGCGGCGCCGGCCACGAGGAACGAGACGAGGACGGCGGGGCCGGCGACGTCCCGGGCGACGGCCGCGGCCAGGCTGAAAATGCCTGCCCCGATGATGGCGCCGATGCCGATCATCGTCAGCTGGGTGAGGCCGAGGGTGCGCACCATACGTGCATCGGTGGGCTGTTCATGGGGAAGTGTGCGCCTGAAAATTCCCTGGGGGCCTCTTCCCAGCAACGCGGAGAGGGGAGATTTCGGGGTGTGATGGGGGGACATCGCTCGCTCCCTGTCAGGCAACGGCGGCACGACGGGCCACCGTCGTGGCGTGGGTCACCACTGGCCTGAAACCATCACTCACGATCCTCCCCGGCAAAAGGGATCCCAGCGCGACAACTTGCGTGGCTGAGGGCAAGCAGTACTGGTGCCGGAGCCCCGCAGGGCGAGAAGGCCGGGCTCTCGTGTAACGGGCACCTTGTTCAGCGGATCGGGTCAACTCCTCCGCGGGACGGGCCTGTTGAGCGAGCGCGGCGGCCGGGCGGGGGTGTCGTGCCGGGCCCCGCACACCGCCCGCAGGACCTCGACCAGCGCCGCCACCGTGGGCCGGTGCTCGACGGAGGAACGGCACATCACCACGATGTGCCGCTCGACCTTCTCCCGCAGCCGTACGACATCGAGGCGCGACGCGCGCAGGCCGAGCATCAGGTCGGTCACCGTGCTCACCCCGATACCCGCCTCGACGAGTGCCAGCGTGGCCGCGGTATCGGTCACCTCGTGCTGGACCCGGGGTTCGATGCCCGCTCGCCGGCAGGCGGTGCGCACCGCGCGGCCGTAGTAGCTGTCGGCGGACGGCAGGATCCACCCCAGATCCTGCGTCTCCGCCAGGCCGGCCACCTCGCGTCCGTCCATCGATCCGGCGGGCACCGCCAGCGCGAACCGCTCGCGGTACAGCTGCCGCACCTGGAGAGCGGGCTCGCGCGGAATGGGCACGTCCGGGTAGTCCAGGCCGAGTGCCAGGTCCACCGCTCCGGACGCGACCGCGTCGTGCACCTCGTCCACATCCATATCGCGGCTGTGCACCGTCAGCCCGGGATGGACCCGCCGCACCTCCTGTAGCGCCGGTGGCAGGAGCTCGGCGGCCGCCGTGGCGAACAGCCCCACCTGGAGCACCCCGGAAATCTCCTGGCGGGTGCGCTCCAGGGCCTCGACGGCCTCCGCCTCCGTCGACAGGATCCGCTCGGCGTGACACGCCAGCGTCCGGCCGGCGTCGGTGAGCTCCACCCGCCGCCCGACCCGCCGCAACAGCTCCATGCCCGCGGCCTTCTCCAGCGCGGCGATCTGCTGGGAGACCCCGCCGGGCGTGTATCCAAGGGCCTGTGCCGCCGCAGTGATCGTCCCGCGCCGGGTCAGCTCCACCAGGGACCGCAGCTGGGCACTCGTCCAGTCCATATAGAGATCGTAATAGATCAGACGCACTAACTGTTCGTAGACGTCAACGGTTGCGGTGCTGCACGATGACGGGCAGCTAGCTGATCAGCGCTTCTTGCCATGCACCGACAGCCCCAGCCCACGCGCCGGACGGATGCCCCGGCGCGGGCTTCGGCCTCTGGAAGGGATCGGCCTCTTGTCCATGTCCTCCATGTCCCGCACCGTGCCGCCGACCGCCGACGTCGTGATCCTCGGCGGCGGTGTGATGGGCACCAGCATCGCGTACCACCTGGCCGAGGCCGGGGTGCGAAACATCGTCGTCGTCGAGCGCGGCGAGCTGGGCAGCGGCAGCTCCGGCAAGCCGATCGGCGGAGTACGGGCGCAGTTCTCCGACCCGCTCAACATCGAACTCGGCAGCCGGAGTCTGCGCGCCTGGCAGGAGTTCGGGCAGCGCCCCGGCGCCGACATCCGGCTGGACAGCGTCGGCTATCTCTTCGCGCTCAGCAGCGATCAGCAGGCCGCGGATTTCGAGACCGCCGTCCGGATCCAGAACAGCCTCGGCGTCCCCAGCCGCATGATCGGCCCCCGTGAGGCACACCAGCTGTGCCCCTACCTCAGCACCGACGGACTGGTGGCCGCCGCCTACTCCCCGACCGACGGCCACGCCCGGCCCGGACTCGCGGTCCAGGGCTATGCGCGCGCCGCAGCCCGGGCCGGAGTCGTCTTCGCCACGCACACCACCGTCACGGGCCTCGACACCACCGGCGACCGGGTCACGGCCGTCCACACCGATCACGGCCGGATCTCCTGCTCGACGGTCATCTGCGCCGCGGGCGCCTGGTCCGAGCGGCTCGGCGCGATGGCGGGCGTCCACCTCCCGGTGCGCCCGGTCCGCCGCCAGCTCGCCTTCACCGCGCCGCTCACGCCGCCCGCCCCGCGCATCCCGTTCACCATCGACTTCGCCTCGACGGCCTACTTCCACAACAGCGACGACGGACTGCTGTTCGGCCTCGCCGACCCCGACCAGGCCGACGGCTTCGACACCACCTGGACACCGGACTGGCTCACGCTGTTCCGCGCCGCCGTACAGCGCCGGGCCCCCGCCCTCGCCGACATGGAGACCACCAGCGGCTGGGCCGGACTGTACGAGGTCACCCCGGACCACAACGCACTGATCGGACGCGCCGGCGCGCCGCACAACTTCCTGTACGCCACCGGGTTTTCCGGCCATGGATTCCTCCAGGCCCCCGCCGTCGGCGAGATCATGCGCGATATCCACCTGGAGCGCACCCCGTTCCTCGATGTCACCCCGTTCTGCGCCGACCGCTTCACGACCGGTGTGCAGACCCGCCCCGAAATCCATGTGGTGTGAACCCCCGAAGGAAGGACGACCCGCGATGATCAGCCAGTGGCAACTGCGCGCCGCATTCGCCCAGCGGCTCTCGGACATGTACGGGCGGGAGGTGCCCGCCTACACCACGCTCGTGGAGGTCTCACGCGAGGTCAACGAGGACGTGCTACGGACGCAGGGGGCCGACGCCGAGCGCCTGGGGTCCATCAGCCGGGTGACCGCGGAACGGCACGGAGCCATCCGCGTCGGCACTCCCGAGGAACTCCGGCAGGTCGCCCGCGTCTTCGGCGCCCTGGGCATGCACCCGGTCGGCTTCTACGATCTGCGCGAAGCCGCCGCCAGCGCCGTACCCGTCGTGTCGACCGCGTTCCGCCCCGTCGACGGCGAGGAACTGGCACGTAACCCGTTCCGCGTCTTCACCTCCATGCTCACCCCCGCCGACCCCCGGTTCTTCGACCCGGACCTGCGGGCCCGCCTGGAGAACTTCCTCGCCGGCCGTCAGCTCTTCCCCCCGGAACTGCTGGCCCTCGCCGACCGCGCGGAAGCCGCCGGGGAACTTCCCGACGCGGACGCCGAACGGTTCCTCCAACTCGCCGTGCAGGCCTTCGAACTCTCCCCGGAGCCGGTCGACCAGGCGTGGTACGCCACCCTGGAACGGGTCTCCGCCGTCGCCGCGGACATCGGGGGCGTGCGCAGCACCCATATCAACCACCTCACTCCGCGCGTCCTGGACATCGATGAGCTCTACCGGCGCATGACCGAGCGCGGTATCGAGATGATCGACACCATTCAGGGACCGCCCCGCTGGAAGGGCCCCGACGTCCTGCTGCGGCAGACCTCCTTCCGTGCGCTCGCCGAGCCCCGCGCCCTGCGCACGCCGGACGGCGACGTGATCAGCGGAGCCCTGCGGGTGCGCTTCGGAGAGGTCGAGGCGCGCGGTATCGCCCTCAGCCGCGAGGGCCGGGCGCGCTACGACCGGTTGCTCGCCCGCGTCGACGAGCAGGCCGCCCGCCTGCCGCACGCCGACCGGGCCGAACTCGCCCGCTCCTTGTGGGCGGAAGAGCTTCCCGACAGCGAGCAGGCCCTCGCCGTACAAGGTCTGGCGCACTTCACCTATCACGTCGCGCCCGACCGCCCGCACGACGGGAGCCGGCCGCCCGCCGGGCTCCATGACCTGCTGGAGCAGGGCTGGGTCCGGGCCGAACCCCTCGTCTACGAGGACTTCCTGCCCCGCTCCGCGGCCGGCATCTTCCAGTCCAACCTCAACGACGAGGGCTCCAGGAACCAGGACCAGCAGGGCGCCGCCTACGACAGCGCATGGCTCTCCGACGCCCTCGGCCGCGACGTCCTGGACCCCTTCGACCTCTACGAGGAGCAGCAGAACCGCTCCCTCGCGCAGGTCGCCCGGGAACTCGGACTCGACGCCGCACCCGCCTGACCCACCCGACCGCCACCCGCACCCCTCAACACCCCAAGGGAGCACCATGACCAGCACCATCCTCCCCACCACCGAGGACCTGCGCACCCGTGCCCGCATCAGCCTGGCCGCCGTCGGCGTCACCGTCCGGGAAGGGGGCGACTTCTCCGCCCGCAGCCCCATCACCGGCGAAGACCTCTTCGGTCTGCGCGCGGCCACCGCCGAGGACACCGAGGAGGCCATCGCCGCCACCCGTGAGGCGTTCCTCACCTGGCGCACCACGCCGGCGCCCCGCCGCGGCGAACTCGTGCGCCGCCTGGGCGAGTTGCTGCGTGACCACAAGAACGAGCTGGCCGACCTCATCACCATCGAAGCGGGAAAGATCCGCTCCGAGGCGCTCGGCGAGGTCCAGGAAATGATCGACATCTGCGACTTCGCCGTCGGCCTCTCCCGCCAGCTCTACGGCCGTACCATCGCCTCCGAGCGCCCCGGCCACCGTCTCGCCGAGACCTGGCACCCCCTGGGCGTGGTCGGCGTCATCTCCGCGTTCAACTTCCCCGCCGCGGTGTGGTCATGGAACACCGCCGTCGCCCTGGCCTGCGGCGACACCGTGATCTGGAAGCCCTCCGAGCTCACCTCGCTGATCTCGCTCGCCTGCGACCGGCTGCTGGCCCGGGCGGCCGAAGAGGTCGGCGCCCCCCGCGATGTGCACCGCCTGCTGCTGGGCGACCGCGCCATCGGTGAAAAGCTCGTCGACGATCCCCGTATCGCGCTGATCAGCGCCACCGGCTCCACCCGCATGGGACGCGAGGTCGGCCCCCGCGTCGCCGCCCGTTTCGGACGGAGCCTGCTCGAACTCGGCGGCAACAACGCGGCCGTCGTCGCGCCCTCCGCCGACCTCGACCTCGCCGTTCAGGGCATCGTCTTCGCCGCGGCCGGCACCGCGGGGCAGCGCTGCACCACCCTGCGCCGGCTCATCGTCCACCGGGACATCGCCGACACCCTGATCGCACGGCTGACCGCCGCCTACCAGAAGCTCCCGATCGGCGACCCCTTCGACGAGACCACCCTCGTCGGGCCCCTCGTCTTGACCACCGCCCTGGACACCATGCAGGACGCCCTCACCCGGGCACAGGCCGAGGGCGGCAAGATCCTCGCAGGCGGCAACCGGCGCCTCGCCGACGCCGCACCCCGGGCCGCTTACGTCGAGCCGGTCATCGTCCGCGTCGACGAACAGACCGACGTCGTCCGCGAAGAGACCTTCGCGCCCATCCTGTACGTGCAGACCTACGACACCCTGGAACAGGCCATCGCCCTGCACAACGACGTGCCGCAGGGCCTCTCGTCCAGCATCTTCACCCGCGACCAGCAGGAAGCCGAGCTCTTCCTGTCCGCGGAGGGGTCGGACTGCGGCATCGCCAACGTCAACATCGGCACCTCCGGCGCCGAGATCGGCGGTGCCTTCGGCGGCGAGAAGGAGACCGGGGGCGGCCGCGAGTCGGGCTCCGACGCCTGGCGCGCCTACATGCGCTCCGCCACCAACACCATCAACTACTCCAGCAGGCTCGCCCTCGCCCAGAACGTCAGCTTCCTGTAGCCGCGGGCGGCGCACCCGCCCCGTCCGCCCCGTCGACCGCCCCCGTCCTGCCGTGCGCAGGGCGGGGGTTCGTCGTGGCCGGGGGAGTCCGAAGCCGCCGCCGGCCGCGGTACGTGCCCGGATATCGGGCGCCACCTGCCGTTTTTCGACAAATACCGCGTTGCGCCGGGACATCCGTTGACGCGGTGGGTGCCGCGGTGTGATGGTACGGCGGCCTGAGTCATGGACATGCCGTTCTCCCGCCGCGCAGAGACTGCCCCCACGTTGCCGAAGCCGGCCGGACGAAGACGCTGCCGTGGCCCGGTGCTCCACCAGAACCTCCGTCGGTAGTACTCCCTACCCCCTCAAGGAGCCATGGTGTTTCGAAGACTCGCGGTGGCCGGCGTATCCGTCGCCGTCACCATGGGAGCGGCCCTGCTGGCCGTAGCCCCCACGGCAGTGGCCACATCGGAGACCAGCCCGCCACCCCATCCGCCCGCCTCCGCGATATCGGCCGCCGACCGGGCCGCCGATGCCCCGGACATCGACGTGGCCAAGGTCCAGGCGCATCTCACCGAGCTGAACAACATCGCCACCCGCAACGGCGGCACCCGCAAATCCAGCGGACAGGGCTACCGGGACTCCGTCGCCTACGCCAAGAGCAAGCTACAGGCGGCCGGTTACACCGTCACCGAGCAACCCTGCACCTCCGGCTGCGCCTCCGGGGCCGGACCCAACCTGATCGCCGAATGGCCGCAGGGCGACGCCACCAAGGTGTACATGTTCGGCGCCCACCTCGACAGCGTCGGGGCGGGACCGGGCATCAACGACAACGGCTCCGGCTCGGCCGCGCTGCTGGAGACCGCGCTCGCCCTCGCCGAACAGCACCCCACCATGGCGGCCCGCGTCCGGTTCGGCTGGTGGACGGACGAGGAACAGGGCCTCAACGGCTCCGACTTCTACGTCCGTTCCCTCTCCTCCGCCGAGCGGTCGAAGATCAAGGCGTACTACAACTTCGACATGATCGCCTCCACCAACGGCGGCTACTTCATCAACCACCTCACCTCCACCGCCGCCCAGCCGATGAAGGCGTACTGGGACTCCCTCAATCTCCAGCCCGAGGAGAACACCGAGGGCGCCGGCCGCTCCGACGACTACTCCTTCGAGCAGGCGGGCATCCCCACCTCCGGATATGCGATGGGCGCCAGCGCCCGGAAGACCTCGGCGCAGGCGGCCAAGTGGGGCGGCACTGCCAGCCGTGCCTACGATCCCTGCTACCACCAGTCCTGTGACACCACCGGCAACATCAACGCCACGGGACTCAACCGCAGCGTCGACGGCATCGCCTACACCCTGTGGAAGCTCGCTGTCGGCGGCACCACCCCGGCGAACGACTTCTCCCTGGCCGCCGGACCCGCCGCCGGCAGCGTCGACCCGGGCGCCTCGGCCACCAGCACCATTTCCACGGCGACGACCAGCGGGTCCGCCCAGACGGTGGCGCTGTCGGCCTCGGGCGCGCCGGCCGGTGTGACCGTCTCCTTCAGCCCCGCCTCCGTGACCTCGGGCAGCAGCTCCACCATGACGGTCGCCACGACGTCGGGCGCGGCGGCCGGCACCTACACCCTCACCGTCACCGGCACCGGGGCCGTCAGCCACACCACGGCCTACACCCTCACGGTCAAGGGGGCCGGAGGCTGCACCGCCCAACAGCTGATGGCGAACGGCGGATTCGAGAACGGCACCACACCCTGGACGGGCGACACCGGGGCGATCGGCGCGCACGCCGGCCAGTCCGCCCACGGCGGCAGCAGGTTCGCCTGGCTCGGCGGCTACGGCCGCTCCGCCACCGAATCCCTCAGTCAGTCGGTGACCGTGCCTGCCGGATGCAGCAAGGCCACCTTGACCTACTGGCTGCACATCGACACCGACGAGTCCGACCGCGTCGCCTACGACACCTTCAAGGTCAAGGTGGGCAGCACCACCCTGACGACGCTCTCCAACACCGACGCGTCGAGCGGCTACACCCAGCGCACCGTGGACCTGACGCCCTACATCGGACAGCGGATCACCGTGACCTTCGCCGCCGCCGAGGACAGCAGCCTCCAGACCAGCTTCGTCATCGACGACGCGGCCCTCCAGACCGGCTGACCGACGGGCCCGGAGGGGCAAGGAACACCCGGCTTGCCCCTCCGGTGCCACCTTGACCCTGGTCAGCGAACAGGGCCGTAACGGGAGCGAGTCATGTCTTCCGGCGGCCGGGGAACCGGCGACGCGTCAAGCGGTCGCCTCGTCCGTCGCGTAGCACGAGGCGGCGTAGCGGCCCCGGTCGCCGGTGGGCGTCCAGCCGCCGGTGCCCCGGCCGGGGTCGGCGAGAGCGAAGCCGTTGTCGAGCAGCTTTTCGCCGAGGGAGGCGGCGGGGAAGCCGCTGCCGTCGGGTGTGTCCTCGACGGGCCACAGCGTGACGAGCAGGGCTTCGGTGTCGCCGGTGTCGGGTTCGCTGTCGAGGCTGGCGACTTCGAGGTGCCAGCGGCCGCTTCGGACAAAGGCCTCCGCGCGAAAGACGGCCGGCGCCGCCGGGGCGTTCTGGTGGGTCTCGGTCATACGACGGGGGCTCCTGTCATGGGGCGGGGAGTGCTGGACGTGTTGGAGGTGTGGGATGTGTGGGACGTGCTGGACGTGTGGGATGTGCTGGGCGTGCTGTGATGATTCTGCGGGACGGCGGGGCCCGCCTCGTCCGTTCAGACGTTGCGCCACCGGGCCATCGCGAAGGAGAAGCCGCCGAACAGGGCCAGACCTGCGGCGATGGCGGCCAGCAGCCAGGGGCCCGCCGCGGTGTCGGCGAGGGAGCGGAGCGTGTCGTCCATGCCCTTGGCCCTGCCGGGGTCGTAGGTGACCGCGGCCCTGACCACGAACGTGCCGGCGACCGCGAACACACCACCGCGGGCGATGCCACCCGCTACGCCGAGGACATCGATCCCGCGCCTGACGCGATGCGACATTCCGCGCCGGTCGAGGTTCTTGTGGAACGTGCGCCGGATCGCCCGTACCGCGATCCAGATGCCGGCCACGGCGATTCCCACGCCCGCGGCGGCCACCAGCCAGGGACCGCCGGGCAGGTCCAGCGCCTTGGCCGTGGCATCCCGGGACTGCTGGTCGCTCGCACCGCTCCCGCTGCCCTGCTTCCCCGCCGCGAACGACAGCACGGAGAACGACACCACGGTGTAGAAGAGGCAACGGGCGAGGGAGAGCAGTCGCGTTCCCGCCTTGTGCCCCTCGGGCCCGGCCGCGCCGAACCCTGCCTCGGACAGGCGCCACAGCGCCATCCCCGCCAGACCCAGGCCGAGCGCCCATATCAATACGCTGCCGAACGGCCGGGCGGCGATTTCCGTCAGCGCCCCGCCGCGATCGGCCTGCTCACCGGAGTCGCCGAACGCGATCCGTAGCGCCAGCACCCCCACGAGGAGGTAGATCACGCCGCGGGCCGCGAAGCCACCGCGTGCCGCGGCCCGTACCGCCGGGCTGCGTGCGGCACGGTGAGCTGTGCGTCGTCCGATCCGGGGTACCGCAGCAGTCGATGGCATGTGTGACCTCCAGAGCGCTTCTGCCCCGTCGTCGGGGGTGCACTCCGGTGACCTCCGGCCGAGGAGGGAACCGCCGGTCCTGCCCGGGACGCGTGGCCCCGGCGTCTCAGAGGAGGTCTCTGCCGGGCACGGTCCAGGGGGAGGGCATGGTGGTGTCGGCGGTGGTGTGCTCCGGGAGGCCGGCGAGGGCTTCGACGCGGGCGGGGCGGTAGGGGGTGGGGCCGCTCCATTCCAGCAGCAGGACCGTGGCGTCGTCGCCGAGCCGCCCGTCGTGGTAGGCGAGATGGCGCCTGATCAGCCGGCGCAGGGTCTCCGGCACGGGCAGACCGTCGGCATGGTGCTGGATGAGGAAGTCGGTGAAGCCCGCCAGGCCGAATTCCCGGCCTTCGCTGTTGCGGGCTTCGGTGATGCCGTCGGTGTAGAGCAGCAGACGGTCCCCGGGCTCCAGCTGGTCCCGGTGCAGGACGGGCGGCAGACCCAGGTCGGTGCCCATGGGCGGGGCGGGCGGGCCGACCAGGCTCAGGGCGGTGCGTCCTTTGCGGATGATGACCGGCGGAGGGTGCCCGAGGCTGGTCCAGGTCAGCACCCCGGTGGTGGAGTCCAGCTCGGCCAGGATGCCTGTGGCATAGCGGTGCGTGCCGAATTGTTCCACCAGGGCTCGTTCCACGGCTTCGGCGATGCCCAGGAGGCCGGGGCTCTGCCGGCGCTGGTTGCGGCTGGCGGCGACCGCGAGGTTCGCGGTCAGCCCGGCTGCCGTGTCGTGGCCCATGGCGTCGAAGAGCGCCAGGTGCACCGTGTCGTCGGCGATGGCGTAGTCGAAGACGTCGCCGCTGACCTCGTAGGCGGGTTCCATCACCGCGCTGATCAGCACCCGGTCGGTGGCGAAGGTCCTGGGCGGCATGATGCGCCACTCCATCTCCGCGGCCACATTCATCCGCCGGCGACGTACCAGCCGGGCGTAGGTGTCGCTCGCCCCACGCTTGCTGACGATCATCAAGGCGACCAGCCCGGCAAGGTTGCGCAGGTCCTGGGCGGCCTCGGTATCCATCTCCGTGCCCGGGGCGGCGGAGGCGCGCATCACCCCCAGCCGCTCGGTGCCGTCGAGCACCGGCACCCACCACTGCTCGGCCCCGGATGCGGTGCCCCCGACGATGCCGCCGGTCTGGAACGCCCGCCCGGCGAGGGTTCCTTCCACCCGCACCACATCCGGTGGCGTCTCCGGCCCGCCTCCGGTACCGGTCCCATGGCCGGCAAGCCGGCACAGGACATCCTGTTGCAGATCCGCCAGGTAGATCAGCACGTCCAGCCAGCCGACCCGGGCCGCGTGCCTGGCGACCACATCCGGCAGCTGCTCCAGCGCGATCACATGGCTGGCGGTGATCAGGTCACCCAGCATTCGTCCCCGCGCGGCTGCACTGCTCATTCCGGCACCTCTCCTCGGGTTGCAGCTCGCCGAGCCGTTCGCCCCGTGCGCTGTCCTTGTCGTGGCACCGTCGGTCGCCATTGCTCCCAGCGGCGATGCTTGTGCTGTCGATGGTGACACCGAGACGGAGCTTGCCGACAGCGACACCGCGGTGAGGTACGAGTCGGCGGCCCGAATCCGCCGCGCAGCGTCGCGACGAGACCGCGGCCCAGCGGACCCGGAGTGTCCGAACCGTTCCGCTCGCCAGGGAGAGAGACCCCTGGGCAGGCGGGACTTTGAAGACAGGCCTAGAGCGCGAGGCGGGCTATCGCTCCGATTTCCAGCGCCACGTAGAGAGCGCCGTCGGGCCCGAAGGCCAGGCCGTGCGGTTCGGAAGAGGGGGTCGGCAAGTCGTACTCCTCGATGTGGCCGTCGGGGGTGATGGAGCCGATGCGGTTGGCTCCCCATTCCGTGAACCAGCAGTCACCGGCCGGACCGGCGACGATCGCATGGGGCCGGGACGCCGGGTCGGGCAGCGGGAACTCGTCTATCCGGCCGTCCGTGGTGATACGGCCGATCCGGCCGGCGCCTATCTCGACGAACCAGAGCGCGCCGTCCGCACCGCAGGTGATGCCGACCGGTGCGGCGTTCTCGGTCGGGAGCGGATGGAGGGTGAAGTCGCCCGCCAGGCTGAGGCGGCCGATCGCGTGTGCTTGATTGAGGGTGAACCAGAGGGCTCCGTCCGGGCCGGTCGTGAGGGCCGAGGGGAAGGCACCGCTGAGGGGCAGTGGGAACTCCGTCACCTGTCCGTCCGTGGTGATACGGCCGATGCGGTCGGAGTGCAGCTGTGTGAACCACAGCGCACCGTCGGCGGCGGACGCCATGCCGAACGGGCCGCTGTCCGGAGTCGGGAGGGGGAACGAGGTCGCCTCCCCGGCCACGGTGATCCGTCCGATCCGATGGTCCCGGCTCCGGGTGAACCACAGCGCGCCATCGGGCCCCGGGGTGATGACGGAGGGCCCGCAGGATGCGGAATCGAGCGGGAAGCGGTCGAGGTGTCCGTCCGGCGTCAAGCGGGCGATCTCCCCGGCGTGGACCAAGGTGCACCACAGGGCGTCGTCGGGGCCCACGGCGAGGGCGTACGGGCCCGCGTCGGCGTCGGAGACCGGAATCTGTTCGAACGAGGCGGCACTGCGGGGCATCGGCTGGGTTCTCCCCTGAGCGGTGGACTGAGCGGTCGTTACCGCTACAGATGTTGCATTAAGTAGAATGGCACGGCGACCACCGCACAGGCAAGGGAATACTCGGCGGTCCTCAACCTGTGGCGCCGCTCACTCCGCCCGGCAGGCGCGTCGCGATGCCGTCGAGAAGGAACGCCAGGCTGAGCTCGAACTGCTCATCCATGCCGGCTCCCGACGGGGCGGTCATCCACTCGGTGAGCAGCGGATGGCGCCCGCCCTCGGCGGCCAGGTCGCGGGCCGCGGTGACGGCCTCGCTGAGCTGCTGGGGGGAGTGGAGCCCGTGCCGGCGGCGCATGGCGAGCTCCTCCGCCTCCTGCTGTGCGCTGCCGAGGAGGTGCCGGTCCAGGAGTGCCGCGTAGGTCATGGCGTCGCCCACCGCGAGGCCCTGCCGCACCAGCACCTGGAGGAGGAACTCGGTGCGCCGCATCAGATGCGGGCCCAGGGGTGGGCGCGTGGGCATGAGCTGGGCGTACCAGAGGTGGCGCTTGACCATGGCCCAGGTCTCCACGGCCACGGCGTGGAGGTCGGCGCGCCAGTCGTCGCCCGGCTCGTCGGGTACCGGGATCTCTGCCGTGACGCTGTCCAGCATCAGGTCGGTCAGGCCGTCCTTGCTGAGCACGTAGCGGTACAGCGCCATCGGTGTATAGGGCCCGAGCCGCTTGGCGACCGCCGTCATCGTGAGTGCCTGTGCCCCGCCCTCGTCGGCGACCGCCACGGCGGCCTGCACGATGTCGTCCCGCTCCAGGGGACTTCGCCGTCGCCGTGGCGAGGGGTGGGTCCAGATCAAGGGCGCCGGTGAGCTGCTCGGATTCTCCTTCACGTCACGAGTTTATCGAATCAAGTAAGGTATATGTCATATACGCAAGAGCGAGGGAGAGCACATGATCCGGTCCGCCGCCCCGGTCGGGGTCCGTCTGGGCATCGTCAGGGGAATCAGCTACGGCATGTTCGGCGCGCCGGACAGCTTCGTGCCCGAGATGAGGGAGCTCGGCGGCACGCTGGTACGCGTCTACGTCTACTGGAGCCAGGTCGAGCCGGAGCCGGGCCGCTATGACTGGACGGTCGTCGACGCGATCCTCGGCCAGCTGGATCCGGCCGACGAGGTGTGGGTGACCGTGTGCTCCAGCTCCCCGTGGGCGACCCGGCACCGGACGGGCTTCCTGCCGTCGTCTCCCGCCCACGACCTGCGCCGGTACGCGCGCTTCGTCAGCGATCTGGTGGCCCGCTGCCGGGGCCGCGTCGACTACTGGCAGTGCAACAACGAACCCAGCAACACCGGCCTCCTGTGGGCGGGGACCGCGGCGGACTACGTGGAACAGCTCACCGCCTTCCACCGCTGTGTGCGCGGCGCGGCCCCTGAGGCGACGGTGGTGCTCGGGGGCTGCGGCTACGACGTGCTCTCCAGTCCCGCCGACAGCCCGGCCCGGCAGTTCTTCGACCATGTCGTCGAGCACGGCCGCGACGCCTTCGACCTGTTCTCCGTCCATCTCTACGGCGACCCGCACGACATCCCCGGCCAGGTGGAGTCCGTCCGCGGCATGATGCGCCGGCACGGCTATGAGCGGCCCGTGGTGGCGGGGGAGTACAACGGGCCGACGCTCTTCGAATTCCCCGAGGCCCAGAGCGTGTTCCAGCAGACGATGATGGCGGCGTTCGCGGAGCAGGGCCCTGCCGCCCCCGGGACACGGCCCGCGGACGCAACCTCGGACGGGCCTCTGGACGGGGCACCGCGCACGACCTCGCCCGAGGCGCCCCCCGAGGCGCCCCCCGAGGCCCCGGACCGCAGGACCATGCGCACGCTCTACGCCCGTATGGCCCAACTCCCCCCGCAGCTACAGATGTTCATGGAGGGCTGTCCGCCCGAGATCGCCGCGAAGCGGGACCGGATCAACTGCCGCCAGATCGTCACCCGTAACATCCTCGCCCTCGCCTCCGGTGTGACCCGGACGGCCTGCTGGAATCTGGCCCCGGAGATCCCGGGCTACCGCGACCGCCTGAACATGATGGGATTCCTGTTCGGCAAACTGGCCCTGATGGACTACGACGGCACCGGCCTCACCCGGCGCCACCCGTCCGCCGACACCTTCGCCCTTCTCGCCGCCTGCCTCGACGGCACCTCGCACGTCCGGCGCATCGACGTCGAAGACCGCCCGGACCTGTATGCCTTCGAGGTGTCACGCGCGGGCCGCGGGCCGCTCCATGTCCTGTGGGCCGCCGGGGACGTCTTCACCGGTGAGGACGAACCAGGGACACCCGTCGACTGGCCGTGGCCCCACCCGACCGTCCATGGACTCGACGCGTTCGGCTCCCGCGTGCCCGTCCAACGGGACGGTGGCACCGTGCGCGTCCGCCCCTCGGTCACACCGCTGTTCCTCTCCGCCGGCCCGGAGGCAGTACCCCGGCACTGAGGAGATGCCCGCCGCGGCGGGCGGTGCAGGGGGCGGAGGGGAGGGGTGCCGGGGTGCAGGGATGCCGGGGAGGGACGGGCAATCGACGGGAGGCGACCGGACATGCCTGTGGCAGCGGCGGGTAGGGGAGCGTGCGACGGGGGCTCAGCAACAGGCGGGAGCCAGAGCATGAGCAGCAACAGCGCCTTGACCGTGGGAACGGAGCCGGAGACCACGTCGCCGGAGTGCGCCGTTCCGGCTGCGACGGTGCTGCCGCAGATCCAGGTTCCGCAGCGCGTTGCCCCTTCTGACGCACGGGAGTTGTCCAAGCAGTTCCTCCAGCGGCTCCAGGAGTTGGAGGAGGGCACCCCCGAGTACCAGTACGCGCGGAACACCCTCATCGAGATGAACCTGACCCTGGTGCGCTATGTCGCCCGCCGCTTCTCCAGCCGGCGGGAGTCCATGGAGGACGTGCTCCAGGTCGGGACGATCGGTCTGATCAAGGCCATCGACCGCTATGACCCGTCCCGCCACGTGGAGTTCACCACGCTGGCGGTCCCCTACATCCAGGGAGAGATCAAGCGGTTCTTCCGCGACACCACCTGGTCGGTGCGGGTGCCCCGGCGCCTTCAGGAACTCCGCATCGACCTCGCCCGCGCCCGGGAAGAGCTGGAGAACGAGGGCAGCCACGAGCCGACCGTCGCCGACCTCGCCGCCCACCTCGATCTCGAGGAGGAAGAGGTGACGGAGGGGCTCGTGGCCAGCAACGGCTACGACAGCGACTCCATAGACCGGCCCATCCAAGCCGGCGGCAAGCAGCAGACCGGACTTGTCGCCGACCTCATCGGCACCGAGGACCCCGCCCTCGCCCTGGCCGAGGACATCCAGGCACTCAAGCCGCATCTGGCCAAGCTCGATGACCGCGAACGCACCCTTCTCCGGATGCGCTTCGGGGCGGAAATGACGCAGGCCGAGATCGGCAAGGAGTTCGGCCTCTCCCAGATGCACATCTCCCGCCTCCTGACCCGCGCCTGCACCACCCTGCGCAAGGGACTCATGGCCGAGGGGTGAGGCGGCTGCCGTGATACCGGCCGGGGGCCGCCTCCGGGGCGGCAGCCGTACCACGGGACCGGCCCGCGCCCGTCGTCGCACGGGGCCCACGCGCCGTTCGGGACGACCGCCGACCGGATGCCGCCCGTCGTCAGCCCGGTTGGGCGCTGTCCTTCATGCTGCCCCACCCGTGCCAGCGGTCGATCTCGATCCAGGCGCTGACCCGGCGGCGGTCCCGCTGCGGATACGGCTTGCCGAGGTAGTGCTGTGCCAGCCGGTCGATGCCGGCGAATTCTTCGTCGTCACGGATTTCGGCGACGTGGCCGATGAGGCTGAGGTGCGTGTACCAGTTGTCCTCGTCCAGCACGGTGAGGGAGACCCGGGGGTCGTTGCGGAGGTGCTCCAGCCGTTTGCGGCCCTCGTCCATGTTGACCAGCACCCGGCCGTCGTCCCAGAGGTACCAGGTGGCCGTGGAAACCGGCTGTCCGTCCGACCGCAGAGTCGTGATGACGGCCGGATTCGGCTTGCGCAGCATGGCGACTGCCGGTTCGGGAAGTGGTGGGTTCGACATACGAGGCGCTCCTCCGTACGTGCGTACATTGCGGTCGACCGTTCGGGACGGTCAACATGATCGACTGTACTCAGCCCACCACCGGGTACCTGGCTCTCCCTTCCGTCGCCACACCGCACACTCTCCTGTGAGCCGCGTTCATCCAGCGGCCACCCGCAGGGAGGGCATCCGGCCGGCGGACTCGTGCGGGGTCGTCGAGGCGGTGTCAGCGGGCTCGTGCGGTGCCGTCGAGGTGGTGCCGGCCGGCTTCCGGAGGAGGAGCATGGCGGCGTCGTCGTGCAGCTCGCCGCCCACATGCGCGAGCAGGTCCTCATGGAGCGCGGCCAGAGTGTGCGAAGGCTCCTCCGAAATGTGCCGGGACAGCCGCTCCACCAGCGGATAGAACTCCCGCTTGTGATCACGGGCCTCGGTCACGCCATCGGTGTAGAAGAGCAGTTGGTCCCCGTCGGACAGGGCTATGTCCTGGAGGCTGGGAGTCTCGCCGGAGAGGGCCCGCAGCCCGAGCGGCGGGGCCGGGTGGGCCGGCTCGACGGGCAGCACGCCCGCGTCGTGGACCAGGAGCGGAGCGGCATGTCCGCAGTTGACCAGCTCCATGCGGCCGGACTCGGGGTATCCCGCCAGCACCGCGGTGACGAAGTCGTCCGGGCCGAGGTTGCGTGCCAGGCTCCGCTCGATCCGGTGGACGACATCGAGGAGATCCGGCTCGTCGTAGGCCGCCTCCCGGAAAACGCCCAGGACCAGGGCGGCGATCCCCACCGCCGGCAGCCCCTTGCCGCGCACATCGCCGACGATCAGCCGGACCCCGAACGGTGTGGGCACCAGGGCGTAGAGGTCCCCGCCGATCCGTGCCTCGGCAGCGGCGGCGCTGTAGCGGACCGCCGTCTGGAAGTGCCCGACCGTCGAGGGCACGGGCTTGAGAAAGGCGTGCTGTGCGGCCTCGGCAACCGAACGCACGGCGGCCAGCACCCGTTCGCGACGCCTGCGCAGCGCGCTGGCCAGGCTGCCGGCCAGCGTGACGGCGGACAGCGTGGAGAGCACAACCGCCTGCTCGCCACCCGGCGCGCCGCCCTGCACACCGAGCGCCGCACCCAGCGCCACCGCCAGGACACCGATGCGCAGCACGCCCCACGGCCCGCTGGTTGCGGCCGCCAGCGCGGGACCCACGGCGAGCAGCGGCAGCCAGCTCATGCCGGTGCCCCCGGAGAGGCAGAGGACCGCCACGGTCGCGATGATCAGAAGCGGCACGCCGGAGGCGCAGTTCCGGCGGGCGCCCTTCGCGGCGGACGACGCCTCGCCCCGGGGCGGGGCGGCCTGCCGGATCGGGGCCCGCAGGGCGGAGAACGGCTTGGTGAGCTGCCACCGCGGCTGGTGGTCGTGGTGATGGGTCCGGGCTTGGCGCATGTCCTGGTCCGCGGCTCGCTTCCTTGCTCAGGGCACTCACATGCCCAAATGTCCATTTCATCCAGGAAACGGGCATCCGAGGGGAAGCCGCAAGGGCAGGGATTTCAGATAGTGAGTGAGAGCCCCCTGGTCACACGGGTCGCCGCCGGGAGCAGCCGGTCCCGGACCGCGTTGATACGGGAGATCCGGTCCGCCCGGAGCGATACGCCGAGGGACCCGAGCATCTCTCCGCTGTACACCGGCACCGCGAGGCAGAACGTACCGAGGGCGTACTCCTCCATGTCCGTCACCACCGGTGCCATGGGCAGGGTGTCGAGATTGCGCAGCAATTCGGCACGGCCGGTGATGGTGCGCGGGGTGAGGTCGGCGAGGGGGTGCCGGGAGAGGTAGTCGTCGCGGGCCTCGTCGTCCAGTTCGCTGAGCACGCACTTGCCCAGCGCCGTGGCGTGCCCGGCGTCCTCGAAGCCCACCCACAGGTCGACCCGCGGCGCCCGGGGGCCGTCGACGATCTCGGCGACCCGGATCTCGCCGTCCTCGTAGAAGGTCAGGTAGGCCGCGGCCGACAGATCGTCCCGCAGTGCCGCGAGCGCGGGGCGGACACGGTTGAGCAGCGCCTGTGCCTGCCCGCCCGTCTGGAGGGTGTCCAGCCTGTCCCCGAGCACAAAACCGCCGTCCTCCAGCTTCCGGATGTACCCGTCGTGCGCCAGCGTGCGCAAGAGGTGATACGTGGTGGCCAGTGGCAGGCCGGTCTCACGTGCCAGCTGTTTCGCCGGTGCGCCGCCCTCGTGCGCACCCACGGCTTCCATCAGGCGGAAGGCTCGCTGGACGGAAGTGATGAGCGTAGGGCCTTCTCCGTTGCCCATGTCTTCAGCCTGCGCCCGGCGCCCCGCGCAGGCAAGGCCGTCCCGGAGGACCCGGCTGTCTATCAGAACATTCATTCGAATATATGGGTACCCTGAGAGCATGGCCATGCACCTTCAGGGCTCGCTCTTCGACCAGGCCGACGAGGTCCGTCTCGG
Source organism: Streptomyces sp. MCA2 (assembly GCF_023544705.1). Lineage (NCBI taxonomy): Bacteria > Bacillati > Actinomycetota > Actinomycetes > Kitasatosporales > Streptomycetaceae > Streptomyces > Streptomyces sp. MCA2. The sequence continues at coordinate 23,579 of NZ_JAMJFM010000025.1, forward strand.
TCCGCTGCGCGGGGTGCGCAGGACCGAGCTCGGCGACGGTGCCTGGATCGATCTGCTGCCCGGGTGGCTGAGCGGGGCGGACGCCCTGTTCGATCAGCTCGCCGCCGAGGTTCCCTGGGAGGCCGAGCGCCGGCGGATGTACGAGCGGGTGGTGGACGTACCGCGGCTGCTGGCCTTCTACCGGGCCGACGAGGCGCTGCCGCACCCCGTGCTGGACGAGGCGAGGGACGCGCTCTCCGCCCACTACGCCACCGAGCTCGGCGAACCGTTCACCACGGCCGGACTCTGTTACTACCGGGACGGCCGCGACAGCGTCGCCTGGCACGGTGACCGGATCGGCCGCGGTGACCGCGAGGACACGATGGTCGCCATCGTGTCCGTGGGGGCGCCGCGCGATCTGCTGCTCCGTCCGCGGCGCGGCGGCGGCACCGTCCGGCGGCCGTTGGGGCACGGCGACCTGATCGTGATGGGCGGCTCCTGCCAACGGACTTGGGAGCACGCGATCCCCAAGAGCACACGGGCCGCGGGCCCGCGGATCAGCATCCAGTTCCGGCCCCACGGAGTGCGCTGACAACGGGTGCGTGCCGACGAGCCTCACCCCTGCATGGTTTCCCGCAGAAGCGCGGCGATCAGGGCGTGCCCCGTCTCCTCCAGCCACGAGGCGCCACCGGTGCCGTCCGGTGAGCTGACCGTGAGTTCGACCAGCTCCGTGCCCTCGGCGCGAGGGCTGCGCCGGACCTCGTACCTGGCATCCGGGACGACGCCCGCCCGCTCGCGCAGCTCGCTCTCGACGTCCTTGCCGCACCGTTCGAGGGCCATATCCGATGCCGTCCGGCCCTGTTCATCGGTGCGGTGCGGGTCGGCGCCGTGCCGCAGCAGAGCCCGTACCACCGCGATCGATCCCCGCTCGGCCGCCGCCATCAGCGGAGTGCGCTCGCCACATCCCGCGTCCGGATCGGCACGCGCTTCGAGCAGGAGCTCGGCGGTCCGCTGATGGCCGCCCGTGGCGGCCCACATCAAGGCGGTGTACGAAGTACCGTCGTCCTCCCGCCGGTCGGGGTCGGCGCCGTGAGCGAGGAGTTCGTGCACCGCGCCGGAATGGTCCCAGCAGGCGGCGGCGCACAACGGCAGCCCCGCAGTTCCCTCTCCCCTGCTCTCCACATCCGGCGTTGCCCCCGCTTCGAGAAGCAGCCTCACCATGTCCGTCTGCCCCGACACCGCGGCCAGGTACAACGGCGTCTCGCCCTCGGCATTCGGCGCGGACGGGGAGGCCCCCAGCTTCAAGAGGGCGCCCACCCGGCGCACGCGGTCCGCGTGGATGGCGGAGATGAGCGCTCCGGTCAACGCCTTGGCCATGCACAGTCCTTCCGTGGGAGCGTGATCTCCGAGGAGGGTACGTCGGTTCGCCTGGGTCTGTCGGGCACCGTACGCACCGGGCCGCAGCGCCAGGGTGAGGGTTTCGCCGGACGGCTCCAAGCAGTCCTTTTCGCGAGGCCGGTTCACCCGCCGGCGGGGAAGAGCCGGTCCAGGTAGTGGCGGAGGACCGCCGCGGCGGCCCCGGGGGAGCGCCGGCCCACCAGAAGCCTCAGCGAACGGGACCTTGGCCCTTCCCGCGGTCTCCTCCGGCCAGTTGCTCCACCGTCGCCAGAACCCGGCCGGCGCCGTCCTCCGTGCCGATCAGCGCCGAGACCTGCCGCGCGCGATGACGGTACCGGGGGTCGTGCACGGCTTTCCGTAGCGCGGCCGCGAGGTTCTCGGCGGACAGCCGCCCGAAGGGGATCCTTCCCGGACTGACCCCGAGCGAGGTGAGACGCGACGCCCAGAAGGGCTGGTCCAGCATCATCGGCACCGGGACCGCGGGCACCCCCGCGCGCAGCCCGGCCGCCGTGGTCCCGGCACCCGCATGGTGGACGACGGCCGCCATGTGCGGAAACAGCTGGGCGTGCGGGACCTCGCCCACCGTCAGTACATCGTCCCCGTCGACCGACAGGCCGGCCCAGCTCGTCTGGACCACACCGCGCACTCCGGCGAGCCGGAAGGCCCGTGCCAGGAGACGTCCGAGCCGCTCCGGGTCACTGGGCGCCATGCTGCCGAAGCCCACAAACACCGGTGGCGGGCCGGACCGGAGGAAATCCGCCAGCCCGGCCTCCGGCGTCCAGTCGGGAACCTCCGACGGCCACCAATAGCCCGCCACCTCCATGCCCGGCCGCCAGTCGGCAGGCCGGGGAACCACCGCCGGGCTGAAACCGTGGTGGATGGGCCAGGTTGCCCCTCGCCGCTCCAGGGCCCGTTCCGTCACGCCCAGTTGTCGCTGGAGATGGCGCACCCCAGGAGCGAAGGCCCGGGCCAGCAATGACTGGGCGCACCGGCCCAGGGCCCGATTGCCGAACGGCCCCAACGACGGCATGTCGAAGATGACCGGCGGGAACTCCCCGGTGGGAGCGAGGGGCTGCAAGAACACACCGATGCCGGGAAGTTGCAGACCCTCCGCCGCCACGAGCCCCAAGGGGGCCAAGCTGCTGGAGAACATCAGGACCTCTGCGCCCGAGGCACAGGCCTCGGTCACCGCGTCGGCCATTTCCGGAGCCAGCTCCCGGGCCAGCCGCATTTGCTCGACCTTGGAGAGACCGGCACCCCGGCCGCCTTTCCCCGGCCCGTTGCCCTTCTTGCCATCCGCTGCGGACGTGGCATACCGGTCGAGCGGAAGGGGGTGGAAACCCAGGCCGCTGCGACGGACCAGTTCGGCCGAGCGTGCGTGGGTGGCTATCACCACCCTGTGCCCGGCCCGGTGCAGCCGGGTCCCCAGACCGGTGTACGGAGCCACGTCCCCGTGCGAACCTGCGGTAGCGATGAGGATGTGCATGGTCGGCAGTTTTCCGTTTCCTCGGCTGCGGTGATTCCGACCGCGGCGGGCTTCACTCGGACGGCCGCTTCGCCGAATGCGTTTGCCGTCCGAACCTGCTGGAATCTCTGCGCAGTTGGTGGTGGACAGGGGCCTGGTGACACGCTCCGCGCGGGCGACGCGCAGCGGTCCGGGGGCGCGGTCAGTCGCGGCGTGCGACCACCCGGTAGGCGTTGGACAGCCGGGTGCGGCGTGTGAGGGGCGCCAGCAGCAGATCGAGTGCCACGAGGACGAGGAGCACGGGGGCGACGGCCAGCAGCGACAGCCTGCGGGCCCAGCGGCTGAGCGGGCCGGGCCGCTCGGGCAGCCAGGGCAGATCTTCCCCGGGCAGGACGGATTTGAGCATGTTCACCGCCGCGGACGTCAGATCGGTGGGGACATGGGGCTCCCGCCGGTCGGTGGCCACGACGCTGAAACCCTGCTCGGCCAGTGCGCTACAGAGGTTGTCCAACGGGATGAAGTGCAGGTGCTGAGGCTGGAGCCACGGGCCCCACCACTGGCCGAGCAAGCGGGCGGAGACGGACTCGGGGTCGGGGACCTCCACCAGGAGGTGACCGCCGGGCCGGAGCGCGGTGTGGGCGGCGGCCAGTTCCTGCCGCGGCGCCAGGGTGTGTTCCAGGTAGTGGTGCATGCTCACCACGTCGTACTGACAGGCCAACTGGCCGGCCAGCCCGACGAAGGAGCCCCGGTAGGCCCGCGCGATGCGGTCGTTGCGTGCGGCGATCTCGACGCCTTCGCCCCAGTCGAGCCCGTGGAATTCGGTGTCCTGGTGGATTCTCCGGGCTTCGGCGCAGAAGTGGCCGTGACCGGTGCCCACGTCCAGCCACAGCAGGGGGCGGTTGAACGGGAGCATGGCCCGGGCGCGGGCCCGGTAGAGCCTGATGGCGAGCGGCGAGCAGGCAAGCCGGGCCATCGTCGCCTCGCCCAGGCCGTCGTAACAGTCGCGGTAGTAGAAATCCAGCCCGTCCGCGCTCAGCCGGGGGTTCTGGAACACGTGACCACAGCTGCGGCACTGGTCGAGTGCGAACTTCCCGGGCTTGTGCTGCGGATGGTCGGTGGTGCGCAGGCGCCCGCGCAGCCGGGAGGAGGTGCACCAGGGGCATGTGGTGCGCCGTGGCTCGAAGAACCGCTCCAGCCCGTGTGCCAGCTCGTCTTGGTAACGGGGCCGGTGGGCGGCGATCTGCTCGCTTCGGGTACTCGTCATGGGGGGCTTCTTTCAGAGGGAGCCTGAGGGGATGGAGCGTGGGACACCGGATCTGTCGGCGGGCGCGGCCCCATGGGCCGCCTCCGGAGGCCGGCCGCACCCTGCACGGACCGGCGGACCGCCCCGGTGCGCTCACGGGGTTGCGACCGCACGCGCGCGGCCACGATTACGAGGCGTGGAGAAGCGGCGCACACAGGGCCGCTCCACCCCTGCGTACAACAGCCACGAGGTCAGCAGTACGACGGGAAGACCGGCCAGAACCACGGAGAGGTTGTTCCAGCCATGACCCGTCAGAGCCAGGTACATCAAGCCCAGCACCAGGAAATGGACCAGATACATGGCGTAGGAGATCTCACCGAGGAACACCAGGGCGGGGGTGCGCAGCAGCGACTTTCTGCCGCGCAGGTCCAGTTCGGCGGTGGCGTGAACCAGCATGACGAGCGGGACCACGGTCGAGGCCGCGTAGAGGAAACCGTGCGGCAGCAAGGTGCTGTTCACCACGATCGTGCTGATGACGCCCAGCGCGGCCGGGAGAACACCCACCCGCGGAAGCCGGATTCCCGACGAGGAGATACGGGCCGCCAACATGCCGAGGAGGAACTCGGGCAGCCGCGTGACCGGCAGCATGTACAAGGACCAGTAACCGGGGAACGACGGCCCGCCGGGGTTGAAGACGAACTCGTAGAGCACCGGGCATGTCCAGGCGACGGCGATGGCGGTGCCCGCACCGATCAGAAGCCCACGACGCGACAGCCGAGCGACCCACGGCAGGAGCAGGGGGAAGAGGAGATAGAAGAACATCTCGGCGGCCAGTGACCAGGAAACAGGGTTGCCCGCGGAGAGGAAGCGCTGGCTGGGAACCCAGGTATTCACCAGGAACAGGCTGGAGAGGTTCGCCACCCATCCGGAACCCCGCGTGGCGCTCGCCGCGCCGGCACTGGCGAGCGCGGCAACGACCACACACCACGTCAGTACGTGATTCGGCAGAATCTTGGCGGCACGCCGTCGCCAGAACGCACGCGCGGTGTCGGTCGGACGGGCGGAATGGGTCAGCACATAGCCGCTCAGAATGAAGAAGAGCGAAACCGAACTCGCTCCCACCCACACCTCGGGCCCGAGGGTTTGGGCGAGGTGCGGGTTGATCATCAGCGAGCTGTGGGTGTAGACGACTCCGCCCGCGGCGGCGAAACGCAGACCGGTCAGAGAAGGCAACCGCCTGGGACGGCCGGATCGTGTGCCGTCCTTCGCCGACGGCTCCTCCCTGCCGATGCGGCCGGCAACAACGCGGTGCGCCGTGGCGGCGGACCGGGACGACGGTCTGGGGAGATGGCGCACGAGAGGCCTCCTGCGAGAGAACGCCCAGGACCGTGACCACCACACACATGCGCAGGGGTGCGCGGGTAGGGGCGCCCGGGGGATCGGATGGAAGGACTGATCCGGCCCGTGCGGAGGAATGGGCGGCCCGTCGCGCGGATAGCTCGATTGACCCACCACGACACGTCCCATGCATAGGGAGGCCGCCCCGATTTCACTCGTACGGACCAGTGCCTCCTGCGCCCCGTCCGCAGCAATGGGTCAGAGGCGGTATGTGGATCGTGGCACTTGGCCATTCATGGGACGTCATGGAACAGCGCATGGAACAAAGGCCGTTGGTGAATACCTCGAATTCGTTCCTCGGGGAACCGGTGGAGAAGGGGCGCCGCCCTATCCGGACGGCGGCCGATTGCGCCACCGGCCGTCCAGGTGATTCCTGCGGACCTGTGGCCGGAGGGGTGTAGCGCGCAGCGGGCACAGGAATGAATGAACAACTCGGTTAACGGAGGGGGAAAGCCTGCTTCCCGCGGACTCGGACATCCACCGCGGGCCCAACCCCACACCAGAGGTCTTGAGTTGAAGCACACAAGCGCACCCATGTCCCGCACCGTCCTCGGAGGCGCCGGTGTGGTGGCCCTGATCGCCGCCGCACTTACCCTTCCGAGCGCCCAAGCCGCTCCCGCCGAGGCCCCGGAGCCCCCGACGGCCACTGCCGCCGCACAACGCGCCAAGGACATCAGCTCCGCCCTCGGCGCCGACGCGGCGGGCTTCTACTACGACGCCCGGAACCACAAGCTCATCGTCAATGTGACCACCGCGGCCGCCGCGGACAAGGCCCGGGGCGCCGGCGCCGACGCCAGGATCGTCAAGCATTCCCTCACCTCGCTGAACGCCGCCCGCGCGACCCTCAAGGCGAGGGCCACGATCCCGGGGACGTCCTGGGCGATGGACCCCAAGACCAACCAGGTGGTCATCGTCGCCGACCGTACGGTCACGGGCGACCGCCTGAAGCAGCTCAAGAGCGTCGCCACCTCGCTCGGTGACCGGGCCGCCCTCCGGCAATCGGCGGGCACGCTCCGGCCGCTGATCGCCGGTGGCAATGCCATCTGGGGGAGCGGCGCGCGCTGCTCGCTCGGCTTCAACGTCATCAAGGGCGGGAAGCCGTACTTCCTGACCGCCGGGCACTGCACCAACGCGGTACGGAGCTGGTCCGCCACCCAAAGGGGCCCGGAGATCGCCGTGACGGAGACCGGCACCTTCCCCGGTGACGACTTCGGGATCGCCAGGCATACCGCCGACGACGTCGTGCACCCCGGCCAGGTGGACCTCTACAACGGCCGCATGCAGGCCATCACCGCGGTCGGCGATCCGATCGTGGGGGAGAAGGTGCAGCGCAGCGGCAGCAGCACGCACATCCACGGCGGTGACATCACCGCGGTCGAGGTGACCGCCAACTACCAGGAGGGGTCGGTCGACGGTCTGATCCAGGCCGGCGTCTGTGCCGAAACCGGGGACAGCGGCGGCCCGCTCTTCGAGGGCGACACCGCACTCGGCCTGACCTCGGGCGGCAGGGGCGACTGCCTCTTCGGCGGCGAGTCCTTCTACCAGCCCGTGCGCGAGGCCCTCGAGAAGAGCGGATCGCACATCGGCTGATCGCCGGAGCCCCTGCTGAGCGGCCGGTGACCGCGGTCCTCATGGCACCGTCTGGACGGCGGTCCCGGTCGAGCTAGCGAATCCGACATCGCCGTTGTAGTTGGCGGTGACGGAGTGGGTGCCCTTGGGCAGCGGATTGAACGTCGCGGTGGCCGTGCCATTGGTGAGAGCCACGGTTTGCGGAGTACGCCCGGTGATGGCCAGGGTGACGGTTCCGGTGGGCGTGCCCGCACCGGGGGCAACGGGCGCCACGGTCGCGGTGACGGTCACCCGGTCACCCGTGGTCGAGGGATTCGGCGTGGAGATCACGGCGGTGGCGGTGGCCGCCCGGTTGACGGTCTGGGTGTCGGTGCCGGTGGAGGCCGTGAAGCTGGTGTCCCCGCTGTAGGCGGCCGTGAGGGTGAACGGGCTGCCCGTGGTCGTGGTGTAGGTGTGGGTGACGGTGGCGGTGCCGCCGGACAGGGCTGCCGTGACGGGGCTCGTGCCGTCGCCGAAGACAAAGGAGACCGTCCCGCTCGGCGCCCCGGCCCCGGAGGCGACGGTCGCCTTGACGGTCACCGTCTGCCCGACCACCGAGGGGTCGGGAGTGGAGGTCACCGTGGTGGTGGTCATGCTCTTGTTGACGGTCTGGGTGTCGGTGCCGCTGGAGGTGGTGAACCGGGTGTCCCCGTTGTAGGTGGCGGTGAGGGGGAAGGGGCTGCCGGTTCGGGTCGGGTAGGTGTGGGTGACGGTGGCGGTGCCGCCCGAGAGGGGGGCGCTGGTGGAGTTCGTGCCGTCACCGAAGTTGAAGGTGACGGTGCCGGTCGGGGTGCCTGCTCCTGGCGCGAGTGCGGCGACCGTGGCGGTGAGGGTGACCGATTGGCCGGCCGCTGACGGGTCGGGTGCGGAGGCCAAGGTTGTGGTGGTGGCGGCTTTGTTGACGGTCTGGGTGTCGGTGCCGCTGGAGGCGGTGAAGTGGGCGTCTCCGTTGTAGGCGGCGGTGACGGTGTACGGGCTGCCGGAAGTCCCACTGAAGACGTGCGTGGTGGTGGCGGTGCCGCCGGAGAGGGTGGCGGTGGTGGAGGTGGTGCCGTCGCCGAAGCTGAAGGTGAGGGTGCCGGTCGGGGTGCCGGCTCCCGGTGCGAGTGCGGTGACCGTGGCGGTGAGGGTGACGGGTTGGCCGGCTACGGACGGGTCGGGGGAGGACGCTACTGCGGTGGTGGTGGCGGCTTTGTTGACGGTCTGGGTGTCGGTGCCGCTGGAGGCGCTGAAGTCGGCGTCTCCGCTGTAGGTGGCGGTGAGGGGGAAGGGGCTGCCGGTTCGGGTCGGGTAGGTGTGGGTGACGGTGGCGGTGCCGCCGGAGAGGGTGGCGGTGGTGGAGTTCGTGCCGTCACCGAAGCTGAAGGTGACGGTGCCGGTCGGGGTGCCTGCTCCCGGTGCGAGTGCGGCGACCGTGGCGGTGAGGGTGACCGATTGGCCGGCTACGGATGGGTCGGGGGAGGACGCTACTGCGGTGGTGGTGGCCGCCCGGTTGACGGTCTGGGTGTCGGTGCCGCTGGAGGCGCTGAAGTCGGCGTCCCCGTTGTAGGTGCCCGTGATGGTGTACGGACTGCTGCCGGAGGCGCCGGTATAGGCGTGAGTGACCGTGGCCGGACCACCGCTGACGGGAGTGGTGACGGAGGGGCTGCCGTCGCCGAAGTCGAAGGTGACGGTGCCGGTCGGGGTGCCGGCTCCTGGGGCGACGGAGGCGACCGTGGCGGTGAGCGTCACGGGCCGGCCGACGACTGCGGGGTCCGGGGAGGAGGCAACTGCCGTGGTCGTGGCGGCCTTGCTGACGGACTGCGTATCCGTACTGCTGGAGGAGGTGTAGTTCGCGTCCCCGTTGTAGGTGCCCGTGAGGGTGTACGGGCTGCCGGAGGTGCCGGTGTAGGTGTGGGTGACGACGGCCAGTCCGCTGACCGGAGTGGTGACGGAGGGGCTGCCGTCGCCGAAGTCGAAGGTGACGGTGCCGGTCGGGGTACCGGCTCCTGGGGCGACGGAGGCGACGGTGGCGCTGACGGTCACGGGCTGGCCGACGACTGCGGGATCGGGGGAGGAGAAAACTGCCGTGGTGGTGGCCGCCCTGTTGACGGTGTGGGTGTCGCTGCCGCTGGAGGACACGAAGCCGGCGTCCCCGTCGTAGTTCGCGGTCACCGTGTAGGGGCCGTCGGTGCTGGTGTACGTATGGGTGGTTCTGGCCGTGCCGCCGGAGAGCGTCGTCGACACGGTCGGCGTGCCGTCACCGAAGTCGAAGGTGACCGTGCCGGTCGGCACACCGGCTCCTGACCCGGCCGACGCCACGGTCGCGGTGAGGGTCACCGGTTGGCCGACCACCGACGGGTCCGGCGCGGAGGTCACCGTCGTGAGTGTCGATGCCGGCGCGACCGTCTGGGTGTCCGTGCCCGAGGAGGAGCTGAAGTTGGAATCGCCGTTGTAGTTCGCCGTGACGGTGTACGGGCTTCCCGACGCGCTCGTGTAGGTGTGGGTGACGGTCGTCGCGCCGCCGGAGAGCGGTGCCGTGATGGTGGTGCCGTCCCCGAAGTCGAAGGCGACGGTGCCGGTGGGTACACCGGCGCCGGGCGGGGTCGGTGCCACGGTCGCGGTGAAGGTCACCGGCTGCCCCGACACCGTGGGATCCGGCGACGATTCCACCGTGGTCACCGTGGTGGCGGCACTCGCCGACACCGTGTGGACGTCGGTGACGGCAGCGGGGGAGAAGTCGGCGTCCCCGCCGTAGGCCGCGGTGACCGTGTACGGGCTGCCGGATGTACCCGCGTAGGCGTGGGCGACGGATGCCACCCCGTCGGAGACCGGAGCCGTGACCGGCGCGCTGTCGTCGCCGAAGTCGAAGGTGACGGTGCCGGTCGGGGTGCCCACGCCCGGCGGTACGGCGGAGACCCGGGCGGTGAAGGTGACCTCCTGTCCGGCCACGGACGGGTTCGGCGAGGAAACCAGGGTCATCTCGGAGGACACCTGGCCGACGGTTTGGGTGGTGGTGGCGGTGGAGGGGGTGAAGTCGGTGTCGCCGCTGTAGTCGGCGGTGATCGTGTAGGGGGTGGCTGAGGTGTGGGTCCAGGTGTGGGTGAGGGTGGCGGTGCCTGCGGTGAGGGTGGCGGTGGCGGGGGTGGTGCCGTCGTCGAAGGTGAAGGTGACGGTTCCGGTGGGGGTGCCGTTTCCTGGTGGGACGGGGGCGATGGTTGCGGTGAGGGTGACGGGTTGGCCTGGGACCGAGGGGTTGGGTGAGGTGGTGACGGTGGTGGTGGTTGTGGCGGGGGTGACGGTCTGGGTTCCGGTTCCCGTGGAGGCGGTGAATCCCCCGTCTCCGCTGTAGGCGGCCGTGATGGCGTACGGACTCCCCGACGTACCGGCCCAGACATGGGTGATGCCGGCCACGCCGTCCGTCACGGGTGCGGTGACGGCGGGGGTGCCGTCGCCGAAGTCGAAGATGACCGTGCCGGTCGGTGTGCCGTCTCCCGGTGCGACCGCCGAGACGGTCGCGGTGACGGTCACCGGTTCCCCGGCCACCGAGGGATCGGGCGACGAGCTGAGCACCGTGGTCGACAACGCAGGCCGCACGGTGTGTGTTTCGCTGCCCACGGAGGCGAGCGAATCGTCATCGCCGCTGTAGGCCGCGGTGACCGTGTAGGGACTGCCCGTCGTACTCGTATAGACGTGCACGGTCGTCGCCACACCCTCCGCGACCGAGGCGACGACAGGAGCGGTGCCGTCGCCGAAGTCGTACGTCACCGTCCCCGTCGGCGATCCGTCCCCCGGTGCGTCCGGCGTCACCCTCGCGAGGAACGTCACCTGCTGGCCCGTCACCGACGGCTCCGGCAGCCCGCTGACGGTCGTGGTGGTGGTGTTCGGGATGACGGTTTGGGTGGTGGTGCCGGTGGAGGGGGTGAAGTCGGTGTCGCCGTTGTAGTCGGCGGTGATCGTGTAGGGGGTGGCTGAGGTGTTGGTCCAGGTGTGGGTGAGGGTGGCGGTGCCTGCGGTGAGGGTGGCGGTGGCGGGGGTGGTGCCGTCGTCGAAGGTGAAGGTGACGGTTCCGGTGGGGGTGCCGTTTCCTGGTGGGACGGGGGCGATGGTTGCGGTGAGGGTGACGGGTTGGCCTGGGACCGAGGGGTTGGGTGAGGTGGTGACGGTGGTGGTGGTTGTGGCGGGGGTGACGGTCTGGGTTCCGGTTCCCGTGGAGGCGGTGAATCCCCCGTCTCCGCTGTAGTCGGCCGTGACGGCGTACGGACTCCCCGACGTACCGGCCCAGGTGTGAGTGGCCGTTGCCACGCCGGCCGTGACCGGAACCGTGGCGGGCGCCGTACCGTCACCGAAGTGGAAGGTGACCGTGCCCGTCGGTGTGCCGTCTCCCGGTGCGACCGCCGAGACGGTCGCGGTGACGGTCACCGGCCGGCCCGCCACCGAAGGGTCGGGCGACGAGGTGACCTCGGTCGCGGACCGCGCCCGACGGACGGCTTGCGTGGCGGTACCACCGGAAGCGGTGAAGTCACTGTCGCCGCTGTAGGTGGCGGTGGCGGTGTATGGGCCGCTGGAGGGGGCGGTGTAGGCGTGCTCCACTGTCGCCACACCTGCGAGGACCGGCGCCCCGACCGGCTCCGTGCCGTCGCCGAAGTCGAAGGTCACCGTTCCGGTCGGTGAGCCGCCGCCAGGCTCCGCCGCCGCCACGGTCGCGGTGAACGTGACGGGTTGGCCGACGACGGACGGGTCCGGCGCCGAGGCCACCGTGGTGGTCGTCGCATCCTGGAGGACCGACTGGGTCCCCGTGGCCACCGAGGAAGTGAAGTCGTCGCTTCCGTTGTACAGGGCGGTGATGGTGTAGGGGCTGCCGGGACTCGCGGTGTAGGCGTGGGTGAGCACGACGGTTCCACCGGCCAGGGGCGCCGTGGTGGGAGCGGTGCCGTCGCCGAAGTCGAAGGTGACCGTACCGGACGGCACACCGGCTCCGGGCGGCGCCGGTGCGACCGTCGCCGTGACGGTCACCGGCTGGCCCACCACCGACGGGTCCGGACCGGAGGCCACCGTGACGGCCGTTGCGGACTGGAGCACGGTCTGCGAGGTGGCGCCCGCGGAAGGACTGAAGTCGGCGTCGCCGCTGTACGTGGCCGTAAGGGCGTAGGGGCCGCTGCCCGTGGCGGTGTACGCGTGCGTGACCGTCGCCAGACCGGCCACGGCGATGGTGGTCACGGCCGGGGTGCCGTCGCCGAAGTCGAAGGTGACCGTGCCCGTCGGAGCACCCGTCGCCGGGGAAACGGCCGCGACGGTCGCGGTGACGGTCACCGGTTGGCCGGCCACCGACGGGTCCGGCGACGAGAAGAGGGTGGTGGACGTGACCGCCGGATGCACGGTCTGGGTGTCGGTTCCCGCGGAACCGGTGAAGCTCGCGTCACCGTCGTAGGTGGCGGTGACGGCGTACGGGCTGTCGGAGGTGCCGGTGTAGGCGTGGACGGTGGTCGCCGTCCCGTCCACGACGGGTGCCCGGAGTGCCTCGGTCCCGTCGCCGAAGTCGAAGACGACCGAACCGGTCGGCGTTCCGGCGCCCGCCTCCGCCGACGTGACGGTGGCGAGGAAGGTGACCGGCTCGCCGGTCATGGCGGGGTCCGGAGCGGAGCTCACCGTGGTCGACGAAGAGGCCTGGGAGACCGTCTGGGTGTCGATGCCGGACGAACCCGCGAAGTCGGCGTCACCGCTGTAGGCCGCGGTGATCGAGTAGGGGCTTGCGGCGGCCGTATAGGTATGGCCGGCGGCCGCCGTGCCGCCCGCGAGCGGGACAGTGACGGCCGGGGTGCCGTCGCCGAACTCGAAGGTCACGGTTCCGGTCGGTGTGCCCGATGCCGGCGGGACGGCCGCGACGGTCGCGGTGAAGGCCACCGACCCGCCGGCGACGGACGGGTCCGGTGCGGAGCTCACCGACGTCGACGTGGTCGACACGCTCATCTCCACGCGTTGGACGGCCGCCCCCGTGGAGCCGGCGAAGTCCCCGTCACCGCCGTATGTCGCCGCCACGCTGTAGGGGCTGCCCACCGTGCTGGTGTAGGTGTGGGTCACCGTCGCGATGCCGTGGGAGACCGGCGCCGTGGCGGGCGCTGTGCCGTCGCCGAAGTCGAAGGTGACCGTGCCCGTCGGGGCACCGGCACCCGGCGGAACGGGGGCCACCCTCGCCCGCAACGTCACGCTCTGGCCCACCGCCGAGGGATCCGCCGACGAGGTCACCGCGGTGGTGGTGGCGGCCGGCGCGACGGTATGGGAAATGGTGTCCGCCGACGCGGCGAAGTCGGCGTCCCCGCCGTATGCGGCCGAGATGGTGTACGGGCTGCCGGCCGCGCTGGTGTACGGGTGGGTGACCGTGACCGCGCCCGCCACGAGCTGGGCGGTGAGGACCGGGGTGCCGTCGCCGAAGTCGAACGTCACCGGACCGGTCGGGAGCCCGGAGCCGGGTGCGGCGGGTGTCACGGTGACGGTCACCGACTCTCCCGTCACGGACGGGTCGGGTGAGGCGGTGACCGTGGTGGTGGTCGCTGCCTGCTCGACGCTGTGGAGGTCCGTGCCGGTGGAGTCGAGGAAGTTGAGGTCTCCGCTGTAGGCGACGGCGACCGTGTACGGACTGCTCGACGCACTGGTGTAGGCGTGGGTGGTGTCCGCGGTGCCGTTGGCGAGCGGTGCGGTGACCGGTGGGGTGTCGTCGCCGAAGTCGAAGGTGACCGTCCCCGTCGGTGTGCCCGCGGCGGGCGGCAGTGCCTCGACGGTCGCGGTGAACGTGACCACCTGGCCGGTCACCGAGAGGGACGGTACGGCGCGCACCGCCGTCGCCGACACGGCCCTGGCGACCTCCTGGCTGTCCGTCCCCGTGGAGGGAGCGAAGTTGTCGTCGCCGCTGTAGTGGGCGGCGACCGTGTACGGGCTGTCCGTCACCTCGGGATTGGTGTGCGTGACCGTCGCCGTGCCGCCCGCCACCGGTGCCGTCACGGGCGGGGTGTCGTCGCTGAACTCGAAGGTGACCGTACCCGTCGGCGCACCGGCCGCCGGAGCCTCGGGGGTGATCTTCGCGACGAACGTCGTGGACTGTCCCACCGTGGCGGGGTCGGGTGCGGAGGCCAGTTCGGTGGTGGTGTCGGCTTGTTGGACGGTGTGGGTGGTGGTGTCGAGGGAGGTGGTGAAGTTGGTGTCGCCGTTGTAGGTGGCGGTGAGGGTGTAGGGGCTGTCGGCGGTGTCGGTGTAGGTGTGGGTGGTGTCTGCGGTGGCGTTGGTGAGTGGTGTGGTGACGGGTGGGGTGCCGTCGCCGAAGTCGAAGGTGACGGTGCCGGTGGGTGTGCCCGCTCCGGGCGGGACGGCGGTGACCGTCGCCGTGCAGGTCACCGGCTGTCCCACCGTCGAAGTGCCGGGCACGGAGGCCACGTTGGTCGCCGACGCGGCCTGGGCCACCGTCTGACTTCCTGTCCCCGTGGAGGGCGTGAGGTTCCCGTCGCCGTTGTAGGTGGCGGTGACGGTGTAAGGGCTGGCCGAGGTGTCGGTGTAGGTGTGGGCAGTGGTTGCGGCGCCGTTGGTGAGTGGTGTGGTGACGGCGGGGGTGCCGTCGCCGAAGTCGAAGGTGACGGTGCCCGTCGGTGTGCCCGCTCCGGGCGGGACGGCGGTGATCGTCGCGGTGACGGTCACCGGCCGGCCGGCCACGGAGACACCCGGCGCGAGGTCCACCGCGGTGGTCGTCCCCGCCTGCTGGACGCTCTGGCTGTCCGTCCCCGTGGAGGGAGTGAAGTTGTCGTCACCGTTGTAGGTGGCGGTGACCGGGTACGGGCTCTCGGCGGCATTCGCATAGGCGTGGGTCACGGTCGCGGCTCCGCCCGACACCGGCCGGGTGACCTGTGGGGTGCCGTCGCCGAAGTTGAAGGTCACCGTTCCGCTCGGCGCACCGGCTCCCGGCGGGGCGGGGGCCACCCGCGCGACAAGGGTGACCGGCTGCCCGGCCAGGGACGGGTCGGGTGCGGAGACCACCGTGGTGGTGGTCGGGGCCTGTTGCACGACCTGGGGATCCGTCCCCGTGGACGGCAGGAACAAGTGGTCACCGCTGTAGGCGGCGGTGACGGAATAGGGGATCTCCGACGGTCCCGTGTAGGCATGACCGGCCGTGGCCGTGCCGTTCGTCACGGGGACGGTCACACCGGCAGTTCCGTCACCGAAGTCGAAGGTGACGGTGCCGGACGGGGGGCCGGACGTGGGCGGGATCCCCGTCACGGCGGCGGTGAAGGTCACCGGCTGGCCGACGACGGCCGGATCCGGTGCGGAGGTGACGGTGGTCTCCGAAGCCGCCTTGTAGCCGAAGGCGTTGAGCACCGTCACCATGCCCCCGGGGGTGGTGACGGTGATATCGGCAGGCCCTGGAGCACCCGGGGGTGTCACCGCGACGATCAGGGTGTCGGAGTATGCGCGGAAGGATGCCGCAGGGATGCCGCCGATGGTCACGCCGGTGGCGCGGGCGAGGCCGGTTCCGGTCAGAACGATGGTGCTGCCGCCGGTGACCGGCCCCGTGGACGGGCTGACACGGCTGACGGACGGCGCGGCGATGTAGGTGTAGAGCAGCCGGTTGCTCACTCCGCCGATGGTCGTCACATCGACCGGGACGGTGCCGGGCCCCGAGGCCGGGGGAGCGGTCACGAGGATCTGCCGGTCGGAGACCACCGTGGGGAAGGTGACGGCAGCACCGAAGTGCACCACCAGCGCGGTGCTCAGATTGACGCCGCTGAGCGCGACGGTATTGCCACCGCCGACCGGCCCCGCCGCGGGCACGATGCCCGACAGGCCGGGCCAGGAAAGGTAATAGAAGTAGCCGATGTGCGCGCTTCCGCCGGAGGTGGTGACCGAGACCGGGACCACCCCGCTGCCCGGGGGACTCACCGTGACGATGGTCTCGTCGTCGAGGACGGTGAAGCTCGGCGCCGGACGGGCACCGAAGCGCACCGCCGTGGCACCGGTGAAGTGGCGCCCGATGAGGGTCACCAGGGTGCCGCCGCTGTAGGACCCCTGGTCCGGGAAGACACCGGAGAACGGGTTGACGCCGGAGAACGGGTTGCGGAATCCGAACGCGCCGGGGAGGGCGCCGCTGCCGATCGCTGCCGGTGCGAGGGCGCCGTCGGCCGGGGTGCAGAGCGCCCGGCAGTCGGCGGGACCCTGCGCCGTGAGCGCGACCGGAGCGCCGAGTGTGCGGACCGTCCCGGGGGACTCCGGGTCGATGACGGCGACACAGTTCCCGCCGCGATCGGTGACGACGATGAGCCCGTGCGGCCGGCATGGCGTCAGCATCAGTGTCACCGCCGACGCGGTTCCCCCGGCGATCGCTGCGGCGGCAGCCGCTCCGCCGTGCAACACCGGGAGCGGGACGGAGGGGCCTGCCGGGGCCAGGACCAGCCCCGTGGCCACACATCGGAGACAGGTGGTGTCCACGGGGCGAACAGGACGGACAGCATGCATGACGGCTCCAGACCAGCTCGTGGGCCCGCCGTACCATTCGGCGCCGCAGGCGTGCCGACATGGCCGGTCCCTGGCATGTCCTCAACGGAGGAGCGCTCGACCGCACCGTCATCACACTGATGCTCCGAACCAGGCAAGGCGCCTTCTGCTCCCCCGGAGAGGATGGGCGGCCCACCGGAATCGGACGAACTCAGTAACCCACCCGGCGAGTTGGGGGGCAACACTCCCGGCGCGGGGTCACCCGATCGGCCGCACGAGGCCCGGGGGTGGAACGGCCTGGCGCCGGCTCATCGGTGTTGTGAGTCCGGACCGTTGCGAGCTCTGCCATCCGAGTGACGAACCGTCAAGGGCGTTGCAGGCGTGCTCACTCCGGTGGGTTACTGATGGCCATCCAATCCGGTGAGCCGCCCACCCTCTCGGAGGAGAGCAACTGGCCTACCTTGCTGTGATTCCACTTGAGAGTAGGCGGCGGTGCAGCCCTGGCGCCGCGGTGGTGCCCTCCCCCGCAGAGAAAGTGAAGCATCGTCCCGTGCCGCTGGTCGGCATCGTCGGTGCGGGTAGCTCACGTCACCTCTTCCTGGGGACGTCATGCGAACTCTCCGTACCTTGCGCTCCATTCCCGGTGTCTGTGCCCTGACCTTGGCGTTGACCCTGGGGATGGTCGCGGTCCCGAACACGGCGCACGCTCAGACTCCCGTGCTGTGCAGCGAAACCTCGCTGGTGAACGCGATCAATGCGGCCAACGCGGCCGGCGGGGACACCTTGGCGCTGGTGCCGTTCTGCACCTACCAACTCACCAGCGCCCACGGCAGCGGGCCCACCGGGCCGGTGGGGCTGCCGCCCATCACCACTCCGATCACCCTGCTGGGGATGGGAGTCACCATCGCCCGCGACCCGAGCGCACCGGCCTTCCGGGTGCTACAGGTCCAAGGGGCCGCGAACGTGCCGGGAACCAAAGGCGAGTTGAGCGCGGTGGGGGTCACCGTGCGCGGCGGCAGTGCGGTGTCTCCTTTCCCGGGGGGCGGCATCTCGAACCTGGGTGGCACGGTCTCCCTGCTGACCAGTGCCGTCACCGGCAACACCGCCGTTGCCGGGGGCGGCATCTACACCGACAACGGCACCGTGTCGCTGACCGCCAGCTCCGTCACCGGTAACACCGCCTCCAGCGGCGGCGGCATCTATGTCAACTCCGGGGGAGCGGTCCTGCTGGCCACCTCCGTGACCGGCAACACCCCGGACAACTGTGCTCCGTCAGGCAGCGTCACCGGCTGCACCTGACGGCCCGGCCGACGTAGCGGCCGAATGCTCCACCGGGCAAACCCAGATCTCCATCGCGGCGGTCCCAGCCGTCCGGTCTCGGTTCGTCATTCCCACTCACACACCGCAATGAAGGAGCAACACCATGCCTATCTCCCCCAACCAGGGATCGACCGGAGGCGGGACCACCGTCACCATCACCGGTACCAGCCTCGGCGGCGCCACCGCCGTGCGCTTCGGCACCAAGACAGCCACCATCACGGCCAACACCCCCACATCGGTGACGGTCACCAGCCCGTCCGGCACCGGTACGGTCCCCGTGACCGTGACCACCCCCGGCGGCACCAGCAATCCGCTGTCGTTCTTCTACGTCGGTGCACCGTTCAAATCCAGCCTCAGCCCCGTCACCGGGGTCACCGCGGGCGGCAATACCGTCACCATCAACGGCACCGGTCTGACCACCGCCACCGCGGTGCACTTCGGTGCCGCGACGGCGACCCCGACCGTGGTCAACGACGGCCAGCTGACCGTCGCCGTACCGGCGGGTGCGGCGGCCGGGCCGGTGGGCGTCAGTGTCACCACCGCGGGCGGGACCAACAACGGTCTGTCCTACACCTACGTCGACGTGCCCACCATCGGCACGCTGAACCCCAACTCGGGTCCGGCGTCCGGCGGAACCGTGGTGACGATCACCGGCACCAACTTCAGCACCACCCAGTCGGTCGTCTTCGGAGCCACGCCCGCACCGTTCTCCGTCATCAACGACACCACGCTCTCCGTCGTCACTCCGCCCACGCTGGACGGCTCTCCCGGTCCCGCCGATGTCACCGTGACCACCAGCGGTGGCAGCGACACCGAGGTCGCCGGCTTCACCTACGTGGCCGGTCCGGGCATCTGACCGACACCCCGAACCGCTGACGTCCTGGCCCCGCCGCCAGGCGCGCACAGCCTGTCCGGACAGGGCGCACCCTTGCCCTGTCCGGGCCTACGTCATCCCCCGACGAGCCTCGGCCCGGCGCTTCTCCTCTGCGGCCGGCCGGGGCTCACGCCCACGAAGGATCATGGCCGTGAATCGCTCAGCACATTCGCCCGAAACTTCCGCTGCGCAGCCGCTGGCCGCAGCCACACCCGCAGTCCTCTCCGTCTCCCCCGCCTCGGGTTCCACCGTGGGGGGCAGTCCCGTGACGGTGACCGGCACCGGCTTCACCGGCGCCACCGCCGTGCGCTTCGGCCCCACACCGTCCTCGTTCACCGTCGACTCC
Source organism: Streptomyces sp. MCA2 (assembly GCF_023544705.1). NCBI lineage: Bacteria > Bacillati > Actinomycetota > Actinomycetes > Kitasatosporales > Streptomycetaceae > Streptomyces > Streptomyces sp. MCA2. The sequence continues at coordinate 42,663 of NZ_JAMJFM010000025.1, forward strand.
GACACACAGATCACCGCCCTCACTCCGGCCGGTACCGGGACCGTGCAGGTCACCGTCACCACCCCCAGCGGCACCAGCAATCAGTTCGTCACCTACGCCTACGTCACCACATCCGCGCCGGTTCTGTCGTCGGTGGTTCCTGCTTCGGGTCCGGCGGTTGGTGGGACGTCGGTGACGTTGTCGGGTTCGGGGTTTTCGGGTGCGACGGTGGTGCGGTTCGGTGGTGTGTCGGCGTCGTTTGTGGTGAATTCGGGGACGCAGATCACGGCGACGGCGCCTGCGGGTTCTGGCACGGTGCAGGTCACGGTGACGGGGCCTGGGGGGACGAGCAATGGTGTGCCGTTCACGTATACGTCGGTTTCCGCGCCGGTCCTGACCTCGGTGGTTCCTGCCTCGGGTCCGGAGGCCGGGGGCACCACGGTCACCCTCACCGGCACGGGCCTGGCCACCGCCACCGCCGTGCGCTTCGGTGCCACGCCGGCAGCCTCCTTCACCATCGTCTCCGACACTCACACCACCGCCGTCGCCCCGGCCGGCACCGGCACCGTGCCGGTCACCGTCACGACCCCGGGCGGCACCAGCAACGGGATCTCGTACACCTACGCCGGGGCACCCGTCCTGAGCAGTGTCGTCCCCAACCAGGGCCCCATCTCGGGCGGGAACACCGTCACCCTCACCGGCGTCAACCTCACCGGAGCCACCGCGGTCACCTTCGGCACCACCCCGGCCACTTCCTTCACGGTCGTCTCCCCGACGCAGATCACCGCCGTGGTCCCCGTGGGCCCCGCCGGTCCGGTCACCCTCACGGTCACCACCCCGGGCGGCACCAGCTCTCTCCAGAGCGCCTACTTCTACGTCAACACCCCGATCCTCACCGCCGTCGCCCCACCCTCGGGCCCGCTGTCGGGCGGGAACACCGTCACCCTGACCGGCGCCAACCTCATCGAGGCCACCGCGGTCCGCTTCGGGACCACCGCGGCCACGGCGTTCACCGTGGTATCGGACACCCGGATCACCGCCGTGGTTCCTGCGGGAGCGGCCGGTCCGGCCGACGTCACCGTCACCACTGCCGGTGGGACGAGCAACGCGGTCTCCTACGCCTATCTGCCGGCACCCGTCGTCGCGACTCTGATCCCGAATCAGGGCCCCACCTCCGGCGGTATCACCTTCACCCTCACCGGCACCCACCTCGCCCAGGCGACGGCGGTGCTCGTCGGTGGGAGCCCCGCCGGGTTCACCGTCGTCTCCGACAGTCACATCGTCGTCGACGCCCCGCCCGGAGCCCCCGGGCCGCTCGATGTCACGGTCACCACGCCCGGCGGCATCAGCTCTCCGGTGACATACAACCGGGTTGCTGCACCAGGGATCTGAGTGTGGGGCCGGCCCAGGGCGGGCGGTCCGGAGCAGGAGGGGGAGACTGCACCGGCCGCCACAGCCGACGACACAACACCTCAGTGATCAACACCCCAATGATCACCACCCAGTGGTCACCACCCCAGCGGCAACTTCTCCCGATGGGTCCTCCCGCTCGGTGCCCGGCAGTTGCGACACAAAGGTGATGCCGCGATCCCATCCGCTGGCGTAAGGTGCGCTACTGGATAGCGTCACTTACTTCAGGGGGTTGCATGATTCCGGAACTGGTCAGGACCTGGGCATCGGGCTGGGCCCTGTCACGAAAGACGCCTCGGCCGGTCGAGCACCCCTGGGGGCTCTACATCGAGGTGGGTACGCCCGGCCAAGTGGGGCGCCATGTACTGCCCTGCGCCGACGAGTCCGCGGTCCGTGACGCCGCGGACTCGGTGACCGTGCCGCACACCTGGCTCAAGGTGCCCATGGCGCCCGAGGAGGCCGGGCAGTGGCTCCCGGCGGGCTGGGTGGCGGACAAGGAGGAGTCGGGACATCTGATGGCCGCGGACCTGCGGGCCACCACCGCCCCGGTGGCGCCCAAGGGTTACACCGCGACCGGGGAGAGCCGCGATGGCGTCGTCCACGTCCGGGTGTACGACGCCTCGGGCGAATGTGCCGCCCAGGGGCAGATGGCCGTCCTCGGGCGGGCCGTGGTCGTCGACCGTGTCACGACCGAGGAGGCCCACCGCCGTCGCGGTCTGGGCAACTTCGTGATGCGCACCCTCATCGACCATGCCGTGGACGGGGGCGCGGACCTCGGGGTGCTGGGCGCGACCGACGACGGGCGCGCGCTGTACGAGACGCTGGGATGGAAGGTGCACGCGCCGCTGGCAGCATGCATCTACCGGCCCTGACGATACGGTCGTTGAACAGATGCCGTGCGGGGCGGCGCATGCTGCCTACCTCGTCGCCCCTGCACTGCTGCCCCTGCCCCCGCGTTCGGCAGGGGTGCTGTAGGCGAACCAGGGCAGGAAGAAGTGGGTGGTCGGGCCGACCATGAGTGCGTACAGCACGGTGCCGACGCCCACGCTGCCGTCGAGCAGCCGGCCCACGGCGAGCACGGTGATCTCGATCAGGGTGCGGATGAGCCGGAGGGAACGCCCGGTGGCGGCGGACGCGCCGGTCATCAGCCCGTCGCGGGGGCCGGGCCCGAAGCGCGCGCCGACGTAGACCGCGATGGACAGCCCGTTGAGCAGGACACCGCCGACGAGCAGGCCGACCCGGGCGGGGAGCCCGAGGTCGGATGCGTAGGCCACGACGACGATGTTGGCGACGGTGCCGAACTTCGGCCTCTGCCTGAGCGGGATCCACAACAGCAGCACGAGAACGCCCACCACCGCGGTGAGCGTTCCGAAGCTCAGGAAAGTGTGGTGTGCCAGGCCCTCGTTCAGGACACTCCAGGGGCTGAGGCCCAGTGAGGACCGGACCATGACCGAGAGGCTGAATCCGTACAGGGCGAGCCCGGCGAACAGCTGCGGGAAGCGTCGCAGCGGACGCTCACCGAGGCGGACATAGGTGAGCGGGGGCAGGGACGGGGTCGCACGGGGCCGGAGTGTTGCCGCGACGCGTCCCCCGTGACGGCGGCGCGGGACTTCCCGCTCGTCCTGGTCCGTGAACTTCTGCTCCATGCCGACCGCCTCCACCGTGTGCGCCTGCGCCATAAGGCCATTGGGGGCGACTCTGTACAGTGATTGGACCAGGAAACATGGCCAATCCCGGGGGAGTGGTATGGCCGAGTCGCATCCCTTCCCGCGCGTGGACCGGGCGGACCGCACCGACCGGACCCTGGGCAGCCGCCGGCTCGCCGCCCTGCTGCCCGACCCGGCGGGGGCACGGCCCGCCTACCGGCACCTGGCCCAGGCGATCAGCACCCTGATCCTGGACGGTCGGATCGCGTTGCACGTCAGACTCCCCGCCGAACGGGAACTGGCCACCGCCCTCAACACCAGCAGGACCACCATCACCGCTGTGTACGACCTGCTGCGCGAGAGCGGTTACGCGTACAGCCGCCAGGGCTCCGGCACCTGGACGGACCTGCCGGAGGGCAGTACGCCCCGTGGCATCACCCGGCTCCTCAAAACCCAGGACACCGCCATCGACCTGGCCAGGGCGGCCCCCGGACTGCCGGGGCAGACACTCATCGACGCGCTCGCCCAGGTCACCCCGCAGCTGGCCGAGCACGCGCACACTCCCGGTTACCACCCCTACGGCCTTCCGGAACTGCGCGCCGCCATCGCCGAGCGATTCACCCGGCGGGGCCTGGCCACCCTGCCCGAACAGATCCTGGTGACCTCCGGCGCTCAGCATGCCCTCACCCTGGTCATGGGGCTGCTGTGCCGCCCCGGCGACCGGATCGTGGTCGAGAACCCGTCCTATCCGAACGCTCTGGACGCCATGCGCCGCGCCCGGGTGCGCACCGTGTCGGTCCCGGTGACCGACACCGGCTGGGATGTCGAGATCGTCGAGTCGACCCTGCGGCAGTCGGTGCCCCAACTGGCCTACCTGATACCCGACTTCCAGAACCCGACCGGTTGTCTGATGCCGGATCACGAGCGTGCCCGTGTCCTGCGCGCCGCCCAACGTTCGGGTACCTGGCTCGTCATCGACGAGACCCTGGCCGACCTCGCCCTCGACGTCCCGGCACCGCCGCCCTTCGCCACCCACACCACGCCCGGTGGAGCCGGCCAGGTCGTCACCATCGGCTCGATGAGCAAGACGCACTGGGCGGGGCTGCGTATCGGCTGGCTGCGTGCCCCGGCGCGGCTCGTGACCGAACTCGCCGGCCAGCGGGTCGCCACCGACATGGGCGGCTCGGTCCTGGACCAGCTGCTGGCCCTGGCGCTGCTGGCGCGGGCCGGGGAACTGCTGCCGCCCCGCCTGGAACAGCTGCGCGAGCAACGGGCCGCCCTGGCCGCCGCCTTGGCCGAGCACTTCCCGCAGTGGACCTGGCACCTGCCGTCCGGCGGCCTGTCGCTATGGGTCGACCTGGGCGCACCCATCGCCTCGGCGCTGGCCGAGCGGGCACAGGACTACGGCGTGCGGATGGAGGGCGGTACCTACTTCGCCACCGACCCGGGCATTTTCGAGCAGCGCCTCCGCATCCCCTACACCACACCTCCGGACACCCTGCGCGAGGCCGTGCGCCGGATGGCCGCCGCGCTCGCTGCCGGACCGTCACCCTCGCCCGCCACCCGGCGGCCGCACTGGGTCGCCTGAAGGCGTCCCGCCCGCCCGGACGTCCGCGGGCCGGGGACCGACGCGGTGACCACCCTCATCTACTTCTCCGCGCACGGCGCCTTTCCCCGGCCACAGCCCCAGCGCCCTCGCCTCAGCCCTCCGCCGCGTACCGCCAGAATTCCCGCATCAGCACGGGCGGGGTCGGTCCGGTCAGTGCCAGCTGGGTGAGCAGGATGGTGACCGCGCCGGTGGACGGGGTGAGGTGCGCCGCCGTTCCGGTGCCGCCGATCCAGCCGTAGCGTCCCGGCACGTTCCAGGGCTCGATGGCCTCGATGTCCACCGAGCCGCCGAACCCCCAGCCCTGGCCCTCCAGGAACACCCTGCCCGCCTCGCGCTGGGCAGAGGTCAGGTGGTCGGTGGTCATCTGCCGTACCGATGTCGGCGACAGCAGCCGGCGGCCGTCGACGGTCCCGTCGGCGAGCAGCATCCGGGCGAAGGCGTGCCAGTCGTCGACGGTCGAGACCAGCCCGCCGGCGCCGGACGGGAATGCCGGACGACTGCTCCACTGCCCGTCGGGCGCGTCGACCAGTTCGACACCGCCCGCCTGATCGAGCCGGTAGCAGCTGGTGAACCGGTCGAGCTTGCCGGCCGGTACGTCGAATCCGGTGTCGGCCATGCCCAGCGGCTCGAACAGCCGCTCCGCCAGGAACTCGGGCAACGGTCGGCCGGAGACCCTGGCGATCAGCACCCCCTGGATGTCCGAGGAGGTGTTGTACAGCCAGCCGTCGCCCGGCTGGTGCAGCAGCGGAATGCGGGACAGCGCCGCCATCCATGCGTCCGGCGCCGGGACGAGCTGCGGTTGCGGCGGGCCCTGTTTCAGATCGCTGAACAACCGTCCGACCACCGGCAGCGAGAAGTCCGAGGGGAAGCCGTGTCCGGCGCGCGAAGTGAGCAGATCGAGCACGGTGATCGGTCTGACAGCCGGGACCACCTCGTCGACCGGACCGTCCGGTGAGCGGACGACGGTCGGTGACGCCAATTCCGGCAGCCAGTTCCCGACCGGGTCGTCCAGTGCGATCCGGCCGTCCTCGACCAGCATCATGACCGCCGCGGCGACGACGGGTTTGGTGAGCGAAGCGATCCGGAAGAGCGAATCCCGGGCCATCGGGGAGGTGCCGTCGACGTCGGCCGACCCGACGGCCTGCACCTCGGCCCGGTCGCCGTGCGCCACCAAAGTCACCGCTCCGGGCACCGGCCCGTCGCTGATATGCGTCGTGAGGATGTCGTGCAGGTTGGTCATCAGTCCACCTTCGTAGGTGTGCGGTCCGAGGTAAGACTCCCGCCCCGGCGCGGATTCATCGGGCGGAAGACACCGAATCCGACCCGTTCAGCCGACGCTCATCGACAGGATCTGGCCTCGACAGCTCGTCTTCCCCGCGCCGGACAGGCGGCCGACACCCCCGGGGCTTTGCTCGGTGACCTCTGGAGTCCCACCGGCGGGCGGGGGCGTGGTCGGCCGGCCGGGCTCAACTGGTCTGAGCGGGGCCCGAGTCAAGGAGGTCCTTGGCCGGCCAGATGGCGTCGGGGAAGGCGGCGTCGTCGGAGTCGGTGTCGGGCATGAGGGTGGCGAGCATCTGCTGGGCGGTCTTGGCGTTGTCGTCGGCGCGGGGGAGCATGACGCTTTCGTAGGCGTCGAGGGCCTCGTCGAGGGTGGGGTGGTCGACGACGGCTCGGGCGAGTTCGGCACCGTCGAGCAGGGCGAGGTTGGCGCCGACGCCGATGGGCGGCATCAGGTGGGCGGCGTCGCCGAGCAGGGTGATGCCGGGGACACGCCGCCACGTGTGGGGAGCGGGAAGGACGAACATGGGCCGGTTGATGAAGCCGCCCTCGTTGTCGCGCAGGATGGCCAGCAGGCTCTCGTCCCAGCCCTGGTACTGGGCGAGGAGGCGGGCGCGTACGGCTTCGGTGTCGGCGAGGTCGAGGCCGGAGTGCCAGTCCTGGGGGCCGCGGAAGTTGATGTAGGCGCGGACGTGTCCGTTGCTGTTGCGCTGGAGCACCAGGCCGCGGCGGCCCGCCTTGGCCGACATGGTGCCGCGACCGACCAGGCGGGCGATGCCGGGATGACGGTGGTCGACGTCGTCGAAGTGGGCCTCCACCAAGGTGACACCGGAGTAGGCGGGTTGGGCGTCGGAGAGCGCGGGGCGTACCCGGGACCAGGCGCCGTCGGCGCCGATGACCAGGTCGAAGTCCTCGACGGTGTCGTCATGGTGGTGCAGGCGGGCGGTGCCGTGGGGCAGCGGGGTGACGGCCCTTACGGAGTGGCCCCAGCGGACCGTGCCGGGGGCGAGGGAGTCCAGCAGGAGCGTGCGCAGCCGGCCGCGGTCGATCTCGGGCCTGCTCAGATCGTCCTCGCCGGCCTGGTCGTGGCGTATCAGGTTCGCGCGGCGATCGTAGAGGCGCCACTCCTGGCCTTCGGGCCGGGACAGCGCGAGGAACTGGTCGAACAGTCCGGCTGCGCGCAGGGCGACCTGGCCGGTTTCTTCGTGGATGTCGAGAGTGCCGCCCTGCGAGCGGGAGTTGGGGCCGGACTCATGCTCGAAGGCCGTGACCGGCACGCCGTGCTGCTCCAGGACGCGCGCACAGACGAGGCCGCCGAGGCCGGCGCCGACGATCGCGATGCGAGGGGTGGTGGTGGACATAAGGGTCACGCTCCGTTCTACGGATCAAGCAAGTGCTGGTGAGTTGTGGTGCTGCCCTGGCGATCGGGGCGGGGTGCGGCGCGGCGGCCGGTGTGCGGCGCAGGCGCAGGTTGGTCTTCGGCGCCTGGTGCGGGAACAGGCCGTGGGGACAGACAGGAGGGGCAGGGCGGGCCATCGGCCGGCCGCTCACCCGCCAACAGAAACACAGCAGCTCCAAAAGTACAACTGCTCCGACTTTCTATCTGATCGCCTTTGCGATCGAATCTCCCCCAGGGGGTAGGGTGAGGGCATGGCGGAGACAACGACAGGGCGCCGTGAGCGCAAGAAGGCTCAGACCAGGCAGGCCCTGGCGGATGCCGCACTGCGGCTGTTCACCGAACGCGGCTTTGACGACGTCGGTGTGCGCGAGGTGGCGGAGGCGGCCGATGTCTCGCTGAGCACGCTCTTCAAGCACTTCCCCAGTAAGGAAGCCCTCGTCTTCGACCTGGACGCGGACGTCGAGAGCGCCCTGGTCGCCGCCGTTCGCGACCGAGCCCCCGGTCAGCCCGTGCTGCACGCCCTGCGCGACCACATGGTGCACACCCGAACCGTCGTGCGCACCGACGACCCCACGTTCGTCCTCGTCGAATCCACCCCCGCGCTGCGGGACTACGCCCGGCGCATGTGGTCGCGCCACGAGAAGACCCTGGCCGCCACCCTCGCCGAGGCCACCGGGCTCGCCCCGGACGCCCCCGCAGTCACCGGCCTGGCACGCTTCGCCCTGGAAGCCCCCGGCATCGCCCGCGCGAGCGAAGACCCGGCCCGGACCATGCGCGACCTGTTCGCCCTGCTGGAACACGGCTGGGCCACCACCCCCCTGGCGCGCCAGGAAGACCACCCCGGCCAGGGCGGGTGACCGCGACCGGATGCCGCAGCCACACCGGCTCGGCACCAGGCCGTCCGAAGGCAACAGGAAAAGGCAGCAGGAAAAGGCAGTAGGAAGGGCAGCGCGGGGAGGGACGCGGAGGTGTGGGGAGGGGTGGGGCGGCGATGCAGGCTCTGTGGGACGATTCCGCGTGCGGCGCCGGGCGAAGGCAGATCAGCTCGTGCCGCAGGCAGGCAAGCAGGCTGACATAGCGGTGTGTACGGGGGTAACCGGGTGTTTGCGATCTCGCTGGGTGATGACGGTGCCGAGCTGCGGCCGCTGGAGCCGCGGCATGCCGAGGAGTACCTCGCCCACATCGACCGGGGCCGCGAGTACATCGGCCAGTACATTGCGCTGTCGGACCGCGCCACCGATCTCGTCTCCGCCACGGCGTTCTTGCAGTCGTACGCGGACAAGGCCGCTGCCGACAGCGGTCGTCTCTACGGCATCTGGACGGACGGAGTGCTCGTCGGCGGTGTGCTGTTCCGGACGTTCGACGCCGAGTCCGGCAACTGCGAGGTCGGCTGCTGGCTGGAGGAGGCGGCTGTCGGGCGGGGTTTGATCGCGCGCGCGATCCGGGTGCTCATCGATTGGGCGGTCGAGGAACGTGGGATGCACCGGGTGGAGTGGATCGCGGCCTCCTCCAACACCGCGAGCATCAACGTCGCCAAGCGGCTCGGCATGGTGCGGGACGGAGTGCTGAGGGAGAGCAATCCGTACCGCGGCGTACGGCATGACATGGAGGTCTGGTCGGTCCTGGCCCAGGAGTGGCGCGAGCGGCGCACATCCGGCCGGTGACCGCTGCCGGCCCGAGCCCGGCGGGTTCGGGGCCGGCGATCACCCGTACGCCCGTGCCCGTACGCCGTGCCCGAGGCCGAGCGCCGCCGCAGTGGAGAACCACCACCACGGGGACATCTGCGAAACACCCCTCCAACCGCCCCCTGATGCGGAATCATATAACCAAGACGCCTCGCCTCGTCTCAGCCATGAGAGGTGACGTGGCATCAGCAAGGTGCCCCAACGGGCGCCACACAGGGGGAATTTCATGAGGAACGTACAGCGGACACTGCTCGCCGGAGCGTTGACCGGAGCGCTGGCCTTGACCTTGGGAGCGGGAACCGCGGGTGCTTCGGCGCCCGCCGACGGGGGGCCCGGCACCGCGACCGGCGCCACCACCTTCCAGACGGTGAATGCCCGCAGCGGTGACGTGATCACCTGCAAGCTCACCACCCACCTCCCGCACTACTCCCACCACGCCCACGCCGACAACCGGCACATGGTGAACGTCACCGCCGACATCAAGTGCACCAAGGGCGTGGCGCGGCTCGCCCTCCGTGTCGGCCTGTACAAGAACGGAAGCCTGTACAAGCAGAGCGGGACCAAGGCCAATGCCGGAAAGAACAAGGTGAGCCAGAACGCCGCGCGCCGCTGCGTCAAGAGGCAGAAGTACACCGGGTACGCCGCCGGTGTGGTCACCTTCCCGCCCGGGTACACCCCGCACACCAAGCAGGTGAAGCACACCAGCGCCACGGTCCGTATCAACGCCTGCAAGAAGCGCTGACCGGACTTCACACCGAAGGCGCCGATCCTTCCGCGTCAGGCGCTCGACGAACGGCTCAGCCGATCCGGTCGTTGAGCGCCACCGGGAACACTTCGAAGAGTGGTTCGCCCGCCAATCGCTCCGCCAGGCGGGCGGACCCGCCGAGGTAAGTCGAATCGAGGTCCACGTCCGTGGCGACGCACCAGGCCCGGTCCTGCGGCCACCACAGGTTCGGAGCCTGCGGAAAGAAGACCCCCGCACTCCGGTCTCCCAGAGCCGTTGCCGCTTCGATCGGCCCCTCGTACAACGCGTAGGCGCGCCCGCTCAACTGCACCCGTGGCCCCTCGTCATGGAGCCAGCCCCACCCTTCCCAGAGCCCGAAGAGGCACTGCCGCGGGGTGCTGGTCTCCGTCGCCAGCAGGGCGCACAGCGCCGCCAGCACATGCTCGGGCAGCGAACCCTGCCACGGTGGCTCGTCCCCCGGACCGGCCACCTCCTCGAAGCGCGCCAGAGGGTGCAGCCTGCGGCCGGACCGCTGGGCGACCTCAGCCCACCGCTCGAACCGGCCGTCCGCCGGTTCGCTGGGATGCAGCAGCCGTACATACGCCTCGAACCCGGCCGGCAGCAGGGCCTGCACACCACTGTCGAACCCGCCGACCCCGTTCTCGATCCAGCGGGCGGACGACAGCTCATCGACCCGATGCGGCGGCCGGGCCTCGTCTCGTGACCACGTCATGACTTTCGCTCCCCCTCATCCCTGACAGGCCCTCAGTATGACCCGGGGCGATGCCACCGGCTGAGTTATCCACAGGGCCGGGTTCACGGCGCCGGCGCTGCCGACCGGATGGGTCCCGGTCGGCAACGCCGGACGGACAGCGGGGTCAGGCGGCCTGCTGTAGCCGGTGCAGCGATGCCACCAGCTTGTCCACCTCCTCGGATGTGTTGTACAGCGCGAGCGAGGCACGGGCCGCGCTCTCCAGGCCGTAGTGGGCCAGTGCCGGTTGGGCACAGTGGTGGCCGGCCCGGATGGCGATGCCGTCGCGGTCCAGCCAGTCGGCGATCGTTGACGGGTCGTGGCCCGCGAGGGTGAAGGTGAGTACGGCGATCCTGTCGGGCGCGGAGCCCAGCAGCTCAAGTCCGGGGACCGTGGCCAGGGCCTGTTGTGCGTATGCCATCAGCGAGGTCTCGTAGGCCGCGATGGCGTCCCGGTCGAAGGACGTCAGCCAGTTGAGCGCGGACAGCAGTCCGACCACCCCGGAGATGTGCCCCGTACCGGCCTCCAGGAGGTGAGGCACGGGGGCATAGGTGGTTCGGGTGAAGTCGACCGACTCGATCATGTTGCCGCCACCCTGCCACGGCGCCATGTTCCGCATGACCTCCGGCTTCGCGTACAAGGCGCCGATGCCCGTCGGGGCGAACAGCTTGTGGCCGGAGAACACATAGAAGTCGGCGTCCAGGTCCTGCACATCGACCGGGAAGTGCGCCACCGCCTGTGCCCCGTCCACCAGTACCTTGGCGCCGTAGCGATGGGCGAGTGCGGTCATCTCGCGCACCGGCGGCACGGTGCCGAGCACATTCGACGCCTGGCTGACCGCCACGAGCTGGGTGCGCATGGAGAGCAGATCGGCGTACGCGTCGAGGTCGATCTGCCCGTCCGGTTGCAGTGGTACGGGTACCACCCGGGCCCGGGTCTCCTTGGCGATCAACTGCCAGGGGACGATGTTCGAATGGTGCTCCAGTACAGGCACCAGGATGTCGTCCCCCGGACCGAGGTTGGCCCGCCCCCAGGTCTGGGCGACCAGGTTGATCCCCTCGGTGGTGCCGCGTACGAAGACGATGTCGTCCGGTGACGCCGCGCCCAGGAACTGGGCGACCGCCGCCCGGCCCGCTTCGTACGCCTCGGTGGCTTCCCGGGCCATGGTGTGCGCACCACGGTGGATGTTGGAGTTGGCGGATCCGTAGAAGCCGGCCAGTGTCTCGATCACCTGGCGGGGCTTCTGTGTGGTGGCCCCGTTGTCCAGCCAGACCAGCGGGTGCCCGTTCACGGTCCGGTGCAGGATCGGGAAGTCCCGGCGCGCCACCTCGGGTGAGAAGGCTGCGGGCTGACCGGGGAGACCAACGGGCTCTGTAGGTACGAGAGTTGGTTGTGCGGATGGGATGGCGGGCTGTACGGGGTGGGCGGCGGACGGGGCAGCCGTGGCGGCCGGGGCGGCGGAGACCGGGCCCGTGGCCGGGGCTGGTGGGGAGTCCGTGACCATGCTCGTGGACGGGTCCGTGACCGGGGCCGTGGACGGGGCCGTGGACGGGGCTGTGCCCGTGCCCGTGATCATGGCCAGGGCCGCAGCCAGCGCCGTAACCGGATCGGCAGGCATCAGGCCGCCGGCCGGAGCGTCCGGAGCCGGAGCCGGAGCCGTGCTCGGCCACAGACTCCGGGGAACGTCAGGAGTAGTCATGGTAGTTGGAGACCTCGACGTTCTGGAGCACGGCCAGCGCGTCCTCCACCAGCACCGCGGTGTTGAAGTACGCCGTCATCAGGTACGACGTGATGCCCTTCGGGTCGACGCCCATGTTCCGCATCGACAGGCCGGGTTCCACCTCGTCCTCCACCTTCGCGGGACGCAGGCCCACCACGCCCTGCTCGGCCTCGCCCGTGCGCATCAGCAGGATCTCGGTGGTGCCGATGCCCGCACTGCCGGAGAAGCGCACCTTGTCGGACGGGAGCAGCGGGACGCCACGCCAGGTCAGCAGCGGGCTGCCGAACCGGTTGTCGATGATCGGGGGCACGCCCCGGCGCGTACACTCCCGCCCGAACGCGGCAATGGCCCTGGGGTGTGCGAGGAAGTACCCGGGCTGCTTCCAGACCCGGGTCAGCAGCTCGTCCAGATCGTCGGGGGTCGGGGAACCGGTGCGCGCCTGCACCCGCTGACCCGGGGCCACGTTGTTGAAGAGACCGAATTCCGGATGGTTGAGCAGCGCGGCCTCCTGCCGTTCACGCAGCGCGTGCACGGTCAGGTTGGACTGGGCACGGGTCTGGTCGATGGGTCCGTTGTAGAGGTCGGAGACCCGGGTGTGCACCCGCAGCACGGTCTGCGCCAGGGTCATGTGGTACTCGCGGGGAGTGTCCTCGTAGTCGACGAACGTCCTGGGGAGCTCGGGTTCGCCGACATGCCCGGCGCTGAGATCGACCGGTACCTCGGCGCCCGGCAGCACCCCGTCCGCCGCGACGTAGGCATCCAACGCTCCCCGCACTGTCGCATCGCGGTCGCACAGCCCGGCGAGCACGCTGCGTTCGACGCACAGTGCCACGCCAGGGGTGAGCGCCTTGACGCGGTAGGGCAGCGGCTCGGAACGGGTCCAGGCGCCGAGATCGAAGAACTGGCCGTCGCCGATCACTTCGAGTACGGCGTCCTCGCCGTAGCGGCCGCTCACCCGCTTCTCGGCGCGGCCCTGGGCGATCACCCACAGCTGGTCGTGCGCGTCACCGTCCTGGGCCAGCATTTCGCCGGCCTCGAAGGTGACTTCGGTGAAGGAGTGCGCCAGTTCGGAGAGCAGTGCGTCGTCGGCGTCCCTGAGGTACGGCAGTTCCCGCAGGTCTCCCGGGACGACGCGGGGCGAACCGCCGTCGGAGTGGGTGCTGATCCGATCGTCGCCGAGGACGTAGGTGCGACGGCGGTTGACGCGGAAGACGCCCGACTCGACGTCCACCCAGGGCAGGGCGCGGAGCAGATAGCGCGGGGTGATGCCGCGCATCTGCGGGCTGGTCTTGGTCGTGGTCGCGAGCTGCCGTGCGGCATCCGGGCTGAGACTGGTCTGGTCGTTCACAGGACCCCTCCTCGTCGACAGGCATGCCGGACGGCCGGCGCACGGCCGAACGACACGCGGAACCCTGATCGTCTTGTCGAAGCCCGTTCGCCCGCAACCAACCGTTTGCCGGCGTTAGGCCTGAAATGCTTGCCGCACGAAATTCGCAATTACGCATGAACGTGCTAATGCTTGCCATTGCGACGCCGCTACCATGCGTGGGCATTCCGGAACCTCGTCGCGTCAAGGCGTCGGGCCCTCTCGCCCCGCTCCTCCGGGCACCCGATATGCGACGTGATTTACCCTCATAAGGGCGCTTGGCGATTCCTAAAGGATGGCTTATGCGTGGGGAGTTGACGATCCGTCAGCACCGCGCAAGCGCCGCCGCGGCCTCGCGCTCCGCCTCACGCTTTCGTGCCGGATGTGCTGGGCGAGGTACGCTCGATGCGTCTCAGGGCGTCTCGGGCGCGTGCGGCGGCGGGGCCTTCGGCGGTGGCGTAACCGCGGAGAACGGGCAGGGCGCCGGAGGCGTCACCGGTGATCTCCCACAGTGCGGAAGCCGCTGCCACGCGCAGTTCGCCCGTCTCCGTCGCGGTGTCGCGCAAACTGCGCAGGACGGGGGAGGCGGACAGGGCTCGCGGGCCCAACTCGCCCAGCCAGGCACAGGCGTTGGTGTCGAATCGCCAGCCACGCCGCCCCGCGACTCGGCCGGGGCGGTCACGGCGCGCAAGGACATTCAGGAGTAGGAGCACTACCTCGTCGTCCGATGACTCGCCCAGGCCCATCAGGGTGCGGATGGCGGCAAGCCCGAGTTCGAGGTCCCCCGTGCGGGCGAGCCGACGCAGAGCGGACAGTGCGGCCTCGTCGGACAGCCCCCACGTGCGCAGGAACGTACAGGCGGCTGAAGCCGCTTCGAGCACATCGAACTCGGGTGAATCGGTGGCGTCGATGCGGCGGCTCAGCCGCTCCAGAGCGGTGACGACCTGGGGGAGCGCAGGGGCACCCCCGCGCCATGCGGAGGTACCGGTCAGCAGCGAGCAGACCTCGGCGGCCGGAAGGTCGTGGCCGAGCCGCGCCCGGATGTGCGGCCACAGATGGTCGGCCAGGTCCGCCGTTGCCCGCAGCAGTCCGGCGTGCACGGTGCCCTGCCGGATCCGCTGCTGTATCGGGGGATGCACCGGGGGTCGCCGCGCCGGGCGAGCACGCCGAGGGCCCTCTCGAACACGTCGGCGTCGGCGTCGGAGCCGGAGAGGGAGTCGGTGCCCGAGCGGGAGCCGGGGTCGGGGGCTTGCAGGATTCCCGCCAGGGCTTCGGTGTAGGTGCGGTGCGCGGGGAGATGGTGGGTGTTGACGGCCGCGCGCCGTACAAGCGGGTCGGGGTGTTCGAGCAGGGATGCGACAGCCCGCGCATGGCCCGCAAAGGCATCGCGGTCCTGCTGGAACAGTCGGTCCGCGGCCTCGACCAGCACGGGTGCCGCCGAGGCGTCGAGGCGGCCGTCCCACAGACCGGGCAGCATCCGGGTCAGCCAGCGGGAGCGCAGCCCGGGTGTCGGGGTGAGCCAGGAATCGACCGCGTCCACGGAGCCGTACGCCGCCGGCAGGCCGCACCATTCCGGGTCGCACCATGCCAGTTCCGCGAGCGCCTCACCGGCCTCGCCGCCGCACAGAGTGAGAGCCTCCAGCGCCTCGCCGATCACCTCGGCATCGGTCTCCGCGACCGGAGGCAGGAGCAGGCCGAGGGCGGCTCCCAGCGCGTCGGCCGGTTCACCTTGCAGACGGCGCCGTAGGTGGTCGCGCACTTCCGGTCGGTCGCAGTGCAGGCCCAGGGCGAAGAGCAGCCCGAGCCTGACGGGGGCATCGGGGTCACTCTCACTGCGGGCCAGGAGCGCGGGGATCACCACCTCCTCGGCGGGCGCGTGCGCGTAGGCGAGCACCACGGGCAGGATGCGTCGCACCGCGATGTCCGGGTGGGAGAGCCGTGCCAGAAGCGCGGGAAGCCCCGCGGTGAGGGGTCTGGACAGTTTGTCCGCCCACTCACCGACGGGGCCACAACCCTCCGCGTCGTCCGGTATCCCGAGGTCGGCTGTCAGCGCCTCAAGGGCGGCACCACTGCGGCGGCCCGGTTCGTCGAGCTCGACATCGAAGTCCCGGTGGACAACGGTCTCCCAGAGAAACGCGACGCGCGGGTCACCCATGGAACTCATGCGCGCACCCTAGCCGTCCGGACGGACAGCAGCAGGTCAAGGCGTAGGACCCATGGATGAGGCCCGCGCTGCCGGCGCCGACTCGCTCCGGTCCGGGTCCGGTTGGTCTCAGGTCAGGTCAGGTCAGGTCCGGCTTCGGTTCCGGCTCAGGTTCCTCCTACTGCGGCTTGAAGGAACGGATCTGATAGCTGCCCTGGAGGTTGCCGCCGGCCCCGGAGGGGGTGGACCCGACGCGTGCGTGGTAGTTGGTCTGTGTGTAGTACTGCACCCGATGCCTGGTGTTGTTCCATACGGAACGCACATTCTGTCCCCTCTGGATGAAGGAGCAGTCGTCGGCGGTGTTCGCCTTGCTGGACTGTGACCACTGGCAACGGGTCCCCCCGCCGTTCCAGTCGCTGTAGATGCAGAAATATCCGGAGGTGCAGTTGAAGGCCGCCGCGCGGGCGGATTCCGTAGGTGTCGCGGACGCCGTGGGTACGGTCCCCAAGGCGGCGGCCAGGGCAGCTGCGGCGACGGCGAACGAGCGGATGCGGCGCATGGTGGAACTCCTTTTCCTCGATGGACGGCCGGAGGGGCGGGGCCGCTCCGGATCGGCTGGGAAGGATCACGCACGAGCAGGAAAGCGACGCCCGGCCGGCGCCATCGGCGGCCGGCGGCGAAGCGTCACCAGTATGGTTCGCGGTCGTGATGCCCACTCAGGGCATTTCTGGCCGCACCAGGGGCTGTTGGAGCGTGGCGGCGCAGGTCCCCGGCGTACGCCGCACGCACCACCACTCACGCGGAGAGCACCACGACGCGGCCCGTCACAACCTTCACCACCCCGGCCCGTCCCGCTCGCCCGCAGACCCCGGTGGCGGCGTGGCGGACCGCAACTCCCCTCAAGCAAGCGGGCCATGGGATCACCGTCGGTTCGGCATCACAGTCGGTTCGGTACCACGGTCGGTTCGGCATCACGGGCCGGCCTCGCGACGTCCGCGGTGAACCGGAAGCCCGCTCGTGTCTCGCATCGCGGACGTCATGGCAGCTGAAGGTATTGCCTGTTGTGGGGAACGGCGTCCGGTATGGCCCTGGCCCCCGGCCCGGCCTCGACGCTGTGGCGCCTTTGATTGCAAGGGACATCCGTGCAAAGGGGTGCCGCTCCCGAGGGGAGATCCGTATTGTCAGCTCGCGCCGGAGCCTTCCCTTCCGGGATTCCTGGTGGGATCCCCCACGGCCCGCGCGATACCCGGCAGTATCTGCACCGAGGAGCAGTGGTGACACCCCTGATCGTACCGGTCATGATCATATTCGGCATATTCCTGCTCGCCATGGTGATTGTGGGCATCTGGACGTATCAGGAGACCTTGACGTTCTCCGACTTCGCTCTCGGTGGGCGTCGGCTGAGTGCGCCGCTGGCCGCGCTGTCCGCGGGGGCCAGCGATATGTCCGGCTGGCTGTTCCTGGGACTGCCAGGTGCCGTCTACGCGGCGGGGATCGGCGCCTCGTGGATCGCCGTCGGCCTGGCCGTCGGCACCTACCTCAACTGGCGGCTGGTCGCGCCGCGTCTGCGTACGTACACCGAGCTGGCCGGCGACGCCAAGACGCTGTCGGCCTACCTGGAGGAGCGGTTCGAGGACGGCAGCAGGATGCTGCGCCTGGTCTCGGCAACCGTCACCGTCGTGTTCTTCACCGTCTACGTGGCCAGCGGACTCCTGGCCGGGGGAGTGCTGTTCGAGGGGATCTTCGGGGGCGGCTTCGAGTTCGCGCTCACCGTCTTCGCCGTGGTGATCGTCGTCTACACCGTGCTGGGCGGCTTCCGTGCGGTGAGTGTGACGCACTCGGTGCAGGCCACCCTGATGTTCTGCGCGGCCGTGGCCCTCCCCGTGATCGGCATCGGACTGCTCGGGGGATTCGGCGCGATGCATGATGCGCTCGCCGACCAGACTCCCGCCCTGCTGGACATGGGAGCCAAGGCCCACTTCGACGGCGCCCGGTGGACGTCCGGTGAGCCGCTCGGTGCGGTGGCCGTGATCTCCCTGCTCGCCTGGGGACTGGGCTACTTCGGCCAGCCGCACATCCTGGCCCGCTTCATGAGTATCCGCAGCACCCGCGAGATCCCCTTGGCCCGCCGTATCGGTGTGAGCTGGGTGGTCGTCTGTCTGGCCGGCGCCTCGCTCGTGGGACTGGTGGGGATCGCGGCGCTCGACCAGCCGCTGGAGAATCCGGAGACCGTCGTCATCGAACTCTGCGCCCAGCTGGTCAACCCCTGGATCGCGGGCATCCTGCTGGTCGCCGTGCTGGCCGCGATCAAGTCCACTGCGGACAGCCAGCTGTTGGTCTCGGCGATGGCCCTCACCGAGGACTTCTACCGGGCGTTCGTCAAGCGGCGGGCCTCGGATGCGGCCATGGTGCTGGCGGCTCGTGTGACGGTGGTGGTCGTCGCGCTGGTGGCCTACGCCATCGCCCTCAGCGGCGGCGCCGTACTGGACATCGTCGCGTACGCCTGGGCGGGCTTCGGCGCCGCCTTCGGACCGGTCATCCTGCTGTCGCTCTACTGGCCGAGCATGACGCGGGCCGGAGCGATGGCCGGCATCGTGACGGGAGCGGTCACGGTCGTCATGTGGAAGCAGATCGATCCGCTCCTCGGGCCGCTCCAGTCGGGCATCTACGAGATGGTGCCGGGCGTGCTCGCCGCCACCGCGGCGGCGCTGGTCTTCGGGAAGTTCGTCGGCCACCCTCCGCGCCGCACCTGGTCGGGCCCTATGGAGCGGAAGGCCACCGCGGTGCCGGTCGGCTGAGTCCGCGGGTCGGCACGGCCGGCTGCCGGGTGCCGAGCCGTGCCCCGGCCGGGGCGGAGGGCCCGCCGCTGTGACTGCTCGTCCGGTCGCCGGTCGTTGGTCGCCGGTCGCCGACGCAGGGTGCGGCTCCGGGCGCAGGGCGCATTATGATCCGAAGAGGCTCAGCCCGCACCACGACTGGAAAAGATGTGCCTCTCCACTGTTCCGTGTCGCCCCCCGGGTTCGTACGGGTGACGTCGTTCGCTCTCGCAGCGACGGGCATGGTCGTGCTGTTGAGCAGCTGTGCGGGGAGCGGGGAGCCGCAGGGTGCCGGCCACACCCCGGCCGCCTCGGCCCCGGTGCGGCTGTGGCCCGAACGGAAGCCCGCGCCGCAGCCGGAGACCGGAAGGGGGGAGAACCTTCCGGCGGCCGTTCCCGGGGTGCCCCGGGTGCCGTCCGGGGACATCCGCAAGGCCAATCTGCTCACCGTCGTCAAGGCGCAGGTAGCCGCTGGTTCCGCCCTGGGCGGCGGGCCGCAGTTCGACTCCGGCACCAGGAGGAGGATCGACGCCTGCGCCGCCGAGCCGGCGCACTGTCCGGTACGGAAACCCCAGTACCGCGACCTCACGGGCGACGGGAAGGCCGAACTGATCGTCGGCATCGAGGCGCCGGCGGACCACTCCCTTGCCCTGTGGGTCTTCAAGCTCGACCACGGAGTGGTCACCCGGATCATGGACGCCGGCGCGACTCCGCTGTCCGTGGAGGTCGCGAACGGCGACCTGATCCTGCGGGAGCCCACGGGCACGCCCGGGTACGACACCCGCACGGTCTATGAATGGGACACCCGGACGCGGACCATGGCCCTGCGGTCGATGGAGTTCGATCAAGCGGACTCCGCCACCCCCGTCCCGGAGCGCGCACGGTGAACGCCCGCCGACCGCGGACGCGGCTGCACCTCCCCGCCTGGACGGCGACCCTCTACTGGAAGTTCGCCGTCTTCGTCCTTGTCATGTGCTGCGTCCTCGCCACGGTGGTCGGCGTCCTGGTGCACGTCCTGGTCGGCAGGCAGACCGAGAGCCAGGCGCGCACCGCGGCCCTGTCCGAGCTGGACTCCGCCGCGGAGTCGTATGTCGCCGGGGAACCCCTCGGGCACAACGCCGCGGTGGATCCCGCGGACCTCCCCGCCTCCCTCCGCACCATGGCGCTACGGGGCGAGCGCGGCACACAGCTCGCCGATCACAGGGGCCGTCCGGCGATGTGGGCCGTCGCCCCCGCCGACGGCAAGGCGCTGGCCGTCCATATCGACTACACCCAGCGCGACGCCGCGATCCGCGGGCTGGACCGGTCCATCGTCGGCTCCTCGGCCTTCGCGATCGGCCTCACCCTCGTCGTCGGGCTGTTCGCCGTCTCCCGTATTACCCGTCGGTTGCAGCACACCGCCCAGGTGGCCCGCAGAATCAGCACCGGTGATCTCGACGCCCGGGTGGACGATCCCCGTGTCCTGCGACCCGCATACGCCCAGGACGAGGCCGCCGCGGTGGCGGCCGCACTGGACGCGATGGCCGCCACGCTTCAGAGCAAGCTGCACAGCGAGCAGCGTTTCACCGCCGATGTGGCCCATGAGCTGCGCACCCCGCTCACCGGGCTGCATGTGGCGGCAGGGCTGCTGCCGCCCGGCCGCCCGGCCGAGATGGTGCAGGACCGTATCCGGACCATGAGCCGGCTGACCGAGGACCTGCTGGAGATCTCCCGCCTCGATGCGGAAGTGGAGCAGGCCGACATCGAGGTTCACCGCCTGGGACCGCTGGCCGAGCGCGCGGTGCTGGCCACCGGGCTGGACGCCGAGGTCCGCATCACGCGGGACACCCGGGTGGAGACCGACCAGCGCAGGCTCCAGCGCGTGCTGGGCAACCTCGTCTCCAACGCCCACCGGCACGGCAGGCCGCCGGTCGTCCTGACCGTCGACGGTCCCGTCATCACCGTGCGGGACCACGGGGACGGCTACCCCGACCAGCTGCTCGACCACGGCCCCCAGCGCTTTCGCAGCCAGTCCGGCAGCGGCCGCAAGACCGGACACGGTCTCGGGCTGACCATCGCCGTGGGACAGGCCCGTGTCCTCGGTGCCACGCTGCGGTTCTCGAACGCGCCGGACGGCGGAGCCGTCGCGGAACTCGTCCTCTCGCCGCCGGTCCCGGGGCCGCGGCTTCCCCAGCCGACGGGGAGCGGCGACGCCTAGAAAACGGCGCCGTTCACCAGCTCGGCCCGGGTGCCCGTGGCCCCTGGGCCCGCTCGGCCGTCGGAGTGTCCACGCCCGGGCGACAAGCGCAGAATGAAGAGAGCCGCTCAGCCGTCCGGCGGGCGGACCGGCCACTTTGCGCGGCGGGTGGAAGGGAAAGCCGGTGCCATCAGATCGGCCGAGCGACGAGAAGGCCCGTGGTCCGCTCTGGTCCGAGCCCGGGTCGCTGCTGGAACATGTGGCCGTCGCCGTGTTCGGCATCGATGACGCCAACCGGATCTGCTACTGGGGCCCCGGTGCCCAGGAACTCTTCGGCTACCACGCCGCGCAGGCGCTGTCGGAGCCCGGCGCCCTCCTCCTGCCCGGGCCGCCCGGGGGAGGCCCCGACGCCTGCACCCGCATGGCAGAGCGGGGCCGGACCCTGGGGTACTGGCGTGGCCGTCTGCACGCCACCCATCAGGACGGCACGGTCTTCGACTGCGGATTCCGTGTCTTCCCGGTGACCGGCGTCGCCGGAGGTTCGGTGGTCATGGCCCTGGCGAGCCGCGGCGACGAGCTGGACCGGGTGAAGACCAACCTCGCCTTCCTCGACGCCCTCTTCGAGACCTGCCCCATCGGCCTGGCCATGTTCGACGAGGAACTGCGTTACCTCCACCTCAACCAGGCGCTCGCCGATATGAACGGGCTCCCCATCGAGGAGCACCTCGGGCGGCGCCTCGCCGAGATCATGATCACCTCGGACGGCGGTGAGTACGAGCGCATGCTGCGCGCCGTCGTCGCGGAGGGCAGGCCCGTGGCGGGGGTGCGGGTGGGGATGCGCACCCGGGGCCATCCGGACCGGGACAAGGTCTTGTCGGTGAGCTTCTTCCCGCTCACCCAGGCCGTGGGCACGCGCCAGGGAGTGGGCGGTCTGCTGGTGGACGTGACCGACCGGGAGCAGGCCATCGTGGAGGCGACCGCCACCCGTCAGCGGCTGGCGCTGCTGGACCGGGCGTCCGCCCGGATCGGCACCACCTTGGATGTGAAGGTCACGGCCCAGGAGCTGGTCGAGGCCGCGGTTCCGGACTTCGCCGACGCGGCCGTCGTGGAACTCGTGGAGTGGATGGACGAGAGCGCGGCGTTCGACCCGGCCCTGCCGGTGAACACCCGGCGCATCGCCTCCGGCACCGTCCTGCCCCCTCCCGCGACGGAAGTGGTGAGCGGGGTGGAGACCGTGCACTATGCGCCGGGCTCCGCCATCCACCGGATGCTGCGGAACGGCCGTCCGATCTGCGTACCGGTGAACCAGGAGTTCATGGTCCGGACCGTGCTGAACGACGTGCGCGCCCGGTTGCTGGCCGACAGCGGTCTGGACTGCCTCCTCCTCGCCCCGCTCATCGCCCGGGGCACGGTGCAGGGCATCGCCGTGTTCGGCCGTTCCGCGGCCCGACCGACGTTCACCGAGGAGGACCTCAGCCTGGCCGGCGAGCTCGCTTCCCGGGCGGCGCTGTGCCTGGACAACGCGCGGCTGTACAGCCGGGAGAGAGACATCGCGCTCACCCTCCAACGGGCCCTGCTCCCCAGCTCACTGGTGACCGGCCCGTACATGGACATCGCGCACCGCTACCTCCCTGGCAGCCGCGTCACCGAGGTCGGCGGCGACTGGTACGACGTGATCCCGTTGTCCGGCCACCGAGTTGCCGTGGTCGTCGGTGACGTCATGGGACACGGTGTGTCGGCCGCCGCGGCCATGGGCAGGCTGCGGATCGCCGCCAAGGCGCTGGCCCGGCACGACCAGGAACCGGACGAGCTGCTCACCGAACTCGACCAGTGCGCCGACGAGGCCGGCATCGAACTCGCGACCTGCCTCTACATCCGCTACGACCCCACCACCGGACGCACCCGGATCGCCAGCGCCGGCCACCCTCCGCCCCTCGTCCTGCGCCCGGACGGCCGGACCCAGCTCATCGACGAAGTGCTGGGCGTCCCGCTCGGCGTCGGCGGCTGTCCCTTCCGAACGACGGAGATCGAGCTGCCCGACGACGCCACCCTCGTGCTCTATACCGACGGCCTCATCGAGGCACGGGGCCACGACATCGACGAGGGGCTGAACGCACTCCGTGAGGAACTGGGCCGGCCCGCGGCCTCGTTGGAGGCCATGGCGGACGGCATCCTCGCGCGGCTCGTACCGAGTTCCCCGAGCGACGACACGGTCCTGCTGCTCGCCCGGGTGCACCGTATGCAGCGGTGACGGCGCGCGGCGAGGGCGTGTGAGGCAGGCCCCGGCGCCGGCTGCCTTCCGTCCCGCGGCCGGGTCGCGGTCAGTCCGCGCGGCCGGTGGCCGCCACCGTCACGCCCAGACCGATCATGGCGAAGCCGCCCGCACCGCCGATCATCGACAGACGGCGTTCGGAACGCGCGAACCAGTGGCGGGCCGCCGAGGCCGTCAGCCCCCATACCGTGTCCGTGATCAGGCCGATGCAGATCGGGACCAGGCCCAGGATGAGCATCTGGGCGGGCAATCCGCCTGCCGCATGATCCACGAACTGGGGAAGCACGGCGGCGAAGAACACGATGCCCTTGGGGTTGGTGACGCCGACCAGAATGCCGTCGGCGATCGTCCGCAGATCGCCGCGGGCAAGCTGTCCGGGCTTGTCCACGGCGCCCATCTTCATGTCCTTGCGGTGCCGGAACGCCTGGACTCCGAGGAGGACAAGGTAGGCCGCGCCGGCCAGTTTCACGGCGAGGAAGACAGCTACGGACTGTTCCACCAAGGACCCGAGACCGAGCGCCACGGCGGCCACCAGCAGATACGAGCCCAGCACATTGCCCAGGACCGTCGCCAGTGCGGTGCGGCGGCCGTGCGCCAGAGCCCGGCCGATCACGAACAGCACACTGGGGCCCGGAATCACGATCACCAGCAACGACATCGCCGCAAACGCAAGCAGCCGGTCGGTCGACACCATTTCTCTCACCTCGGCGACCATTGAAGCAGCTGAAACGCGATTCCCCACCTCCTCGTCCGTCGATGATCCGCCCCGGCCCGCAGGTGGGCGGGCCGGATCCCGCCGAGGCCTGGCCGAGAGCATGCGGAACGGGGCGCCCTCGCGCGTACCGTCGAGCAGGAGGGGCGCGGATCGCGGATATCACGCCGGCCACCGAAGTGTCGGAACCCACCGGGGTGGTCGGACCCAAGTCGGCGCACAGCCACCGCCGTTCGGGCAGTTCGGGCCGGGCTCGTCGGGGCCCTCGCCGTGATGGCGGCCGGGCCGCGGGGGAGGGGGCTCAACGGGCCCCTGCTGCCCTCTCGGGCCGTCGGCGGCCGGGACTGCCGGCGGTCACAGCGCCACGATCACGGCGTATGCGATGAAGAACGCTGCGCAGAGCACGACGATGATGCCGAGGATGACGACCGGGCCGGTGGCCCAGCCCCGTGTCTGCTTGTCGCGGGGGCCGGTCTCCGCCCCCGTGCTGCCCTCGCCGGGCGGGGTTTCCCCGGGCGGCATGCCACCAGGGGGGGCGTCGGGGGTGCGGTGTGGGTCCGGGTCGGAATATTGGGCGCTCATACCGACAGTTTGCCCGATTTCGACCGAATTGGTCGCCCCGGCCCGTCGCCTCGCCGGTCAGCGGTCGGCGATGTCCTCGCGGAGGCCGTCGGAGAACTCCCACCACGACAGGGGAAGCCAGTCCCCGTTCACGAATGCATCGACGGTGGCGCCGCGACCGCGGACGGTAACCGTCGTTCCGGGCGGGTACGAGGCGCCGGACAGGCCGAGCACGGGGACGAGCAAGGTCCCGAGCCGCTGAGCTGCCATGTGTCGCCCTTCCTCTCGTTTCTCGGTGCGTGCGACATTGCGATACCCAGAGTGGATATTCGCTCTCACATTACCGGCTTGCCCCGTCTCGTAGACCGGAGAATCATGAGTGATAGGTCACGTTAAAAGTGGAGAAATGCGCGTGCTCTTCGCCGAGCGGGAGGTGGCAGCACATGAAAGGCGTCGTCTACAAAGGACCGTTCACGGTGGCGGTCGAGAATGTCGAGAGGCCCAGCATCCAGCACCCCAACGAGGTGATCGTAAAAGTCACCTCCACGGCGATCTGTGGCTCGGACCTTCATATGTACGAGGGGCGTACGGCGGCCGAGCCGGGCATCGTGTTCGGTCACGAGAACATGGGAATCATCGAGGAAATCGGCCAGGGCGTCACCTCCCTCAAGGAGGGCGACCGTGTGGTCATGCCCTTCAATGTCGCCTGTGGGTTCTGCACCAATTGCGTCGAGGGATTCACCGGATTCTGCCTGACCGTCAATCCGGGATTTGCGGGCGGCGCTTACGGCTATGTCGCCATGGGCCCCTGGGAGGGCGGCCAGGCGGAATACCTTCGCGTTCCCTACGCCGACTTCAACTGCCTGAAGCTGCCGCCGGGAAACGAGCACGAGACCGACTTCATCCTGCTCGCCGACATCTTCCCCACCGGCTACCACGGCTGTGAACTCGCCCAGGTACGCCCGGGCGAGAGCGTCGCGGTGTACGGCGGCGGGCCGGTCGGGCTCATGGCCGCCTACTCGGCTCTCCTGCGCGGAGCGTGCAAGGTCTTCGTCGTGGACCGGGTTCCCGAGCGGCTGGAGAAGGCCCGGGAGATCGGCGCGGTTCCGGTCAACTTCTCCGAGGGCGACCCGGTGAAGCAGATCAAGGACCAGACGAAGGGCATCGGCACGGACAAGGGCGTGGACGCCGTCGGCTATCAGGCGATGGCGCACGGCGAGACCCGCGAGGAACCGGCGACCGTCCTGAACTCGCTCGTCGACACGGTCCGGGCCACCGGTGCCCTCGGCGTGCCGGGCCTGTATGTGCCGGCCGACCCGGGAGGCCCTGACGAGCAGGCCAAGCGGGGCATGCTCCTCGTATCGATCGGCAAGCTCTTCGAGAAGGGGCTGCGGATGGGGACGGGGCAGTGCAACGTGAAGCGCTACAACCGGCAGCTGCGCGACATGATCATCGAGGGCCGGGCGAAGCCGAGCTTCGTCGTCTCGCACGAACTCCCCCTGGACCAGGCCCCCGCGGCCTACGACAAGTTCGACAAGCGCATCGAGGGCTACACGAAGGTCGTCCTGCATCCCTAGACCTGGCGGCCGCGCCACTTCGACGCGCCGCTGCGACGGGCCGGTCCCGGAGAGGACCGGCCCGTCACGCTGATCCCACCGCCACCGCCACCGCCACCGCCACCGCCCCACCGCGCGCTCGGAGGCAGCTGTGGGCCCCGGGCCCGGCACCCCGGCCGGCTCTGTCTGAACCCATGACGACGGGGTACGCGAGCTCCACTGGTCCACAGAAAGGCGGAGATCGTGACCGAACCGAACGCGTTGAACGTCGAAGTGAACGTCACCGAGCCGGAGGTGGCGGTGGTGACCGTCTCGGGCGACCTGGACGGCGAGACCGGGACCTCCCTGCACCACCAGCTGGCCAACCAGATCGTGCACGGCAGGCGGTATCTCGTGCTGGACCTGCGCGCCGTGCCGTTCATGGACTCCTCGGGGCTGAACATCATCATCCGCGCCTCCAACGAGACCAAGCGTCTTGACGGGAGCCTGCACCTCGCGGCGGTGTCCGATGTCGTGTTGCGTCTGCTCGATCTGACCGGGATCAGCGTGACCACCCCGGTCCACGCGAGCCCCGAGGACGCCCTCGCCGAGATCGCGTCACAGCAGGCGGCCGAGCCCGAGCCGGCGGAAGGCCTCCACTCCGCGCAGCGCTGATCTCGCCTGCCGTATGGCACTTGGAGCCCAGATCTGCCCACGGCCTGGCCGTGCCTGCCCGCAGGCGCATGGACGGTAGTCGAGTGACCCAGGAGTGTGATGGTGACCACGAGCCGTGGTGCGCGGATTTCACCAACGCGGCCCGCGCCATGATGATGGCCGTCGGCTGCATACAGGCACAGCGCTGCCACACCAACACCTGCCCCGTCGGAGTGGCGACCCAGGACCCGCGCCGGGCGCGCGCCCTCGACGTGGATGACAAGTCCGCCCGCGTCCACAGATTTCAGCGGTCCACGCTGGACTCCGCCCTACAGATGATGGCCGCCATGGGCGTCCAGCACCCGGGCGAGCTGCGCCCCCACATGCTGCGCCGCCGTATCGGCCCTGCCACGGTCCGCTCGTACGAGGACCTGTACGACTGGCCTGCCCCGGGGGAGCTGCTGGCCGAGCCACCGCGTGACTGGGCCGCGGACTGGGCCGCGGCCGACCCCGACCACTTCAGTGTCTGAGAAAGGACCCTTCTCCATGGCGCGCACCGTCGCTCACGTCCTCGTCGACTCGCTGGCCCAGCTCAAGGTCCGGCAGGTCTTCGGAGTGGTCGGGGACGCCCTCAACCCTCTGACCGACGCCCTCTCACGATCCGACGACCTGGAATGGGTCGGTTGCCGGCACGAGGAGGCCGCGGCCTTCGCGGCCGGAGCCCAGTCCCAGCTGACCGGCACCCTGGGCGTGTGCATGGGGACCGTCGGCCCCGGTTCGGTGCATCTCCTCAACGGCCTCTACGACGCGGCGAAGAGCCATACCCCGGTTCTGGCCATCGCCGGACAGGTACCACTGGCCGAGATGGGCAGCGATGCCTTCCAGGAGGTGGACAACGACCTGTTGTTCCGCGATGTCGCCGTCTACCGCGCGACGATCACCGCACCCGACCAGCTGCCCGTGATGCTGGAGAACGCGGTGCGCGCGGCGCTGGCCCGCAAGGGCGTGGCGGTACTGACGGTGCCCGCGGACCTCGGCGACCGGGAGGTTCCGCACGACCGCGCGCCGCGGTTCGCACTGCCGCCCTCCAGCAGCCGGCCGGACGATCCGGTGCTCGACGAGGCCGCCGAGGTTCTGAACGCGGCTGAGCGGGTCACGCTGCTGGTGGGCACCGGCGCCCGGCACGCGCGCACCGACGTGCTGGAGTTCGCCGAGCGGCTGGCCGCGCCGATGGTGCTCACCCTGAAGGCCAAGGAAGGCTTCGAGGACGACAATCCGTACCAGGTCGGCCAGACCGGGCTGATCGGCAACCCGGCGGCGGCCAAGGCCCTGGACGACGCCGAAGTGCTGGTGCTGCTCGGCACGGATTTCCCGTACCGGGAGTGGTATCCGGCCGGCAAGAAGGTCATCCAGGTCGACCTCGCGCCCGAGCACATCGGCCGCCGGGTCCCCGTGGACGTCGCCCTGGTGGGCGATGTCGGCCCCACGGTGCGTGGCCTGCTCGGCCGGCTGACCGGGCAGCCGGGGACATCCCACCTCGACCGGGCCAGGGACCGGTTCGACAAGTGGTACCGCTCGCAGCTCAAGCTCGCCGTTCCCGGTCACGACCAGGGGCTGATCGGCAAGGCGCGCGCCACCCTGGACAACCGTGACCATCTGATCCGGCCCGAGGCGCTGGCCAGGGCGGTCGACGAGGCAGCGGCCGACGACGCCGTCTTCACCTCGGACACCGGTATGGCCACCGTGTGGCTCTCCCGCTTCATCCGGATGCGGGGGACACGCAGGCTGCTGGGCTCCTACAACCTCGGCTCGATGGCCAACGCGATGCCCCAGGCCCTGGGAGCACAGTTCCTCGACCGGGACCGGCAGGTGGTGGCGTTCTGTGGTGACGGTGGGCTGAGCATGCTGCTGGGCGATCTGATGACCCTGCGCACCTACCGGCTGCCGGTGAAGCTCGTGGTCTTCGACAACCGCCGGCTGGGCATGGTGAAACTGGAACAGGAGCAGGCGGGCCTGCCGGAGTTCGGTACCGAGCTGGACAACCCCGATTTCGCCGCGGTGGCCAGGGCGCTGGGCATCACGGGCATCCGCGTCACCGACCCCGTCGACCTCACCGACGGCGTACGCGAGGCGTTCGACACCGACGGCCCGGTGCTGCTGGACGTGCTCACCAATCCGGACGAGATCTCCCTGCCTCCCAAGCCGACGGCGAAGCAGGGCTGGGGCTTCGCCATGGCGAAGGCCAAGGAGTTCCTCCGCAGCGAGGGGGACACCGGCTGATCCTCCTTATTTGCTGGGTCGTGTCGTGGGGTCAGCCGGGCCCGCGCCGACCCCACGACACGACCTAGCGCTTCTGAGCTCGGTACCGCTTGAGAAGGGCGGTGATCTTGACGTAGTCCGCCTTGCCGTTCAGTTCGCTGAGGAGATCGTCCGGGCAGAGTTCGTAGTGATCGCCCCACCACCGACGTCCTCGGCTGTCCCAGATGCGGTAGCCACCCGGCACTCCTCTGGCCACGTACCGCCGCCTGCTCACGATGCCCCCCGACCCCTGCACTTGTGCCGCCCCACCTGCACGCTTCCTCCCCGCGCCGACAACGACCGCACCATAGCGCGTGGATGGCGCGAGCAGCTTCGGGCGTTGAGGCACAGATCAGTCGACGTCCATGTCCGCGTCCGTGTCCGCGGGCAGGTGTGGCAGGCGGAGGTGGGCCAGGTCTGCGGGAGCCGGGCTGGTGTGGGGCCACAAGGGGGTGACGCCGGCGTCGGTCGCCGCGGGGGCATCGGTCAGGCGCATGCGCTCCCGCAGCCTGCCGTAGAAGTCGGTCGGTCCGAGCCGCACGACGCGCAGGCGCTGCGGAGCCGCGTAGACGCCGATCCAGTCGCCTGGATCCAGGACGCCGCGCAACTGCCCGTCGACGCTCACCGCCGCGCGGCCGGAGTGCCCCAGGACGCGCAGGGCGACGGCCTCGTCGGGGGCGGCGACCACCGAGCGGTTGAAGGTCATGTGCGGGGCGACGGGGGTGAAGACGATGGCGTCGGCCGCGGGGGAGATGACGGGACCGCCGGCGGCGAAGCTGTAGGCGGTGGATCCGGTGGGGGTGGCGACCAGGACGGCGTCGGCGGAGTAGGAGGCGAGGAGCCGGCCCGAGAGGTACACGCCGAGGGATACCTGCCGGTCGCGTGCCAGTTTCTCCAGGACGATGTCGTTGAGTGCCGTCACGTTCAGGGCCACCCCCCAGTCCAGGGCGACGGCACACTCGGGACGCACCAGGGGAGGCGGGAGCGCGGGGCCCCGGCCGTAGCGCAGGAGGGCTTCCATCCCCACGGGGAGCCCCAGCGGCCGGGACGCCCGCATCGTCAGCATCAGACGGGTCTCGATGTCCACCTCGCCGCGGTGTACGGAGTCCAGCGCGCATTCCACGTCGTCGGCCGGGACTTCGGTCAGGAAGCCGAGGGTCCCCAGGTCGACACCGAGGACCAGCGCGTCGTTCTGTGCGGCCAGACGGGCTCCGCGGAGGAAGGTGCCGTCCCCGCCGAGCGTGACGATCAGGTCGGGGTCACCGGCAGCCTCCACTTCCGCCCGCGCATCCCGCCGTTGTTCGTCCTGACTCCACACGTCGATGGCGACGCAGCCGACGCCCTGGCGTACGCACCACTGCCGGACGACCTCGGCGGCCGTCACGGCGTCGGGGCGCCCTCCGTGGACGACGATGCCCACCCGTTGCACGCTCACGCGGCCTCCGCTCCCTCTGGGCTCCCGGTTCGGAGAACGAGGAGCCCCATTTGGGGGTGTCTGTGCGCATTCACAGGCATCTTAACGGGGCGACATGACCTCCATGGGTGTGCCGATCCGTTCTCGCGAACAGGGTTCCCCGGCTCGCCCCGGAACGACGGGAACGTGATCCCTGCACACCGTCACCACGACCACACCGTCACCACGACCGGCCGGCCATCACCCGCACAAGGCGGCGTCGACGGTGGCGAGGACATCGGCGGGGCCCTGTTTGACGGGCGCCTGGTCGGCGGTGGCGGCGATCGTGACGGCGCGGCCGTCATCGGTGACACCGGTGCGCGTGTGGTAGCCGGGGATGTCACCGCCATGGCCCCACATCAGCCCGCCGCAGCTCAGCGGGGTGCTGACCACGCCCAGCCCGTACCGGGCACCGGGCCACAGACCGGCGGGGACGGTGGTGCGCATCTGGGCGAGCTGGGCGGGTTCGAGGAGCTTGCCGCCGGAGAGGGTGGAGAAGAAGCGGTTCAGGTCGCCCGGCGTGGAGACCATTTGTCCGGCGGCCCAGGCCCAGGAGGGGTCCAGCTCCGTGATGTTCTTCAGCGGCGCTCCGGGCTTCGCCGCGTAGTAGCCCTCGGGATGGGCTTCCCGGATGCCCTCCTCACCCACGCCGGGGAAGTAGGTGTGACGCAGCCCGATGCGCTCGATGACCCGGTGGGTGATCTGCTCGGCCAGCGGGCGGCCGGTGACCTTCTCGATGAGCAGGCCGGCCAGGAGGTAGTTGGTGTTGCTGTACTCCCAGTCGGTCCCGGGAGCGAAGCTCGCCTTGTGCGCCAGCGCCAGGTCGAGCAGGGCGCGGGGCTGGACGTAGGTGTGGCGCTCCTTGCCGGCGAAGTCACCGGCGAAGTCGGTGTAGTCGGGCAGTCCGCTGGTGTGCTGGAGCAGCTGACGTACCGTGATGCGGCGACCGTCGATGCCTTTGCCCCGCACCAGGTGCGGCAGGTACTCCTCAATGGGGGCGTCGAGGGCGACCTTGCCTTCGCCGACCAGTTGCAGGACGACCGTGGCGGTGAAGGTCTTGGTGTTGCTCCCCACCCGTACCTGTCCGTCGGCCGGTACCTTCGCCCCGGTCCTCAAGTCCGCGACACCGGCGGTGTAGTCATGGGTGTGCCCGTGACGGCCGACGGCGGCGGCCAGGGCGGCGGGGTACCTGTCGTCGTGGACCAGGCGGTCCAGACCTCGCTGCACGACATCACCGGAGCCGCGTGCCGGTGCCGCAGACGTCGGCAGCGTGCCGCCCACGGCCAGCGCGGCAGCCGTCACGACCGCCATCGTGATCAATCGCCGTGACCTGAACGACGACCTGTGAACTCGCCGTAGCTGACGGGGACGATCGGGCAGAGAACGGTCGGGCATGGAACCCCTCCTGGTGCAACCTGCGAGGCATGACGGACATCCGGACTCGTTCAGCCTGCGTGCTCAAGAGCCCCCTCATCGATCCGGGCAGCGGGCCCATGCAAAGTAGGGATAACCCCCGGCACTTGGGCGGCCGACACGCACGTCATGCGCACGGGATCCGCGCCAGCCCCGTCCGGCCGCACGCTCCGCAAGGGGTGGCGTTCGTGGTCGTCGGCCGGTCCTCGCGCGATGTCGTCAGGGGCTCCGGTCACCGGCTCCGGTCACCGGCCGAGGCCAGGCCCAGCCAGGTGTGCGGGTTGCCCTCCCAGCACCAGCCGAGCTTCGGGGCGCCCTTGCTGATCCACAGGGCCGGGACCCTGCGGTCCCCGAAGCGGGTGCCGCCGAGCGAGAAGCATTTGTCCTTGGCCAGCGCCTGGGGGTGTTGGGTGATGAACGCTATGCCCTCCTCCATGGTGAGCGGGGTGCGGCCCCGCTCCGCGATCGCCGCCAGGGCGTCCTGGGGGACGACATTGCAGAACTCCTCGCCGCGGTCGATATCGAAGGCGACGTACCCCTCGCCTTCGGGGAGCGCCAGTTCCTTGAGCGAGACGAACCTCTCCAGCTCGCCCGGGGCGTAGAAGCGCTCGATGACTCCAGGACTCTGCTTCCCCGCGAGGGTGGTCAGCGGTACGGACTCCTCAAGGGGCACAAGCGCCCTGGTGACCACCAGCAGGAACGGCACCCGACCCGCACTGGGCGGCTCCAGCGTCGCCGCCCGCGCGAGAACGGGTGCCCGCAGCGGGTCGACCAGCGTGCGGAACGCGTTCTCCGTCATCCCGGAGAGGGCGGGGTACCCCTTGTCGACAAGCGTCGTGACCTGGCGGTCGAACTCCGAGCCGGCATCAAAATCGGTCATGTGTGGCCTTCCTGGGAACGTGGGAACGGCGGGACGGGGCAAGGAGGTGACGGAGCGTCACGAGAATATTGCTACGAACGTAAACTTAGCCTCGGCGTCATTGGTGCGTCAAGCGCAAATTTACGACGCGTGTAAGATTCCTCCATGGGTATCGAACCGATGGGGCTTCGCGAGTCCAAGAAGCAGGAGACCAGGCAGCTCATCTCCGACCAGGCGACCAGGCTGTTCATCGAGAACGGCTTCGAGGCGACGACGATCGCCGAGATCGCCGTGGCTGCCCGGGTGGCCAAGAAGACCGTCACCAACTACTTCGCCCGCAAGGAGGACTTGGCCTTTGACCACCGCGAAGAGTTCGTCGAGGGCCTCGCCCGTACCGTGTCGGGCCGGGCGGAAGGGGAGTCCGCGCTCGTGGCGCTGCGCCGCGAGTTCCTCGACGGGGTCGAGCGGCACGATCCGGTGATCGGGTTCTCCGGCGAGGTCTTCGCTCGGATGATCGCGGACAGCCCCACATTGCTGGCCCGCTTGCGCGATATGCACGACCAGCGCGAGGCCGCGCTCGCCGAACTCCTCGCCACCGAGACCGGAGCTGCTCCCGACGACATCACTCCCCGGGCGGCGGCAGCACAACTGGGCGGCGTCCACCGAGTCCTGTTCCAGCAGATCCTGGAACTGACCCTCGACGGCTGGAGCAACCAGCGCATTGCCGAAACGGTGACCGTGTCCGCCCAGCGCGGCTTCGACCTGCTGACGGGCTCCCTCGCCGACTACGCCGTGAAGTAACGGCAGGCGGTCGCTACCGCCCACGGTCGCCTGCCGATGACCCCGCCACTCGGTCGCCTGCCGATGACCCCGCCACCGCGCGCCGCCACTGCCCATCCGCCACCGCACACCCCGCTCGCCGGGCCTCTGCCCGACGGACACCTCGCGCGGACGGGCAGCCGCGAAAATCTCGAAAAACACCTGCGGCGGTGGTCTAGGAGGTGGGTGTCCGGGCACCCGGTGAAGCACGCGAGATGCGCGTCGTGGGTTGCGTACCCGCGTTGAGCCACCACTGAGGAGGCGTAGCAATGAGCACGGTGAAGGAGACGGTGGACGTCGAGGTCCCGGTCCACACCGCCTACAACCAGTGGACGCAGTTCGAGGAGTTCCCGAAGTTCATGGAGGGCGTCGAGAGGATCACCCAGCTCGACGACCGGCACAACCGCTGGACCACCAAGGTCGGTGGCGTGCGGCGGGAGTTCGACACCGAGATCGTCGATCAGCTCCCGGATGACCGGATCGCCTGGCGGACGACCACCGGCGACACGCGGCAGAAGGGCCTGGTGAGTTTCCAGCGTCTGGACGAGAGCCACACGCGGGTGGAGCTCGTGATGGACATCGAGCCCACGGGCATGGCCGAGAAGGCCGCCGACATGTCGGGAACCATCGCCCGGCGCATCAAGGGCGATATGCGGCGCTTCAAGTCCCATATCGAGCACCGCGGCGCCGAATCCGGAGCCTGGCGCGGCCGCATCACGCCCGGCTGACCCGGCCCGGCGGCGCGAGGGCCGCACCAACGGACGGCCCCCGGCGGGGAGATGACCCGAGCCGGGGGCCGTTGGCCGACCGATCCGGCCTAGCCGCCCACTTGGGCCGCCGCGGCCGGTTTCGCGGGGCTGCCGGCCACCGCGCTCTTCGGAGGATTCGGGCGGCGGCGGGTGAGCCAGAGCACGAGGGCGGCGCCGGTGATCGCCAGGGCGCCCGCGGTCAGGGCGAGGGTGTTGTGGGCGGTGGCGAACACGGAGTGCAGGGTGTGGCCGAAGGCGCTGCGCGCTCCGGCCGGGGTGGCGGCGAGCAGGGTGTCGGCTCCGCCGCCGGACAGGGTCTGCGCGGTGTTCTCCGGGTCCGGGACCACGTCGTTCAGCGACCGGTTCATGGTGGATACCGTCAGGGTGCCGAAGACTGCGACGCCGAAGGCGTAGCCGAGTTGTTCGAAGGTGCTGTAGGCGCCGCCGGCCATCCCGGCGCGTTCGGGCGGCACGGAGCCGAGGGCGAGGGCCGCGGCGACCTGGAAGACGAGTCCCATGCCGATGCCGCTCAGGGCCAGGCCACCGATCAGGGCGGGCCAGCCGGAGCCGGGGCCGAGGAAGCCTTCCGCCGCCACGCCGAGGCCGGCCAGGAGCAGGCCGAGGGTGGCGCCCAGGCGGGGGGAGGGCTTGGGCATCCATCGCCCGCTCAGTACCGCCACCAGCCCCGCGGCCGCCGCGTGCGGCAGCACGACCAGCCCGGCGCCGATGGGGGAGAGGTGCTGGACGGACTGGAGCCATAGCGAGGTGTAGGGCAGGACCCCGTATACCGCGCCTTCGCCGACCGCGATCGTGATCATTGCGGCGGTGAATTCCGGACGGCGGAACAGCGACAGGTCCAGCAGCGGATGGGTGCTGCGCCGCTGTACGGCCACGAAGACCGCGCAGGCCACCAGCGCCACGGCCAGCGGCACCAGCGTCCCCGCCGAGGCCCAGCCGTGTGCGTGCGAGGCGGTCAGGGCGTAGACGCATCCGCCCGCACCCAGCGCGCACAGCACCACGCCGGGCACATCCAGACGCCGCGTGGCGTCCCGGTCCGGAGTGCGGCGGGGGATGCAGCGGAACGTCATGACCAGGGCGAGAGCGGTCACGGGGACGTTGACGTAGAAGATCCAGCGCCAGTTGAGGGCCTGGGTGAGCAGCCCGCCCAGGATGGGGCCCAACGCGGAGGCACTGGAGGCCACCGCTGCCCACACCCCGTAGGCCAGTCCCAGGCGGCGCCCCGAGTACAGAGTGCTGATCAGCGACAGGGTGGTGGTGAACATCGCCGCCGCCCCCACGCCCTGCACCAGCCGGGCGGCGATCAGCCACCCCATGTCCGGTGACAGCGCGCACGCCACCGAGGCCGACGCGAAGACGAGCAGCCCCACGACATACACCCGGCGCCGCCCGTGCCGGTCGGCCAGCATGCCGGCCCCCAACAGGGCGGCGGCCACGGCGAGCGCATAGCCGTCGGCGACCCACTGAAGCTGTGACAGCGACGAACCCAGGGACCCGGACAGGGACGGCAGTGCGACCAGCACGATGGTGACGTCGATGAGCAGCATGAACGTGCCCAGACAGAGGGCGGCCAACGGCCCCCAGATACGCATGACAAGACCCCCACAAGACGAGGACGGGATGACCCGCTCACCTTCCGGGCCTCGCCACGCGCATCCCAAGCCATACCCTGGACCGCGGAACGATCCGGCACGGAAGTGGGGTACTGCGGTGGATTCCGGCGCTCTGAACGACCTCGACCATCGCCTGCTGGAGGCCTTCCAGCTCGACGGCCGCGCCCCCTTCAGCCACCTCGCCCGCCAACTGGACCTCTCCGAGCGCACGGTCGCGCGCCGCTACCAACGCCTGCGCGGCCTGGGCCTGCGCATCGTCGGCCAACCCGACCCCGCGCGCCTGGGGCTGGTCCGCTGGCTGCTGCGCCTGCACTGCACACCCGACGCCGCCGGCACCATCGCGGCAGCCCTGGCGCGCCGCCCCGACACCAGCTGGGTCACCCTCGCCTCCGGCGGCACCGAGCTCTACTGCGCCGTCAACACCCGTACGGCCGACGAACGCAACGCCCTGCTGCTGCAAAAGCTCCCCCGCACCCCGCATGTGCTCTCCGTCAGCGCCCACTGCATGATGAGGATCTTCGTCGGCGCCACCAGCACCTGGCACGCCACCCGCTTCCGCCCCGCCACCCCCGCCGACCTCGCGGTGGATTCCGGCACCCCCCGCACCCCGCTGGCACTGGACGACACCGACCGCACCCTGTTCACCGAACTGGCCCGGCACGGCCGCGTCACCCTGCCCGAACTGAGCAAGGCCACCGGCCGCTCACCCTCCAGCGTCCAGCGCCACCTCGACCGCCTGCGCACCGAAGGTGCCCTGCACCTCTCCGTCGACTTCGACCCCCAACTCCTCGGCTACCACATGAGTACCCAGCTCTGGCTCAACGTGGCCCCCGCCCATCTGCGCACCGTCGGCGAAACCCTCGCCACCCACCCCGCCATCGCCTTCGCCGCGGCCATCACCGGCACCTCCAACCTCGTCGCCAGCGGCGTCTTCCGCTCCCCGGCCGACCTGTACGACTACATCGACCGGCAGATCGGTCCGCTGCCGGGCATCCGGAGCATCGAAACCGCCCCCACCCTGCGCGAGGTCAAACGCCTGGCCCCGGCCCTCCCCTGAACGGCGGCAGGCCGCGGTTCCGCCCCGTGCCCGGACGCCACCACCCGCGTGAATCACGTCACAACTGGCATGAGGCAGGGGTGGGTTGACCGGTCCGGGCTAGGACTTGCTGCATGACAGCGGCTGGAGTTGACGTGGTGGCCCGCGGGGCGAGCGTGCGCGGCCGGAGAGGTCCGGTGTTCGAGGGGGTGGATCTGGATGTGCCGGCGGGCGGGCTGCTGGCCGCTCACGGCCCGGCCGGTTCCGGGCGTACCTCGCTTCTGCTGGCGCTCGCCGGGCGGATGCGGCTGTCCGGCGGGGCGATCCGGGTCGGCGGGCACGTCCTGCCCGCCGCGGGTGGGCGGGTACGCAGGATGGTCGCCGTCGCCCGGGCCGCGCCCGCGGTCGATCTCGAAGGGCGGCTGCGGGTGCGCGAGGTGATGGCCGAACGCTGCCTGACCAGCCCTGGCGTGACCGAGCGCGGCATCCGCGAGGCCTTCGCGGCCTTGGACATCGCCCCACGAGGGACAGACCTGGTCGAGGACCTCGGCCCGGCCGGCCGGCTGCTGCTGGCGACCGCGCTGGCCCTCGCGGAACGGCCGGGCGCCCTCGTCGTCGACGACGTCGACGAGGGCCTGCCACCCGACGCGCAGGAACCCGTGTGGCAGGCCCTGCAACGGGTCAGGGACCACGGCCCCACCGTGCTGGCCGGCTGCCTCCATCCGCCGCCCCCGCCCACCCCCGGCCTGGTCGCGCTGTTATTGCCCCGACGCAGCCGGGACCGCCTCCCGGCCGGGACGGCCACTGTCCGGAAGGACACCGACACATGAAAGCCGTCAAGCTGGCGCTGCTCGAACTCCGGCGCTTCCGGGGACCGATGCGCCGACTGGTCCCCGCCCTGCTCTGCCTGGTGCCGTTGCTGTACGGCGCCATGTACCTCTGGGCGAACTGGGACCCGTACGGCAAGACGGACCGCATGCCGGTCGCCGTCGTCAACCAGGACCACCTGGCACATGCGCGGCAGGGCAGCCGGGTGAACGCCGGCGACCAGCTGGTCCAGCAGCTCAAGGCGTCCGGCACCTTCGACTGGCACTTCGTCGGTCCGGCCGAGGCACGGGACGGGCTGGAGCACGGCCGCTACCTCTTCACCATCGACATTCCACGCGACTTCAGCCGCAAGCTCGCCACGGGTGCCGACACCCGCCCGCAGCAGGCCGGCATCCGGATCGAACTCAACGATGCCAACAACTACGTCGCCGGCATCATGACCGAGGTGGTGCAGAACAAGCTTCAGGACCAGGTCAACTCCGCCACGCATGCCGCCTATGTGCGCAGCGTCTACGGCGAGTTGTCGGATGTGCGCGACAAGCTGGCCACCGCGTCCGACGGCGCACACCGTCTGGTGGGCGCCACCCGCGTGGCGCAACAGGGCACTTCCACCGTCGCGTCGGCGACCTCCACCCTGCACGACGGTGCCGAGGGCGTCGCCGCCGGGGCGCGGCAGATCGCCCGTGCCACCGGGCAGATCGACGACCTCTCCGGCCGCCTCGACCGGGCCGCCGCCGACCGCCTGCCCGGAGCCCTCTCCACCCTGGTGACCACCGCCCGGCTGACCACCGACGGCCTGGACGCGGTGCACACCGCCACCAGCACCACCCGCAAGGGCACGTCACGTGCCGTGACGGACCTCACCGATCTCGCCGACTCCCACCCCGAGCTACGGGACGACCCCGTCTACCGAACGGCCCTGAGCCACGCCCGCGACCTGGACACGACCGCCACCGACCTCGACGGCCGGGCCGCTGCCGCCGAGAACAACGCCCGGCGCTCCCTCCGTGACGCCGAACGCCTCCAGCACGACGTCGGATCGCTCAGGCGCGATGTGCTGGCGCTGCACACCCCGCTCCGTCTCGTCGACACCGGTTCGCACAGCGCCGCCGACGGTGCGCACGGCCTCGTCGAAGGGCTCGGCACCTTGGAGAAGGGCTCCGGCGCGCTGCGTGCCGCCGCCGACCAGGCGCACGACGGTGCCTCGGACGTCTCCCGCACCGTGGACGACGGACTCCACAAGGTCCCCCGTACCACCCCCGACCAGGTCGCCCACGCCGCGGAAGTACTGGGCACGCCCGTACACATCGACCGGGGAAACCTGCATCCGGCCGGTGTCTACGGACGCGGTCTGGCCCCGTTCTTCTTCGGCATCGCCCTGTGGGTGTTCGGCCTCTTCGCCTACCTGTTGCTGCGCCCGCTCAACACGCGTGCCCTGGCCGGCCGGGTCGGCGCCTTCACCACGGCCGTCGCGGGATGGCTTCCGGCCGCGGTGCTCGGGGCCGTGGGTGCGCTGGTGCTCTACGGCGTCGTCGACCTCGCCCTCGGGCTCAGTCCCGTCCACCGCTTCTGGATGCTCGCGCTCCTGGTCACCGCGGCAGCGGCCTTCGTCGCCGTCGATCACTGCCTGCGCACCCTTTTCGGGGTGCCGGGCGACGTCCTGTCCCTGGTCCTGCTCATCCTCCAGCTCACCGCCTCCGGCGGGCTCTACCCCCTGCCCACCGAGCCGGCCTTCTTCCAGGCGCTGAACCCACTGCTGCCGATGACCTACCTGGTCGACGGACTGCGCGTCACCGTCTCGGGCGGGCTCACCGAGCACCTCCTGCGGGACTTCGTCGTACTCTTCGCGTTCACCGCCGGCTTTCTCGCCGTGACCACACTCGCCGTACGACGCCAACGGGTGTGGACCGTCGGGCGCCTCCATCCCGACGTTTCCCTGTGAGGACAGGTACCGACCGACGACCGTACTGCCCCCGCCTTCCCGTCACCGCCCGCCGCTTCCGCATTCGATTGGACCACCTGATGGCCTCAGCACCGCACCTCGGCACACCTGCCCCTGACTTCACCCTGCCCGGTGGTGTCCTGACCGGCGACAGCTTCGAGCGCCGTGACTACACCCTCTCCCTGCAACGGGGCCGCCCGCTGGTGCTGGCGTTCTATCCGGGCGACGACACCAGCGTGTGCACCAAACAGCTGTGTTCCTACTCCAGTGGCCTCGAGCAATTCCAGGACCAGAACGCGGAAGTCTGGGGCATCAGCCCGCAGGACGTGGACAGTCACGAGCGGTTCGCGCGCAAGCACGACCTGCGGATGCCCCTGCTCGCCGACACCGATCGCCAGGTCACCCGCACCTTCGGCATCGCCGCCCCCGGAATCGGACTGCGCAGGGCGGTCTTCCTCATCGGACCCGACGGCACCCTGCACTGGAAGCACGTGGCGTTGCTCGGTGCCGGCTTCCAGTCCCTCGACACCCTCACCCGGCATCTCGCCGGCATGACCTCCGCCTGACATTCGCCTGAGTCCGTGTGAGTCCGCCGTGGGACCGGTACGCGAGGCGCCCCCGCCCGGTGGGCAGGGGCGCCAAGTGCGGCACGTTCAGCACATCTTGTAGTCGGCTCGCGTGGAGTTGTAGGAGCAGCTGTCGACCGTGCCGCCGGTCGACTTCTTCAGCGTGGCCGAGTCCCGGTCGTTGTTCCACACGTAGGCGCCGCGGCCCTGGTAACGGTGCGCCGCGGTGTTCGTGCCCCTGCCGGTGTGGACGGTGACGGTCTTGCCGGCTCCGAGCGAGTAGGAGCCGAAGGTGTACGTGTGCCGGGAGGCGTCGGTCAGTGTCCAACCGGTGAGGCTGACGGCCCGGCTGGTGGAGTTCTTGATCTGTACGTACTCGGCGTTGAGGCTCGTGGCGGAGCGGGTGTCCGAGCCGGGGCTGTCGTAGTAGATCTTGTAGAGGTGGACGGAGCCGGCTGCCTGTGCGGGCACGGGCAGCAAGGCGGCGCCGGCGCAGGCGGCCGACAGGGCAGCAGCGGCCAGGGTACGAAGACGGAGCATGAGAGTCCTTCTGTGTCAGGCCGGGCACCCCCCACTTCGGGCCCGGCAGGCGCTCAGATTACGGACTCAGTACCGGAAAGGGCATCGACGTTACCCAGTCGCGACATATCAAGACACAACGGTATCGCTCAAAGTTCAACAACCTCTGGGCGCTTGTTCAGGTGCCTGCTCAGGCGCTGCCCTCCGCGGCGGAGTTGACCCAGGCGGCATCGCGGAGCAGGCGCAGACCGTTGAGGCCGACGATGACGGTGGAACCCTCGTGCCCGGCGACGCCGAGGGGCAGCGGCAGAGTGGCGAGAAGGTCCCAGACCGCCAGGCCGGTGATGAAGATGCCGGCGATGACGAGGTTCTGCACCACCAGGCGACGGGCCCGGCGCGAGAGAGCCACCACGGTGGGGATGGTGGCGAGTTCGTCACGGACGACCACCGCGTCGGCGGTCTCCAGAGCAAGGTCGGATCCGGCTCTGCCCATGGCGATGCCGGTGTGGGCCGTGGCCAGGGCCGGGGCATCGTTGACCCCGTCGCCCACGACCAGCACCTTGCGGCCCTGCGCCTCCCAGTCCTTGACCGCGGACACCTTGTCCTGAGGGAGCAGCCCGGCGCGGAACTCGGTGATACCGACCTCGGCGGCCAGATGCGCGGCGGCGCGCTCGTTGTCACCGGTCAGCAATGCCGGCGAACGGCCGGTGAGCTTCTTGAGCGCGGCCACGGTGGCTGCGGCGTCCGGTCGCAGGCGGTCGGCGATGCCCAACACCCCGGCGGGGGCGCCGTCATGCAGGACGAGAACCGCGGTACGGCCCTCGTCCTCCCATGCCTGCACCACGGTGCGGACGGGGTCGGTGCCGGCGAACGGGAGCCGGGCCGGTGATCCCACCTGGACGGTGTGTCCGTCGATGGTGGCGGTGACGCCCTCCCCGGGGATGGAGCCGAAATCGGCGGCGTCGGCGAGGGGCAGGCCACGTTCGCGTGCCGCGTCGACGACGGCGCGGGCGAGCGGGTGCTCGCTGGGATGCTCGGCCGCCGCGGCGAGGGCCAGCAGGCGGTCCTCGCCGAGGCTGGAGCCGGGGAGCGGGCGGATGCCGGTGACCCGGGGGGTGCCTTCGGTGAGGGTGCCCGTCTTGTCCAGGGCGACGGCGTCGATCCGGCCCAGACGTTCCATGACGACGGCGGACTTGGTGAGGACGCCGTGGCGGCCGGCGTTCGCCATGGCCGAGAGGAGCGGGGGCATCGTGGACAGCACCACGGCACAGGGCGAAGCGACGATCATGAAGGTCATCGCGCGCAGCAGAGCGGGCTGCAACGCGGAGCCGAACGCGAGCGGCACGGCGAAGGCGGCGAGGGTCGCGGCCACCATGCCGATCGAGTAGCGCTGCTCGATCTTCTCGATGAACAGCTGCGTGGGTGCCTTGGTTTCGGAGGCTTCCTCGACCATGGTCACGATCCGGGCGATCACCGAGTCCGACGGGTCGCGCTCCACCCGTACGTGCAGGGCGCCGGCGCCGTTGACGGTGCCCGCGAACACCTCGTCACCGGGCCGCTTGGCCACCGGCAGCGGCTCGCCGCTGATGCCGGCCTGGTCGACCTCGCTCGCCCCGCGCAGGACCTGGCCGTCGGCCCCGATGCGCTCGCCGGGCCGGACGAGGACCGTGTCGCCCACCGCAAGGGAGTCCGTCGGGACGCTCTCCTCGCCGCCGCCGGGCAGCAGCCGGGTCGCGGTGGCCGGAGCGAGGTCGAGCAGACCGCGGACCGAGTCCGCGGTGCGAGCGGTGGCGACCGCCTCCAGGGCGCCGGAGGTGGCGAAGATGACGATCAGCAGGGCGCCGTCGAGGAACTGGCCGATGGCGGCGGCGCCGAGTGCGGCGACGACCATCAGCAGATCGACGTCCAAGGTCTTGTCCTTGAGGGCCTTCAGGCCCTCCCACCCCGGCTCCCATCCGCCTGTGAGGTAGACGGCGGCGTACAGCGGACCCCACAACCACCACGAGGTGCCCAGCAGGTCCAGCGGGAGGGCGAGCAGGAACAGCAGCAGCGCGGCCAGCGCCCATCGGGCTTCCGGCAGTGCCAGGACGCGTGTGCGGCGCCGCGACGGTGCCGGGCGAGGTGCGGCAGAGGGCGGCGCGGGCCGCTGATCCAGGACAGAAGGCATGACAAAGCAACCCTTCACGGGCGGACTGGGGCGACGGCACCACCATACAGGAACACCTGAATAGGTCTTCATGTGTCATCGGTATGATGTCCGCATGGGCCACGGAGTCGACACCACCAGCAGCGCCACCACCCGCGAGCGCCTCGACGCGGTCGGCACCGCCGACGTCGCCGCCACCCTCCAGGCCCTCGCCACTCCGTCCCGGCTGCACATCCTCGCCCGGCTACAGGAAGGCCCCTGCTCCGTCAGCGACCTCGCGGCCGCCGTCGACATGGAACCCTCCGCCTGTTCCCACCAGTTGCGCCTGCTGCGCAACCTCGGCCTGGTCACCGGTGAGCGGCACGGTCGCTCGATCGTCTACGCGCTCTACGACAACCACGTCGCCGAACTCCTCGACCAGGCCCTCTATCACGTTGAGCATCTGCGCCTCGGAGTCCGCGACACCCGGGTCGCGGCCCAGGAGCCGGCCGTCGCCGAGTGACCTGACGCCCGGTGAACAGGTCAAGGCGTCACGCCCGGTGGACGGTTCAAGGTGTCAGCACAGTCTTGATCATGCCGTCTTCCTTGGCCTGGAAGGTCTGGTAGGCCTGGGGCCCTTCTTCGAGCGGCAGTGTGTGGGTGGCGAAGTCCTGCACTCCGAGGACGTCCTCGTCGTCGAGGAGGGGCATGATGTCGTCCACCCAGTGCTTGACGTTGGCCTGGCCCATGCGCAGCTGGACCTGTTTGTCGAACAGGGTGAGCATCGGCACGGGGTCGACGGAGCCGCCGTAGACGCCGATGAGCGAGATCGTGCCGCCCCGTCGGACCGCATCGACGGCCGTGTTGAAGGCCGCCATGCTGTCCACACCGGCCCGGCTCAGCACCTTCTCCCCGATCGCGTCGGGCAGCAGGCCGGCGAACCGCTGGGCGGTTCTGGCCAGCGGAGCGCCGTGCGCTTCCATGCCGACCGCTTCGATGACGGAGTCGGTGCCACGCCCCGCCGTGAGACGGCGGATCTCCTCGCCCACGTTGTTGTCGTACTCGTTCAGGTCGAGAGCGTGCACGCCCCGGCTGCGGGCCCGGGCGAGACGTTCGGGTACGAGGTCGACGCCGATGACCTTGCTCGCGCCCTGGTGGAGGGCGATACGGGCGGCCATGTCGCCGATGGGGCCGAGACCGAGAACGGTGACGGATCCGCCGGGTGGGATACCGGCATAGGCGACGGACTGCCAGGCGGTGGGCAGGACGTCGGAGAGGTAGACGAACCGCTGGTCCGGCGGCCCGTGCGGCACCTTCACGGGCAGGGTGTTGCCGAAGGGGACCCGCAGCAACTCGGCCTGACCGCCGGGGACCTGGCCGTAGAGCTTGGAGAACCCGAAGAGCGCGGCGCCCATCCCACGGTCCTTGACCTGCGTGGTTTCGCACTGCGAATGGAGCCCCTGCCCGCACATCCAGCAGGTGCCGCAGGAGACATTGAACGGGACGACGACACGGTCGCCCACCGAGACCTCTGTGACCTCGGGGCCGACCTCCTCGACGATTCCCATCGGCTCGTGCCCGAGGATGTCACCCTCATCCAGGTACGGCCCGAGCACCTCGTACAAGTGCAGGTCGGAGCCGCAGATCCCGGTGGAGGTGATCCGCACGATGATGTCCGTCGGGTCCTTGATCTTCGGGTCGGGAACGGTGTCCACCCGGACGTCGCGTTTTCCATGCCAGGTCAGGGCTCTCATCATCACTCCTTGTGAGTAAGTCTCCTGTCCACCGGCCATGTGGATGCCGGCTGGCCCGCTTTCCACCATGCGACGGTCGGCGCTCCACCGCAGGGCGGGCCCGTGGCGGCCGGACCTCAGGCGTCGTGGCGCCGGCGCCGTTCGCGCGGCTGCGACTGCGGCTCCGATGACCACAACG
Organism: Streptomyces sp. MCA2; assembly: GCF_023544705.1. Taxonomy (NCBI): domain Bacteria; kingdom Bacillati; phylum Actinomycetota; class Actinomycetes; order Kitasatosporales; family Streptomycetaceae; genus Streptomyces; species Streptomyces sp. MCA2. Next base: position 87,269 of record NZ_JAMJFM010000025.1, read on the forward strand.
GTGGCATGAGGCCGATCGCGTCGATGTCGGTGGCGCTCGGAAACTCGGAACGCAGCACGTCCTCGCCGTACAGGTCCTGCACCCAGTTGTCCTGGTAGACGGTGTCGAGGTAGCGCTCGCCGAGGTCCGGGGCGAGGGCCACCGCCGTGAGCCCTCGGGTGTCGTGCCGGGCCAGCCAGTCCGTCGCGCCGCTGACCACCGTGCCGGTCGATCCGCCGAACACGAAGCCGCGTCTGGCCAGTCGACGGCAGGTGCGGATGGTGTCCGCCTCGGCCACCCGTACGACCTCGTCCACATACGACTCGTCGAGCAGCGGCGGACGGACGCTCATGCCCAGGCCGGGGATCATCCTGCGCCCCGGGTTACCGCCGAAGGCCACCGACCCGACACTGTCCACGGCGATGATCTGCACCGGCCGGTGCCAATTCCGGAAGTAGCGGGCACAGCCCATCAGGGTGCCGGCCGTGCCGGCTCCGACGAACAGCAGGTCCAGCTGCGGGAAGGAGCGGGCGATGGCCGGTGCCGTGGTGCGGTAGTGCGCCTTCCAGTTGCTCGGATTGGTGTACTGGCTGAGCCATACACACCGGTCGTCGGAGGCACACAGACTGCGGATGTAGGCGAGCCGTGCGCCGAGGAAGCCGCCTTTGGACTCCTCGTCGGCGACCACGTGCACCTGGCTGCCCAGAGCCTCCATCATCAGCCTGGTCGCCAGGTTGCAGCGGGAGTCCGTCACGCACAGGAACCGGTATCCCTTGCTCGCTGCGATCATGCTCAGCGCCACGCCGAGGTTTCCGGACGAGGACTCGACCAGGACCGAGTCCGGCCTGAGGTCTCCGTCCCGTTCGGCGGACTCCACCATCGCGGTCGCGGCCTTCAGCTTGATCGAGCCGGCGAAGTTGAAGCCCTCACACTTGAGGAACAGCGAGTGCCCGAAGATCGGCCGGAGGTCGACGTAGAGCTCTTCCTCGTTGAACGCGTAAGGCACGGATATGACTGGCACGATGGTCTCCTCATCTGCGGCAGAGCGCCTTCAACAGTCCGTCCGCACGGGGCGGCGGGCTTCGCTCTTCCGGGCGGGACCGTGTGGTCGACCGGGCCGGACGGGGCGCCGTGACAGAGCCGCGGTGTAGTGCGCTGGTCTGCGGCGATGTGGTTGCTGATGGTTCCGGGCGAGGGTTCGGCATGAGCCTCCTTGCCGTGGTGGGCCGAGGTCCGGGCCGCTCATCCGTAGCGGCGCAGTTCGTGGAAGAAGTCGTCGACGATCTGGAGTTCCCCGGACCGGACGACCTCGTCGTAGACGTACTTGCCGACCGCGAGGTCGAGCACTCCGAGGCCGAACGGCGAGAAGACGGCGGGACGGTCCGCCGGCACCGTCACACGGCCGGCCATCACGTCGTCCAGCGTGCCGTGCAGGAAGTTCCGGTTGCCGGTCAGTTGCTCGGTCAGATGCGGGGAGGTGGAGGCCCTCAGACAGTGCTCGATGTCGTCGACGATGTTGGTCGACGCCAGCAGGATCCGCGGGGCGAGGTCGCGCAGCGACACATGTACCACCACCGGGTGGTGAGCGAACCAGGAGATTTCGTCGACATGTGGCTGAGGGGCCACGGTGGCGAAGACCACCAGGTCGCTGGCGCGGATCAGGTCCTCGGCGCTGTCGTGCACGGTGACCCGACCGGTGGTGCCGCGCTGCTCCAGGTAGAGGCGGAAGCCGGCCGCGCTCTCGGCGGACAGGTCGTGCACCCCGATCTCCTCGAACGACCAGCCCGTCCCTTCCAGGAAGGTGTGGATGTAGCGGGCGATCAGGCCCGCTCCGAAGAATCCGACCCGGGTCGGACGCAGGCGCCCGCGGCTGAGCCAGTCGGCTGCCGACGCCGCCGACGCGGCGGTCCTGGTGGCGCTGATGATCGAGCTCTCCAGGCAGGCGAACGGGTAGCCGGTGTCGTAGTTGTTGAGGATCAGCACGGCCGAGGCCCTGGGGATCCCGGCTGCCACGTTCGGCGGGAAGCTGGAGATCCACTTCAGTCCGTCCACCCGTGTCTGTCCGCCGATCGAGGCGGGCAGCGCGATGATCCGGGAGGACGGGCGGTCGGGGAAGCGCAGGAACGAGGAGGGCGGGTTCACCGACTCGCCTGCGCCGTGCAGCCGGTAGGTGTCCTCGACCACTTCCACGATCTGCTTCTCGCGTCCCTCCAGAGCCTTTTGCACCTGGGCTCCTGAGATCACCGCGAAGGACGGCACGGGGCGCGGCTCGGGGGGTGTGGGATGCGTGAGGGTGGGGCGGACGGTGGTCATGGGAGGGTCACCTCCACGGTCGGCGAGCAGTCGGCCAGGCGCACCGGATCGGCCAGCGCCACGACCACGTCCCTCGGTCCTTCGAAGGGCTCCCTGCTGTGCGCGGTACGGACGTTGTCGATGAGCAGAAGGTCACCGGCCTCCCACGGCCGACGGGCGGTATGGGCCTCGTACACCTCGTTGAGCAGCTGCACGACGTCCTCCGTGACGGGGTCGCCGTTGCCGTAGCGGGTGTTGAACGGCAGCCCGTCGGGACCGTATTCGTCGATCAGGTACTCCCGTACTTCGGGAGCCATCGTCCACTCGTTGAGGAACGCGATCTGGTTGAACCAGCAGCGCCGGCCGCTGACGGGGTGGCGCACCACGGCACTGCGGCGTTGTCCGGTGCGCAGTGCGCCATCGGGCTGCCAGGCGCACTCGATGGCGTGGGCGCGGCAGTACTGCTCGATGGCACCCCGGTCCTCGGTACCGAACGCCTGCTCCAACGACGCCCCGATCTCCTCGTTGTAGCTGCGGGTGAGCAGCCACCCCTCCCGCTCGAACCGCTCCGTCAGGGCCGCGGGCAACGCGTCGAGTACGGCCGTCGAGTCGGCCACCGCGGTCGCGCCGCCCTCGGTGGGGGCGCCCAGGCACGCGAACAGCATCAGGCCGGGGAACTCCAGGGTGTAACTCAGCTCGTGGTGCATGCACATCGGCTGGGTCGGCGGCCACTTCGACGAGGAGTACACGCCTTCGGAGTAGGTCTGCCGCAGGGCGAAGGCCTCCCGCTCGGTCACCGGGGCGACGCCCAGGCCCTGAAGAACGGCGCCGACCTCCGCCGGGTCGCGCAGGCCCAGGCCCCGGACCACGACCGAACCGTGCTCGGCCACGACGGCGCGCAGAGCGTCCCGCCGCGCGGCCGCCCAGTTCGCCGCACCGTCGGTGGGCCCGACCCGCAGCATCGGCGGCCTGCCGGGTTCCCGTTCCAGTTCTGGCAGTGAGATCGGGAGTGAGGACAGCATCGTGGTGCTCCTCTCAGTCGCGGCCCGGGAAGAAGCAGGCCGTTCGAGATCGCACAGCACCGCCTGTGCAGCGTCTTTCGCACGGGTTTGCAGGAAGAAGTGGCCGCCGTCCGGCAGCTCGTGGAGGTCAACACGCTCGGCCAGCCGTTGCCAGTCGAGGTACCGCCGCGCGAACCCCGCCGTATGCGGGTCGTCGGCGGCGACGACCACGGTGAGCGGCGCGGACAGCTTCACCGCCGGCGGGCAGTCCACGCTGTCGCCGGGCAGCTGCGCGCCGAGGAACACGCGCCGGACGTCCACCCCGCGCTCCTCCAGGCGCTGGGCCGTCGCCACGGCGAGCGCCGTGCCCGAGGACTGGCCCCACAGCCGGAGCCCGGTCAGACGGAGGCTGACGATCTCGTCGGCGAGCTGCTCGGCCACCTGCGTCATCGGCGCGGTGGGCTCACCCGCCGCGACCGTGCCGGGGGCGGGCAGCGCGACGGCGTAGAGCGCAGGTCCGGTGCCTTGCAGGGCCTCGGCCAGCGTCCGGAACTCGTCCGTGTTCCCGCTGACGCAGGGGAAGCACACCAGGGACCCTGCCTGGGCGTCACCTGCTTCCGACAGGGGGCGCACCATCCCGGGGCGCGGCTCGGCCCCTCCATCGACCTGCCCGGCGAGATCGGCGAGCACCGGGTGGCGGGTGAGGTCCTTGACGGAGACCAGCCGCCCCAGGGTGACCGCGAGTTCCACCGCCGACAGTGAAGTGCCGCCGCGGTCGAAGAAGTTGTCCTGCCGGCCGATCTGTTCCTGCGGGATGCCGAGCACCTTGGCCCACGCCGCGGCCAGCCGCCGTTCCGTCGGTGTGCGCGGTGCGTGGTCGTCGTCCCCGGCCGCGTCGGGTTCCGGGGCGTCGAGTTCCCCGGCGAGCGCCTCCAGCGCCTTCTTGTCGATCTTTCCGTTGGCGGTCAGCGGAAGACTCTCCCGCCAGAGGAAGACGGAAGGGACCATGTACTCCGGAAGCAGCTCGCCCAGCCTGTCCCTGAGGACATCGGCCTCCCGGGCGTGCCGGCCGGAGTAGAAGGCCACCAGCCGTTTGCCGTGTCCCGCCCGTCCGGTGACCACCACAGCCCCGTCACCGACTCCCGGCACGCGGAGCAGCGCGTTCTCGACCTCGCCGATCTCGATGCGGAAGCCACGGATCTTGACCTGGCTGTCCTTGCGGCCGAGGAACTCCAGCTTTCCGTCCGGAAGCCAGCGTCCGTGGTCGCCTCCCCGGAAGAGCCGCTGCCCGGGACGGTGCGGATCCGGCATGAAGGCCGGCCGGGTGCGCTCGGGATCGTTGATGTACCCGCGGCCGACGCAGACGCCGGAGAAGACGATCGCCCCGGGCGCGCCGAGCGGTACCGGTGCCAGGTGTTCGTCCACGACGTAGACGTGCACATTGTTGACGGGGCGTCCGACCGGAACTCGCTCGGTGTCCGGTACCCCGTCCATGACCTCGTGGTTGGTGTCGTCCGAGGTCTCGGTCAGACCGTAGGCGTTGACCAGCCTGATCCCGGGCCGGGTCGTGAACCAGCGGTGCACCAGCTCCTTCTTCAGCGCCTCGCCGGTGACCGACACGCACCGCAGGTCCGGCAGTTCGCGGGGCCGGTGCTCGAGGTAGGACAGCACGACATCGAGGTAGGAGGGGACCACCTGGAGCACCGTGACGCGTCCGTCGGTCACCGTGTCCAGGAAGCGCCGGACGTCCAGCACGGCCGCCTGCTCGACCAGCACGGTCCGACCGCCCACCAGCAGCGCGGAGAGCAGCTGCCACAAGGAGATGTCGAAGCACTGGGGTGCGGTCTGGGCGACCACCTGCCCCTCGTCGACCGCCAAGTCGTCGATCTTGGCGTAGAGATGGTTGAGCATGCCCAGGTGCTCGCACATCGCGCCCTTGGGCTCGCCGGTGGAGCCGGAGGTGAAGTAGATATAGGCGAGCTGGTCCGGGTCGACGCGGACACCGGGATCGCTGTCGGGGTGGTCCGCTTCCCACACGGCGTCGAGGAAGAGGGCGCTGACCCCGGGCACCGACGCGAGGGCCTGGTCGAGGCCGGCGGCGCTGCCGGGTTCGGTCAGCACATGCCGGCACTCGGCGCGCGCGAGCATGACGGCGATGCGGTCGGGCGGAAAGTGCGGCTCGATGGGCAGGTACACACCGCCGGCCTTGAAGACCGCGATGACCGCGGCCATCCACCCCAGATTGCGCTCGGTGACCACCGCGACGACGCCTTCGCGGCGCAGCCCGCCCGCCAGCAGGGCGTGCGCCAACCGGTTGGCATGGACGTTGAGTTCCCGGTAGGTCCACTGCCGGTCCCCGTGCACGGCGGCAACGGCATCCGGGTGCGCCCGCACCCGCTCCTCGAACACTTCGTGGAACCGGCGGTCCGGCAGCTCCCGGCTCGGTCCGGCCAGCCCTTCGAGCTGGAGACGGAGTTCCTCCGCGGACAGCAGGGACTGCCGCCGGTGCTCGGCATCCGGATCGGCGGCGATCAGTGTGAGCGCCGTGCGGTAGTAGCCGCCGACCCTGGCCGCACAGTCCTCGTCGAGCACGTCAGTCCGGTACCGCAGGCGCAGCACACCTTGACCGCCGTCGCGGGAGACGTCCACCCACAGCACCGTGTCGCCCACCGGACCGCCGCCCTCACCGAGGAGGTCGAAAACGGTCTCGGGGGACTCCTCGGCCCGACCCGGCTCCGGTCCGGGCCCGCCGACCGGTTCCTGGCGCACCGGCAGCTCTGCCGCTGCCCGGTGAGCCTCCAGTACGAGGGCCCGCCACGAGCCGGACGCGGTGGTCAGACGGCAGGGCAGCGGCGTGCCGCCCGGCGCGGCGAGGCAGCCGGTCGTGACCTCGTGGTCGCCGGACAGCGCGGCGAGCACTTTGGCGTGCGCGGCCAGCAGCACCGAACTCAGCGGCACCTCCAGCCGGTCCGCCAGCTGACGCAGCGTCGCCAGAAGGGGAGCCGGCAGGACCGTCCCGTGCTCGGCGGTGCCCGGTACCGGGGCGTGGGTCCACCGGGGGATCCTGGTGAACGCGCCGTCGGTCACTGCGCCGCGCCCGTACGCGGCGTCGGCTTCCGTGGATGCTCTCATCGTCACCTACCTCCAGCCTCGCCGGCGTCCCGGCCACCGGTCTCCCGGGCCGGATTTCCGCCCCATTGCGCGTGTGGCGGGACGACCTCGCCCTTCATGAGGAAGGAGTCGGGCGCGAGAACCGCGCCGTCACCCATCGCCACGCCGTAATGGACGAAGGCGCCGACGCCGAGCGTGCAGCCCGAGGCGATCGTGCTGCGGTCGGACTTGAAGGTGCCGTCCTCCTGCGAGTGGCACTGGACGACGCTTCCCGTGTTGAGAGTGCAGCCGTCGCCGATGGTGACCAGCGACCGCTCGGTCAGGTAGCAGCCGTCGTCGAAGACCTTCCTGCCGATCCGGACCCCCAGCAGGCGCCAGATCACGTTCTTGAAGGGGGTGCCGTTGAAGATCAGCAGGTACGACTCCGAGGGCACCTTCCAGAAGCGTTCCCGCCGCCAGAAGCGCAGGTCGTAGATCGAGCAGAACAGCGGGGTCAGCGGATGGAGCGCCGTCACGGCCCGGTCGACCAGCACGAAGAACACGGCGGCGGACAGCACGACCAGGACATTGCCCAGCGCGATCGCCCAGGCGCCGAGGGTGTCGTAGAGCTCGGCGGCGACCGCCACGAGCAGGGTGACCCACAGGAAATAGAGCCACCGCACCAGCAGATAGAGCGCCATGGTGGCGGCGTTGTGCCGGTTCTTGGCGGTGAGACGGCGGCCCAGCTGGTCGCCGCTCTTCAGCTCGTCGAATGTGCTGTCCCGCTGGACCGAGCGCGGAATCTCGAAGCTGGGGGAGCCGAGGAGCCCGACACCCTCCCGCATCTTGCCGTCGACAGGGACCATGACCTTGGTCGCGAGCAGGCAGTTGTCGCCCGTCCTCCCCCGTGAGGGGTAAGTGATCCTGTTCCCCAGGTAGTTGCGCGGGCCGATCGAGGCCCGGGACACCCGGAAGGACGTGTTCGAGAAGTCGGCGTTCACGATCGACAGACCGTCGGCGACCATGGTCCCGGTCCCGACGGAACTCAGGTACGGGGTCTCGTGCTTGAGTTCCGTGCCGAAGTTCGACCCGGTCTGTTCGACCCGGGAGAGGTCGTACCCGAGGCAGCGCCGCAGGTAGTGCACGATGCCGGAGCTGTCTCCGAACAGGCGCGTCAGGAACTTCCGGTTGGTCGTGAGGGCGATGATCCGGTGCACCCCGTAGTGGAAGCCGTACAGCGGATAGACCTTGCCCGGAGTGATGGTCCGGCTGAGCAGACGGGGGACGGTGGCCTGGAAGAGGAGGCCGAAGGGCACGGCAGCGAAGAAGAGCAACGACGCCGCCACGGCGCGCACATAGAACATCCAGTCCGTGAGGGCTGTGGGGCCCGGTTCCAGGACCGCGGTGAGCTGCGGCGCCTCGGCCAGCAGAATGCCCACGCCGCCGACCGCCAGGGGCACGTACACGAGCAGCACGGCCAGCAGCTGCAAGGCGCTGTGGGCCGTCCTTCTCCAGGCGCCGCAACCGGCCGGACCCACAGCCCGGTAGTCGACATCGGCCCGCTGTGCCGGTGACCCGTGCCAGTGCTCACCGTCCGGCACCGCCTGCCCGCTGTGCAGGGACGAGGCATGGCCGAGCTGAGCCCCGTCGCCCAGCGAAGTCCCGATGTCGAGCACGGTGGCCTCGCTGATGACCACGTCCTTCCCGAGCACCACCGCGCCGGTCTGAATCAGGCCGGCATGGGCCCGGTAGCAGCTGAAGAACGAGTCCTTGCGGATGACGGTGCCGTCGCCAACGGTGAGCAGGTCGGTGCACACCGGCAGATTGCGTGAGAAGACCGCGACGTCTCGCCCGATCTTCGCGCCCAGGGCCCTGAGATAGAGCGTGTAGAGCGGCGACCCGACGAACAGGACCAGCGGGTCCGAACGGGTCAGCGTCCTGACGACCCAGAAGCGGACGTACGAGAGGCTCCAGACACGGATCTGCTGGGGCTTCCACCGGCCGATCAGGACCCACTTCACCAGGATCGGCACGGCACACAGCACCAGGAGTCCGACAGCGCCGAACAGGACCGACCGCAGATATACGTCGAAGGTGCCCGGCCCGGCGGCGATCCACGTGTAGCCCCAGGTGCCGATGACCGCGATGAGATACGCATAGCCGAGGAACGTCAGGAGCTGGAGCGCTCCGCACAGGACGTACTCGGGCGTGCTGGCGGGAGCCGGAGCCGGAGCGACGGCCGGACCCGGGGGAGGGGCCGGTGCCTCGACCGGGGGAGAGGGCGCGGGGGCCGCCACAGCCGCCGCCAGGGCATTGATCGTCGGATTCCGGTAGACGTCCTTCATCGAGACCGACGGCAGGTCCGCACACTTCCTGACCCGCGCACAGAAATGCGCCATCACCAACGAGTCGGCGCCCAGGTCGTCGAAGAAGTGACGGTCGGCCGACACCTGCCCCGCACCCATGACCTCCGCCAGAGTTGCGGCGAGGACCTCCGCGAGACCGGTGCTGGGGGCATCGACAACGCCCCGATCGGTTGAGGACTCCGCTGGGTCTGAGGTCAATTCGTTGACCGGCTTTCCGATCATGCGAGCTCCCTGGAGAAGTTCCGGCCACCGTCGTATCCCGCTCCGGCAATCACCCCTGTCCCCTAGCTGCTCGATTCGCGCCGCACGGGCGCGTCCTACGGTGTATTCGATGCTCGCGCGTATATGGATTGGTAAAGAGGGGTTTTTTCTCATATATCGGGATTCTGGTTCGAGGGCTGGACGGGCCGCTGAACCTGTCGCACCGGGTGGAGAGCCCCGGCTCGCGGCCGACCGCTCAGGGATCGGCCCGCTGGGCGCGAGTCGCCGGATGCCCGGCCCGCAGGTGGCTGCGTCGTCTGCGTCGTGCCGCCGTTCCGAGTGCCCGGCGAGGCTCCCGCGCCCCGGAGGGCGGCCGGCTCAGCCGTACGGGCCCCGACCGGCTGCGCGCTCCGTGAGGGGGCGTCAGTGTGAGAGAGCACGGCCGACGCGTGGCAACGCATTCCGGCGCACGCCTTCCCGGAGCCACGGTCTTCACCACATTCAGGATGGGACGGTTCGACGCATTGTGAGGCGCATGTCGCACAGGGCAACGGAGGGGCACCGGCCGCCGGAGCGGTCCGCCGCTGACCGTCGTGTGGACGGTCTGCTCGTGCGGGTTGCCCAGGGTGACCAGACGTCGTTCGCCGGCGTGTACGACGCGCTCGTGGTGCCCGTGATGGGCATGGCCAGCCGGATCCTGCGCGACGAGGCGCAGGCGGAGGAGGTGACGCAGGACGTGATGATCGAAGTGTGGCGGACAGCCGCCCGGTTCCGTCCGGAGCGCGGCGCCGCGAAGTCGTGGGTCCTCACGCTGGCCCACCGGCGAGCGGTGGAACGGGTGCGGTCCGTGCAGGCCAGTACGGACCGTGAACGGAGAGCCGCGCAACTGCACCACCAGACCCCGTTCGACGAAGTGGTGGAGGCCGTCGAGGAGCGGGAGCAACGGGCTCGGGTGTACCGCTGCCTGGCCGGCCTCGGGAAAGTGCAGCGTCTGCCGCTGGTGCTGGCCTACTACCAGGGGCTGACCTACGCGGAGGTCGCCGAAGCCCTGTCCACACCCCCGGGCACGGTGAAGACGCGGATGCGCACCGGACTCCAGAAACTGCGCGCCTGCCTGGGGAGCGGCTGATGACCGCCACCGAGGAGCCGTGCCCGGCCGTCGGCGCCTATGTCCTGCACGCCCTTCCGCCCGCGGAGGAGGCCGCCTTCGAAGACCACCTGGCCGGCTGTGACGGCTGCGCCCGGGAGGTCGCCGCCCTGGAGGACACCGTCGCGTGTCTGGCCGAAGCGGAAGCGGTCACCCCGCCCGCCGCGCTGCGCCGGCGGGTGCTCGACCGGATGGCGACCACCGACCAGGAACACCTGAGGGACGAGGTGCCCGCACTGGGACAGGCGCTCAAGTAGGCGGCGTCGTGTCGTGGCGCGGACCGAACCGCGACGCCGTGCCCGCCCCTTTCAGTCCAGGTCGGACATATCGAGTACGAAGCGGTAGTGGACCTCGTTGCGCCGGAGGCGGTCGAGGGCCTCGTTCACCCGCGCCGAGGGGAGCAGCTCGATGTCGGCGGTGATGCCGTGCTCGGCGCAGAAGTCCAGCATGGCGGCGGTCGCGGGCCTGCCGCCGCTGCCTGCGGAGCTGATTTTCTTGCGGCCCACGAGCAGGTCGGTGGTCTCCACCGTGACCGGGCCGAGGTGCCCGAGGTGGCTGAGAGTGCCGTCCATGGCCACCAGGCCGAGGTAGGGGCCCAGGTCGTGCGGGGCGGAGATGGTGTCGATGACGACGTCGAACCGGTTCCGGGCCGCAGCCATCTGTTCCGGGTCACAGGACGCGACAAGGCCGTGGGCGCCGAGGCGCCGCGCATCCTCGGCCTTGTCCGGCGAGCGGCTCACCACCGTGGTCTCGGCGCCGAGCGCCACGGCGAGCTTGACCGCGAGATGGCCCAGGCCGCCCAGCCCTGCCACGGCGACACGGGTCCGCGGGCCCACGCCGAGCGCCCGCAACGGCTCCCAGACGGTGATCCCCGCACAGAGCAGCGGTGCGGCGGCCGCCGGGTCCAGGCCCGCGGGCAGCGGATAGGCGAACCGGTCGCGTACGACGTACTCGCGGGAGAAGGCCCCCAGGGTGGCCGATCCGTCGTGCCGGTCGGTGCCGCCGTAGGTCAGGGTCGGGAAGGCATGGCAGAAGTTCTCCTGGCCGCCCCGGCACATGGCGCACGCGCCGCACGAGTCGACGATGTTGCCCACCGCCACCGGATCGCCGACGGCGAAGCGGGTGACCTCCGCCCCGGTCGCGGTCACCACGCCCGTGAACTCATGCCCCGGAACCAGGAGGGCGTCTGCCGCGCCGTCCCGGCCGTCGACGGCGTGCAGATCGGTATGGCAGACGCCGCAGTAGTCCACACGGACCGCGAGGTCGTCGGGGCGCAGGTCGCGCCGTTCCAGCGGCGCCCGCCGCAGCGCCCGCGCGGGGCCTGCCGCCTGCCAACCCATGGTGGTCCTCATGCCGACTCCTCACAGACAGACTGTTTGGTCTATTTCAGAGTAGGAGTCGATCGGGGGCCCAGGCAAACCAACTGTTCTGTTTGGTAACGTGCGGGCATGACAGAGCAGCCCCTGACCTCGCGTGGAGCGGCCACATACCGGCGCATCCTCGAGGTGGCGACCCAGGAGTTCGCGGAGCACGGGATCGCCGGCGCCCGCATCGAACGGATCGTGTCCGCCGCCCGCTCCAACAAGGCGCAGCTCTATACCTACTTCGGCAGCAAGGAAGGGCTCTTCGACGCCATCTTCTTCGGCTCCCTCGAGCGGATCGTCAACGTCGCACCGATCGACGCCACCGACCTCGCGGACTGGGCGGTACGCCTCTACGACGAGTACCTCCGCCGCCCCGACCTCATCCGGCTGGCCACCTGGGCGCGCCTGGAGCGACGCCCGGCCGGCCATCTGGTCGACGACCCCGACCGCCTCGACGACGGCAAACTGCGCGCCATCAGCGAAGCGCAGGCCGCCGGGCTGGTCCGCAAGGGAGACCCGTTCGACCTGATGGCCATGGTGATCGCCATGTCCATGGCCTGGTCACCGGTCAGCAACGTCTATGCCGCGACCGCCGAGGAGCCCGACGCACTGCACGACCGTCGCCGGGCCCTGCTCCGTGAGAGCGTCCACCGCGCGATGGCAGCCGACTGAAGCGTCCGGTCCGGATTATCGGCCCCCCACGGCCCCGCCGATACGGTCCCGTTGGTACGGCTCATGACGTGGTGGCCGCCGGGCCGAGCGACGGGACTGCTCACTGCGCCCATTTCGGTACCCAGGTCTCGGCGTCGCACCGGCCGGACCGTAGGGAGCCCAGGTAGGTGCGAAGCGTGGTGAGCGCGGGGTGCGGGTTGTCGCCGCGCCAGATCAGCGAGTGCGGGTAGACCGGTGTCGGGTCGTGCACGGCGATGCGCCGCAAGTCGTGGTCGGCGGGCCAGACGAGGCGGGTCTGATCGCCGACGAAGGTCGCCAGCACCGAGGAGTCGGCGATCGTGTCGAGAAGCGGCTCGGTGCCGAAGTCGGGTCCGGTCACCTCGATGGTGAGCCCGAACGCGGCGGCGAGGTCGTCGTAGTAGGCGGCCCATTCCGTACCGGCGACGATGCCGGGCATCCAGATCCGGTGCCCGGCGAGCTGGGCGGGCGTGACCGCGCGGGCGGCGGCGAACTCGTGGGCCGGTCCGGTGAGGAGCTGGACGGGCTCGTCGTGGACCCGGGCGGCCTCGATGCCGTCGGGCAGCTGCCGCGCGGGCAGGGTGACGGCGCGGAACGACGCGTCGATCGTGCCGGACCGGACAGCGGCGATGGCGGCGTCGGCGTCGAAGAGCGTCACGACGTCGAGTGCGGTCTCGGGGTGCGCACGGTGGAAGCCGCGCAGCAGACCTGCCGGCGCGAGCCGCCGTCCGATCACGTCGATCCGCAGCGCACGACTGCCGGGCCGCACGGAAGCGGCCGCCCGCTCCTCGGACTGGAGGAGGTCGCGGGCGTGCGGCAGGAACGCCTGCCCGTCGATGGTGAGCCGGGCTCCGCGCGCGCCGCGGGTGAACAGCCGCACACCGAGGTCCTTCTCCAGCGCGGCGATGCGCTTGGAGACGGCCTGCTGGGTGATCGACAGGTCGGCGGCGGCTTCCTGGAATCGCCCCCCGTCCACTACGGCGACGAAGGTGCGCACGGCATCGAGATCCACGCCGACACCCTAGTTGCACAACCCGTGGTTGTGGCTTCCCGGGCGCTGCGGTTGTTTGCCAGCTGACCTGCCGCTGGCTTTGATGTATCCGGTCAACGCGGGGTTGTTGAAGCGCGACGGTGAGGCGACGAGGGGGAGTACTGGGGATGGGGGCCAGACGGTCGCTGGGGCGGCAGTTCGGATGGCTGTGGGCGGCGTACACGGTCAGCACGTTCGGCACACGGCTCGCGTTCGACGCGTTCCCCTTGATCGCGATCCTTGTCCTGCACGCCGGGCCGACCGAGGTGTCGGTGCTGGCGGCCGCGGGGCTGGCGGTGGGGGCGGCAGTGGCGGTGCCGCTCGGCCCGTGGGTGGAGTTCCGCCGCAAGCGACCCGTGATGGTCGCGATGGACCTGATCCGGTGCGCGGCGTTGTTGAGCGTCCCCGCCGCGTTCGCGCTCGGCCGGCTCAGCTTCGTCCAGCTCCTGTTCGTGTCGGTCATCGTCGTCGCGGCCGACATCACCTTCAACGCGGCCGGCGGCGCCAGCCTGAAGGCACTCGTCAAACCGCAGGACCTGCTCGTCGCGAACGGGCGGTTCGAGGCCACCAACTGGACCGCCACCGTGCTCGGACCGCCGCTCGGCGGGGCCGCGATCGGGCTGTTCGGTCCGGTGGTCACGGTGGTGGCCGATGCGGTCAGCTACCTGCTCTCGGCAGTGGGGATCCGGGCGATCGGCGGCAGGGAGCCGCACCCCGCCCGCACCGACACACGGCCACGCCTCCGGGCCGGCGACCTGCTCGACGGGTGGCGGTACATCCTGACCCACCCGACGCTGCGCCCGCTGTTCTACAACACGCTCCTGGTCAACAGCTTGATCATGGCGTCCGCGCCGCTGCTCGCCGTCCTCATGGTCGGGCACCTCGGATTCGCACCCTGGCAGTACGCCCTCGCCTTCGCGGTGCCCTGCCTCGGTGGCCTGATCGGCTCACGGCTGGCCCGCCGACTGGTCGCGCGCTTCGGGCAGCGCAGGGTCATGCTCACCTTCGGGGCGCTGCGCGCGTGCTGGTCCCTCGGGCTGGCCTTCATCCGCCCCGGCGCTGCCGGGCTCGTGCTCGTGATGACCGTCGAGCTCGGACTGATCACCTGCATGGGCGTGTTCAACCCGGTGTTCAGCACCTGCCGACTCGGCCTGACGGAGTCGGACCGCGTCACCCGCACCCTGTCCGCATGGTCGGTGACCGGCAAAGTCACCACCGCGATCGTGACCGGACTATGGGGCCTGCTGGCCGGCATCACCAGCCCCCGCACCGCGATCGCCCTCGCCGGTCTCCTGCTCCTGACCACCCCGCTCCTGCTTCCCCGACGCGACCCCACGCCGCAACACGAGCGAGAACTGGCCCCGGGCTGCACATGACACACCGCAGCGGGTGAAGGCCCTTCTGGCCATCGCCAGTGGTGACGGAGCGCCGTGGCCGGCGGGTTTCGCCCACCACGGCGCTCACACCGCCCTCGCTCAGGGAGGAGGCGGCGTTGGTGGGTCAGGCAGGCCCGGGTGCCGTGCGATGGTCAACCATGCAGTCCGGTCCCGGGCTCATGATGGTTTCGTGGCCATTTTCCGCCCTCACCCGGAAGGGCGGCGTCCCGTTCGGGCCGAGAACCTCGACGATCTCAACGACTCGATCGTGCTTGCCCACGACTCGACCGTGCATCACGAGGCGGTCCCCTTTGGAGGCGTGCATCGTTGCGTCCCTCTCTGCCGTTTGCGACACCGCTGAACGTTCCGGCGTCACCCGATGTCGCAGAGCGTAATGGTTCGCGTACGCAATGGAGGTACCACTCGCGGTCGGCAGCGGCCCCGGCTCGGGTGGGGACCTTCCCGGGCCGAAGGGTTCCGCACGCATCAGGTCTGTCTGCTTACTCGGACGAGCCCCTGAACTGCTCGGTCACCGTGCGGTTCCTCAGTCACCGAAAAGTGCGTTCTTCCATGTCAGCAGCCTCTTCCCTACGGTTCTCCAGTAACCACAGGAGACCGAGGGCGTCTTGGTCCGATGCAAGCGAGCCCACGGGCTCTCATGACAAGGAGGCAGCCGGCATGGCCATCACCCTGGTGAACCCCAGCGGATTGCCGGAAATCAGCGCCTACCACCAGGTGTCGATCGCGACCGGATCGAAGCTGGTCTTCCTCGCCGGGCAGGTCGCCTGGGATGCCGAGGGAGCCACGGTCGGCGAAGGTGACCTCGCCGCTCAGGTCGAGCAGTGCTACCTCAACATCGGCACCGCCCTGGCCGAGGTCGGCGGGTCCTTCGACGACGTGGCGAAAATTACCGTCTACGTCGTCGACTGGACCCCCGACAAGATGCCCCTGTTCCTGGAAGGGGTCGCCCGGGCGGCCGCGAAGGTGGGGGCGACCCCCGTACCGCCGGGCACGCTGCTGGGCGTCGCGGCACTGGACGTCCCCGAGCACCTGGTGGAGGTCGAAGCCACCGCGATCCTCGACTGAACAGGTGCTGTCCGCACTGGACTTGTACGTCACCGCTGGGATATATGCGTTGACGGGGGAGCCTCCGGACCGTTTCATCGAAGTCGGTTGTCCACTCCGTCAGGAAGGTGCCCATGGGCACTCGCAAGATGCACGCCGGCGAGGCGGATATCGACACGTCGTTGGTGCGCGCGCTGCTCGGCGCGCAGTTCCCGCACTGGGCGGAACTTCCCATCGCTCGGGTCGAGTCCGCCGGCACTTCCAACGCCATGTTCCGACTCGGTGAGGACCTGGTCGCGCGCCTTCCCCGCATCGCCGGAGCCGTCGGCGACGTGGCGAAGGAGCACCAGTGGCTGTCCCGGCTCGCCCCGCACCTTCCGGTCGCCATCCCCCTACCGCTCGGCAAGGGAGCGCCGGGGGAGACCTATCCCTGGCACTGGTCCGTCTACCGCTGGATCCATGGTGAGACCCCGACCGCCGGGCGCTTGGCCGAACCCGGTCTGCTTGCCGGGGACCTGGCTAAGTTCATCGCCGCACTTCACCGGGTCGATCCGACGGACGGGCCCCCGTCCTATCGCAGCGAAGCGCTGGCGACACGAGATGCGGGGACACGCGACGCGATCGCGAGAGTGCGCGAAATCGTCGACGCCGACGCGGCCACCGCCGCCTGGGATGCCGCCCTGCGTGCCCCGGCGTGGTCCGGCCCGCCCGTCTGGATCCACGCGGATCTGCAACCCGGCAATCTGCTGACCGTCCGTGGACGGCTCAGCGCCGTCATCGACTTCGGCTGCCTGGGGCTGGGCGACCCCGCCGTCGACCTGATCGCGGCGTGGTACCTGCTGCCGGCCGGCGCGCGCGGGATCCTCCGCGCAGGTGCGCAGGCGGATGATGCGAGCTGGGCGAGGGGGCGTGGCTGGGCGCTGTCGATCGCGCTCGACGAACTCTGGTACTACCGGGATACGAACCCGGTCATGGCGGGCATCGCGCGGTACGTCATCGATCAAGTCCTCACCGATCACCAGCACGCCGGGTGAGACGGCCGCGCTCCACCTGGGCCAGCGTCATCATCTGGCCTGGACCCACCCGGCCGATGCCATCGCCACCCCACCCCTCTTGCCGCCCCGCCCCCTCTCGCCACCCCACCCCTTCTTGTTGAACTCGAAAAGGGCGAGGTACCCCCAACGGGTATAGGTTTTTGGGCGTGGGCCGCAGGAACGGACCACACTGGACGGGAAGGGGGATGACGGTCATGGATTACGCCGCACATCACACCGGCACCGCTCACGACCACGCCGTGCACGAGACGCACCCCGACCAGGGCGGGCGCCGGTCAGGCGCAGCGACCTGGGGCGCCGCCGCCAAGGCGACGCTGCACTGCCTGACCGGATGCGCCATCGGCGAGATCCTCGGCATGGTCATCGGCACCGCCCTGATGTGGGGCAACGTGGCGACCATGATCCTGGCGATCGCCCTGGCCTTCGTCTTCGGCTACTCCTTCACCCTGTTCGCGGTGCGCAAGGCCGGCCTGGACCTCAAGAGCGCCGTCAAGGTGGCGCTGGCGGCCGACACCGTCTCCATCGTGGTGATGGAGCTCGTCGACAACGGCATCATCGCCCTGGTCCCCGGCGCCATGGACGCGCACCTTTCCGACACCTTGTTCTGGACGTCGCTGTGGGGCGGGTTCGCCATCGCCTTTCTGCTCACGACCCCGGTCAACAAGTGGATGATCGGCCGCGGCAAGGGGCACGCCGTCGTCCACGCATACCACTGACCGAGACGAGACCCCGTGGCGTTCCTGCTCGCGGGCTGCCCGGAACTGACCACGCTCAAGCGCTCCCTGACTTGCTGTCAGCCAATTCAGGAAAGCTGGGTTGAAAACCTGACCTGTGAAAGCTAGCTTTCACATCATGGTGGACGAACTGAATGTGAACGCGGTTGGTTCGGCGCTTCAGATGAGTCTCGGTCTGTTCGTGCGACGGCTTCGCCAGCCGGTCCAGGGCGAGCTCACGCTTCCTGAGGTGTCGGTCCTCTCGCGCCTGGAGCGGGCCGGGTCGGCCACGACGAGCGAACTGGCCAGAGCCGAGCAGATCACGCCGCAGGCAATGGGGATGACGCTCGCCGGGCTCGAAGAACGCGGCTTGGTGGAGCGCCGCCCCGATCCCACCGACGGTCGGCGGGTGGCCATGTCGATGACCAAGGCCGGGCAGCGGGCGCTGCGGGACAGGCGCAGCGCCCGGGCCGAGCAGCTGGCGGAGGCACTCGTCGCCGGCGGGTTCACCCGCGCCGAGCTGGAGACCCTGATGGCGGCGGCGCCGCTGATCGAACGGCTCGGCGAGAGCCTGTGATGCCGACACCGCCCGGCACCTCACACACCACGAACGCGTTCTCCTGGCGGTTCGTGACGCCGCTGCTCACCGGATCGGCGATCAACGCGATCAACAGTTCGTTCATCGCGACCGCGTTGGTGCCGATCGCGGCTGCCGTCCATGTCTCCGTGGGTCGGACCGCGGTGCTGGTGTCGGCGCTGTACCTGGCCAGCGCGGTTGCCCAGCCGATGGGCGGGAAGCTGGCGGAGGAGTTCGGGCCGCGCCGGGTGTTCCTGGTCGGCGTCCTGATCGTCCTGGCAGGGGGGATCGTGGGCGGGGTGGGGCAGAATCTGACCGGCCTGGTCGTGTCCCGGGTACTGATCGGGGTGGGCAGCTCCGCCGTCTACCCTTCGGCGATGCTGCTCATCCGCCGCCGGGCAGCGGCGGCCGGGCTGGACGCGCCGCCCGGCGGTGTGCTCGGCAGCTTGATGATCGCCGGTGCTGCCACGTCCGCCCTCGGCCTTCCGCTCGGCGGCGTGCTGGTGGACGTCTGGGGCTGGCGGACCACGTTCCTCATCAACCTCCCCTTCGCGCTTCTGGCCCTGGCCATGGCGTTCTTCTGGATTCCTTCCGACCTGCCGGTCGAGGGGCCGCGAACGCTTCGGGAGGTCGCGGCACGCCTCGACATGGCGGGCATCGTCGGCTTCGGCGGGGCGATGGCAGCCCTGTTGGTGTTCCTGATGGGACTGCCGCGCCCCGACTGGATCGCGCTCGGCCTGGCCGTCGTGGCCGGTAAACGGGGCTCGTGTGGTGGGAGCTGCGGGCGAGCCGTCCGTTCTTCGACGTACGCCTGCTGGGCACGAACCTGGCGCTCACCCGCACCTATCTGCGCTTCGCCTTGGCGGGGCTGTGTGTCTACACCGTCCTCTACGGCCTCACCCAGTGGCTCCAGGCCGGCCGGGGCATGTCCTCCGAGAAGGCCGGGTTGCTCCTGCTGCCCATGAGCGCGCTCTCCGCCCTGCTCGTCCGGCCGATCTCACAACGGAACCTGGTCCGTATGCCGCTTGTCGTCGCGGCCGTGTCCTGTCTGGCGGCTTCGGCCGGGGTGTGCGCGCTCAACACGAGCACCCCGATCGCCTGGATCGTGGTCATCACCCTGCTCTTCGGCGTCACCCTGGGCACGACCATCAGCGCCAACCAGACGGCCCTGTATACCCAGGTCACCGCCGACCAGATCGGTACCGCCGCGGGACTGTTCCGAACTTTCGGCTTCCTCGGCTCGATCGCCTCGTCCGCGCTGATCTCCGTCGTGTTCCACACTCAGGTCAACGATCACCGCCTGCATGTGATTGCCCTGATCATGGTCCTCGTCAGTGTCCTGGGGCTGATCATCGTGGTCACGGACCGCAAGATCATGACCCGGGTTCCGGTGCGCCCAGATGACCCAGCTCCGGTACGACGGGACGACCCGCCGGCCGGGCATCGACGCCGGCCCGACCGCGAAGGGGACACGCCCACGGGTTCGGATCGTGACACCGATCCTCGACGCGCCGGGGCCGGTACTCAGATCTCCGGCAGCCGGCAACGACCAGGCGGGGGTAGGAGTTTGTGACCGGCAGCTCAACTGCGAGGCTGCGCCGCGGTGTTCGTGTGGCTGTGGCTATGGCCGGACGGGGTGGCCGGGGTGGCTGGGGAAAGGGGGCAGGCTGTCGGGTGCGACCGAAGGTCCACTCCCTGCGGAGAGCCTCCGGCCCCATCGCACCGCGTACGTCGACGAGGACGAGGAGGGGTAGGGGAGGAGGGGGGCTGATCCGCGCAGGCCCCGTGCCTTCCCAGCAGCGGAGAGACCGTGATGATGATGGGTCAGGCAGCCTTGGTCCGCGTCGCGGTGGCCACGAGGGTGGTGTAGCGCATCGTGAAACTGCCTCCGAACGCGTCGATGGCGGCGCCGATGCCCGCCAGCACCTCCGCCAACTCGGCCGACGGTTGCTGGGTGTGAAGGCCGGTAGTGGGCAGCTGGTCCAGCCACTCGTCCCGGGTGTAGGACCGTTCCCAGTCGAACCGCCACTGCTCCGGCTCGCCGAACGCGCCCACCTCCCGGATCCCGTCGGCTGCCCTGGTGCACAGCGCGGAGTACCCGTCCACGACGGTCGTGGATTCGCGGGAAGCGGTCGAGTCGGGCATCACCCGGCGGTAGACCTCGGAGAACGCTTCGGCCACGTCGGGCGACGGGTGGCCCGCGTTCCAGAACACCGCGAGCCGGCCGCCGGGCCGCAGCGCCTCGGCCGCCTTCGCCGCGCCCGCGACCGGGTCCACCCAGTGCCAGGTCTGCCCGGCGACTACGGCATCGAATACCCGGTCGGCAGGGTCCCAGGCCTCGAACGCCGCCACCTCGACCCGGAGCCCGCGCTCTTTCGCCCATGCGGCCATCCGCGCGTCGACCTCGACTCCGAGCACCTTGCAGCCGACCGCCTGGAACTGCCGGGCCGCTATGCCGGTCCCGATGCCTACGTCGAGGACGTCGGTCCCGGGGATTTCGGCGACGATCCGCTCCACCATGGCGTCGGGGTAGCGGGGCCTGGCCCGGTCGTAGCGTGCGGGGTCCGAGCCGAACGATTCCGCTAAGTGTCGGGCTCGAGGGGGTTCGAGTTCGGAGAGGCGTGCTCGCTCCGGAGGTAAGGTGGGCATGTGCCCACTATTAGTGGGCACATGCCCACTCGTCAACCGGGTGGGGCCGAGCAAGGAATGGAGGAACGCACAGTGCCGACGGGTGTGGCCATCCACGACGCGCGCGACCAGCTGTTCGACGCCGCGGAGCGCGTCCTGCTCCGGGACGGGCCGAGCGCGCTGACCAGCCGGGCGGTCACCACCGAGGCAGGCTGCGCCAAAGGGGTCCTGCACCGGCACTTCGCCGACTTTGACGCCTTCCTCGCCGAGCTCGTGCTGGACCGCATCGCCCAACTCGACGCCCAGGCCGCGGCGTTGCGAAAATCCGCCGGGACCGGCACGGTCACCGACAACCTGACCAGCGCGCTGACGGACCTCTTCGGGTCGGTCGCGGTGGCGATCGTCGGCCTCGTCACTTCCCGTGATGGCCTGCGCGCCAGGCTGCGCCAGGCCAGGCCGACCGGCATCCCGATCCTGACGGACGCCGCGGTCATGATCGCCTCCTACCTCACCACCGAGCGTGAGCTGGGCCGCGTCGCGGCCGATGCCGACGTCGACACGCTCGCACCCACGCTGATCGGCGCCGGGCACCTGCTGTTCGCCGACCGGACAGGCACCCCGCCGGAGGCTGGAGCCATCCGCAAGGTCGTGAGCACGGTCATCGCCGGCGCCGTGCAAGAACCGCTGCGATGAACGGCCGCGGCAAGCCCGGACCCGGACAATCGGAACCGGTGCGCGAAAGAACTCAGACCGGGCCCGGACAGGCCCAACTGCCCCGGCCCGTGGTCTGCCTGGCGCAGAAGGCCGGGCGAGAACGGAGGCGAGCTGCCTCGTGGCTTCGGCGTCCGGGGCGTCCGGGGCGTCCGGGGCGTCCAGGGCGTCATTGTGACGTCCGCTCGAACCACAGCCGACAAGTGTGCGCCGACATCGTCGCCTGGCCTGCAAGCCGGCCCGCCCGCCTACGACTCGGGAAGTGCGCCCGCCCCACGGCTGCTCTTCGCTCTCCCGGCCGGCTGCGGCCTGGAAGGCTCACCGACCGCGCCGCCCTCCGCGTCCAGACGACTACTGCTCGCGAGGCATCCATCGCTGCCCTGCCGACGCCCTTCCCGCCCGAGACCAAGGGCCGGCAGTTTGCCCGAGAGCGCCAGCTCAGTCTGTTCCTGTGACACCGACAGCCCCGTCACCTCATACAACAGCGCCAGACCGCCATACCGCTGCCAGGGGGCACCTGGGTCGACGAACAGACCGGCCCGCTGCATCTGCTCCACCAGACGGTCCGGATCCGCAGCCTGACCCTGTTCCGCCCGGTCCTGCGGAGTCATGGTGTCGAAGCCGGTGATCCGCGTCCCGTCCTGCCAGTACCCGACGTTCCCCATCCCGCCGACCTCGGAGGAGAAGATCACTTCGGTTCCCCGGGCTGCGTGTTCCAGCCGCTCGGGAATGCTGCCCCAGCAACTGGCCGGTTCCAGTACGAACGCCCAGCCGTTGGCCTCGCCGGCTCGCGCCGCCCCCCAGGACCAGTAGTTCTCCCCTGCCGCCCACAGGAATTCGTTCGCCTCGTCGTCATCCCGCGGCGTGAACGTCTCCGCCGGGTCTGCGCCGAGGCGCAGCAGTAACTCATGCCCAGTCAACCCCTTGGCCAGAGTGAGGCAGTGAGTCTCATATGCGTCAGCGATCCAGGCCAGCGGATTCATGTCCGTCATCAAAGTCTCCGTTTCGAATGTCGAGGCTCCAGCCCACCGGCTTCCGCGCCCCGCCCAGGCAGCCGGTCCTCCCACCAACTGCCCCACTCCCCGGGACACCCCGAAAACAGGTCTCCCGAGCCCGGGTTGGAGCACTTTGCTCGAACCGGGCCCCGCATCGCAGCTCTCCTGGTTCAGGTGGGAGCAAAACCGCATCACGGCTCCAGCGCCAACTTGCGACCTCTCTTCGGCGCTTCCGTGAGAACTGTTCCTGTATCGCTTCCGGCTTCTCGCCCGTCACGCAAGGCGTCGGCCAGGAGCTGTTCGACCTCCTCCCAGTCGCCCGTTTCGCGCAGAGCGGGGCGGAGGGCGATCAGCAACTCCCGGGCCAGATCGGCCGCGAGAGTCTGGTGACCGCTGTGGGGATGGAGGGCCGGGCCCCTGATGCCGTGGCGGGCCGCGGTCCACAGGGCTGCTGCCAGCAGCTGGTCGTCGTGGCGACTGCGGTGTTGATGGGTGGTGGGGTCGTTCAGGGCGGTGTGGACCAGCGCCCGCGACAGGCCGGCTTGGAGTACGGCTCCGTCCACGGTGGGACTGACGTCGGCGACCCGGATTTCGACGGTGGGCAGGCGGCGGGAGGGGCGGGCCAACCAGTAGGCGTTGGCCCCGGCGGGTAGCACGCCGCCCCGGTGCAGGGCGGCGAAGGTGTCCTCGTAATGGTCGACGGAGGTGAAGTGGGGTGGCATCTGTGTGGTCGGCCAACGGGAGAGAGCGATGGTGCGCCAACTCGCGTAGCCGGTGTCGATGCCGTTGTGGAAGGCGGAGTTGGCCGAGAGCGCGAGCAGCGTCGGGAGCCAAGGACGCAGGTGGTTGTTGGAGATGACCGCCTGGTCCTTGTCCAGCGTGCCGACATGGACGTGGCAGCCGCAGGTCTCCGTCTCGGCGACCAGGTGCCCGTACATCTGATGCATGCACTCGTAGTGCTCGGACGGCGAGACATGTCTGGGTGCGGCGGGGGAGGGGCGAACCCCCAGGGCCAGGAGGCGAACGCCTTCTTCTCGGGCCGCTTGAGCGAGGCGGCTTCGGGCGCCGGTCAGCTGGCGGCGCACCTGGGCGAGGCTGGTGCAGATGCCGGTGGCGGATTCGAGCATTGATGTCAGCAGTTCGCCGTGCAGAGTGCTGCCGTCGCCCGGGTTGGGCAGCTTCGCGGCGTGGGCCAGAACGGCGTCGGCGCATGGGGCCGGCTGGCCGGTGTCCTCGCGGACGAGCTGGAACTCCTCTTCGACCCCCAGCGTCAAGGAGATGCCCCGAGGAGGAGGGCGGGAGGCCGACAGCCCCGCGTCGCTCATCACTCGACTGTCCCCCTGTCTCCCTTTCCCTTGCCCCCTCTCCCTCTGCTGATCGGGGTCCGCGGACGGCAACGCGCTGTCAGCCCCTCGGACGGACGCCTCACCGCGCCTGCTCGTCTGCCGCATGCCTTGCCGATGCCTCATGCAGCCCCCACTCGCCCGCCGGACAGACGGCTACGATGCGCAGCCTCACGAAGGCATGACGCTACGACGACTGGGTGCCTGCACGGGAGCAGGATTCCGGACGTCACGATCACACATTCCGCCAAACCGTCATGGCGCGTCGAGGCCGGTGCGTGTCGGCAGGCTCGGATACTCCCGTGTGCGGAATAGCCCCTGGCTGATCAGCCGTGTGCAGAGTCACCGATGGTGACTGGTAACTGATGACTGGCGGCAGGACCGGATCGGCAGCGCACTTCGGGGTGAGCATCCGACAGTGCTCCAGGGGCTGGAGGCCGGGTTCGCGGTGATCGGGGACGTTCAGTTCCTGCCGGGATACGCGGTGCTGCTGGTGGATGACCCTGCTGTGCAGCGACTGTCGGAGCTCTCCCGCAGAAAACTTGCACGCGTGCCGCCCTCCGGATGATGAGGTGGCACGATGACCAACCACAATGAGGCGGCGGCCGTCCCACCGTTGACACTGGCTTGGGTGAGCCGGCACCTGGAGGCCGGCGAACGGATCGTCAGGACCGAGGCGCTGCACGGCGGCATCACTGCCGAAATGCGGAGGCTGACCATCCGCACGCGGGACGGAGGCACCCGTGACCTGGTGCTGCGGGGCTTCGTCGACCCGTTCTATGCGGGACACGCCGAGGACTTGCTGAGCAGGGAGGCCGGCGCCCTGACCCTGCTCCCGGGGACCGGCGTGCCGGCTCCTGGACTGGTCGCGGTTGATCCGACCGCCGCGCATTGCGAGTATCCCTCGCTCCTGATGACACATCTGGCAGGCCGGACGGTCCTCGACGATGAGGGATTGGAGACACGCGTCCCTCTGCTCGCCCGTCAACTCGTGGCGATCCACGCGTTGCGACCCGCCGAGCGGCCCCGGGAGTATGTGGCGTTGACGACCGCCGACACCGTCGTGACTCCGAAGGGCGCCGACGCGGCGACATGGGCCGCGGCGATCGACGTGATCCGCCGGCCCGCGCCGCCCTATGAAGGGCGATTCCTGCACCGGGACTTCCAACCCGGCAACGTGCTGTTCGACGTGCCGCCCCCAAGGCCGGCAGGTGCCCGGATCACCGGCGTCGTCGACTGGGCAGCGACCTCCTGGGGCCCGGCGGATCTCGATGTGGCGCACTGCTCCACCAATCTCGCGCTGCTGCACGGCCCGGCGTGGGGTCTGCGGTTCGCCGAGGCGTATGAGGAGGCCGGCGGGGTGCTGGCCACGGCCGCGAGCGAGCGGCTGTACTGGCAGGTGCGGGACGCACTGGCGAGTTCAGAGGAAGTGCAGTTGGTGGCGCAGCTATGGCGGGAGGCAGGAAGGACAGAGCTGACGACGCGAGCCGTGGAGGAGCGGTTGGATACCTATGTCACCGCCCTGATGGACGCGCTGGGCTGAGCCAAGGGGCGATCCGGCCGTAGTTGCCGATAGCCGGCGGCGGGTGGTGGGAAGCGCTGTGTCGGCGACGCGCCCCACATCCGCGGCGCCGTCCGTTGGCCGTGGGGCCCCGAGCAAGAGTGCCTGGGCTCGGAACGGCACAAGGGCCCCGCCTTCATGAGGCGGGGCCCTTGTATATGGAGCGCCCGGCAGGCCTTGCACCTACATTTCCCGCCGGCTGGCGGGCGTCTTTCCTTGGACCACAGACGCGTGACTCCGTGCGGTGTGCCGGAGTTACGTCATGATCATACAGGACCTGCGGGCCAGTGCGTTGCCCGCACCAAGGGCGTCGACCACAGCGCCGCCTTGGCATCATCACGAACTCGTCGGCCCCTGCCGCAATACCGTGAATCGCTGATCCAACAGATCAACGCACTCATGCAGACTCGGCGTCGGCAGACCGGCATGCTCACGCATCACAGCAAGGGCATGCACGTTCCGCCCGGCCGAAACGAGGCTGTCCACCAATGCGTGCACCTCGACCGAGAGCCGGTCCCACAGAGCGTTCTCCATGCCCGCATTGAACCCCACGGGCCACCCTCGAGAGCAACGGTCATCATCCGCTTGAACCACTGCCTTGCCAAACACCCCACCAGGACAAATCGTTCGCTAAGTCCGCCTCCACCCCCAAGGCAGACGGTGAAACGATTCGCCGGGTGAACGGTGCGGCGTTCGACCACCAGGGAGGGGCGGCATGGCCATTCTTGGGCGGGTATCCAACTCATCAGGAAGAACGCGCTCTTTCCAGCGCTTCCTCCCCTGGCCAAGGAGTTCTCCCTTGCGTGTTCGTCGAATGGTGACCAGCGCCCTCGGTTCCGCTGCCCTCATCCTGACCCCCCTGGGCGCGGTGACCGCTGCCGCGAGCCCCGCGGCTGCCGACCCGTGCGGCTTTTACAAGACTGGCTCCGACGCCTTCTACAACCACTGCACCTCCGACCGTTCGCGGGTCGTCATCAAAGTCGAGGTCGCTCGGGCGCCCGACTACGAGTGGTGCGTCGGGCCGGGCAGGACGTGGCTGGGCTCTGCCCACAAGATTCAGGGCGCCCACTACACGGGCCGCACCTGCTGACGAGCCGTCGTTCTGAAGGACGGGATGGAGCGCGCCGTCGTAGTGCCTGTCGACGTGCCTGTCGACTGGGACAGGCACTACGACCAGCGTGTTCTGCGCAGCGTCGCCCACCGGGAAGGGAGGACGGCGGCGCAGGCCGCGCAGGGCTGGGGCCTCGTGCCCCACTTCCGTTCCTGACTCCAGGACGTTGCCCTGGTCCACACGGTCGGTCCTGGGCTTGAAACTGCCGTAGCGGCAGCTTCTACCGTACTGACCAGGGCCGGAGAGACCGGCCCGGTGATGCATTCGTGAGGGAGGCGGCGATGGCCTGGCCGACCGCGGAGGTCGCCCGGATGTCGGGCGTGACGGCCCGTACGCTGCGGCACTACGACGAGATCGGCCTGCTACCGCCGGCCCGGATCGGCAGCAACGGCCACCGCTACTACGAGGAAGCCCAGTTGCTGCAATTGCAGCAGATCCTTGTGCTGCGGGCGCTGGACGTGGGGCTGCCCGAGATCAGCCGGATCCTGGCCGCACAGGTCGACGAGCTGGAGGCCCTGCGCGGCCACCACCGGCGGCTGCTCGCGGAGCGGGACCGGCTTGATGTCCTGGCCGGCACCGTCTCCCGCACGATCACCGAACTGGAGCGATCCAGGATGGAAGGTAGACCCATGACGAGCATCAACCGCCCGGAGAACCTGTTCGAGGGCGTCCGGCCCGCCCAGTACATGGAGAGCCTGCGGGACTTCCCGGAACTGGCCGGGGCCATCGAGCGGCGCACCTCGACGATGAGCGAGGCCGAGATCGAGGCCGGGCACCGCGAGCGCACGGCACAGATGATCCGGCTGGGCGAGCTGCTGGCCGCCGGTACGCCCGCCGACGCCGAAGCGGTGCAGGCCGAGGTCGATGCCCAGTACCGGGCGCTGGTCGAGCTCCGAGCGGTCTCCGCCGAGGAGTATCGCGCGATCGGGCGTTCCTGTGTGGAAAACGAGCCGTGGCGCGCTGTGTACGAAGCGATCGCGCCGGGCCTGGCCGAATACCAGCGGGATGCCATCGAGGCGTACGCCACGACCCGGCTGAGCTGAGCCGGACCGGGCCGCAACCGGGGAACGAGCGCGCGGTGGCGGCCCTCTCCGGATCGGCGCCTTTGCCGGTTCCGTCGCCAGGCCTTTCGTTGTCAGACGATCCGCTGCCCGGCGGCCGGGGACGCCTCCGGGAGTGCTTCCGTGCACGCCTCTGACAGTGCTTCCGCGCACGCCTCCCCGGAACCATCCCTCTGCGTACGTCGCCAAGCATGCCGGCTGTGAACTCCCCTGCAAACGCGCTCGGTTCGCGACGTGGCCCCCGCTCCCAACCGCCGGGGCCACCCGAAACATGTGGCTTCGCTCCTCAAGATCGGCATAGTCTCGACCGGACTGCTTCAGAAGCAGATCCGACATTCGCGGTGGCACTCCGGCCCCGGATCGCAGAGGAACGGTGGGCGCGTTGAAGATCGTGGTAGATGACCTCTCCGGGCCAGAGATCGCCAGGTTTCTCGCCGAACATGTCGAGCAGATGCGGTCCCTCACCCCCTTGGAGAGCAAGCATGCTCTCGACCTCGATAGTCTTCGGAAGCCCGACATCACGTTCTGGTCGGCCTTGGACGGTGACAGCCTGGTGGGCTGTGGTGCGATCAAGAGGCTGGACGCGGGCCACGCGGAACTGAAGTCGATGCGTACCAGGCCGAGGCGGCAGAGAAGCGGCATCGCCTCGCAGTTGCTGGAGCACATCCTCAGCGAAGCCAAAGCCATGGGACTTACGCGGCTGAGCCTGGAGACCGGCTCGGCCGAGTTCTTCCTGCCCGCCCGAAGGCTGTACGAGAAGCTCGGCTTCCAGCTCTGTGACCCGTTCGCTGACTACCAGCCCAACCCGAACAGTACGTTCATGACCAAGATCCTCTGAACGCTCTGAGCGCTCTGAATCCTCCGAAGGCTCACGCAGGCTGTATTCATCTGTTCCGCTGAGGGCCATCGGATTAATAGCCTGACTGGAGAATCGGTGGCCCCTACTCTGAGCCGGTGACGACGACCTACGTACTCGACGGCAACCGGATTCTCACGCTGGAGGACTTCTGGCGAGAGATCGGAGAGGCAGTCAACGGGCCTGGCGGTTACTTCGGCAAGAGCCTGGATGCCTTCAGCGACTGCCTCCGTGGTGGCTTCGGCACCCCTGAGGAGGACGATTTCAAGGTGGAATGGCATGGCCACGATCGCTCTCGCCAAGCCCTGGGACACGCGGAGACGGCCCGCCAGCTGGAGACGCAACTCGGGCGCTGTCACTTCACGAATCGTGATCGGATTGCCGAGGAGCTCGCTGCCGCGAGGAGCGGGCGAGGGGGAACGGTCTTCGACTGGCTGATCGAGATCTTCGAGGATGAAACCCCAGGGAAGCTCGTCCTGTGTTGATCACGAATCATCTGTCAGCGCGTCCGACCATGCATGGTGCGGGCAGCCAACCGGTGACACATGGCACCAGGCGATGCCGAGCAGTTCCAGGCGAGGTCATCGATGTGCCGGAAGCCGGCCGCCGGGAGCGGGGCTGACGCCGCCATCGATGCGGTCTGCGCGTCTGTAATCGCCGCGGTGTTGTCACCCACTGTCGCCGTATTGGCAGCCGCCTTCAACGAGCTCGGACCGCTCCCACGGCGTGCGATGCGGCATCGCCTGCGCTGGACGGCACGGTCCTGAACCCGCGGGAGGGCAGGAGCCTTACCCCGTGGTGCAGCGCCGCCCTTCACTACGACAAAGCCAAACGGCGAAGTCGAACGAAGCCACAGGAAGAAGCCACACGAAGAACAGGAACGAAGAACAGGAAGAAGCGGAGGCCTGCTTCGCGCCCGCCTCGGCGACCCGCTGCCCAGAGAGTGGTCGCGGCCACCGCACGAGCCGGATCAGCGGATCTGCGGGGGGGGGAGAGAGAGGAAAGGGTCTTCATCGCCGTTGCCGTTCTCCTCTCCTCCGCCGTCCGTGTCCTCGGTTCACAGGAACCGGGCCGCGATCTTTTGGGGAGTGAGGTAGACGGTGATCAGCTCCGGGAGGGTGGCGGACGACTCCGGGTGGTGTTCGGCGTAGATCTTGCCGGTGTACTTGACGGCGAGTTCGTCCATCCGCTCCCGGCTGCCCACGCTCTCGAACCGGGCCGTGCCGCTGATCACCGCGTACCCGTACGGCTCGTCGGGAGGGTTGACCGTCACGCTCAGCCGTGGATCACGCCGGAGGTTGCGGACTTTGAGCTTGTCGATGCCGGTCACGAA
Source organism: Streptomyces sp. MCA2 (assembly GCF_023544705.1). Classification (NCBI taxonomy): domain Bacteria; kingdom Bacillati; phylum Actinomycetota; class Actinomycetes; order Kitasatosporales; family Streptomycetaceae; genus Streptomyces; species Streptomyces sp. MCA2. The sequence goes on from NZ_JAMJFM010000025.1 coordinate 116,814, forward strand.
GAACAGGTCGTTCCCGTCGCGCCCCACCCAGACCACTGACTGGTGCGGGCTGCCGTCGGGCTGAAGGGTTGCCACGGTGACGAAGACCCTGGAATCGAGGGCGTCTTTCAACTTGTCGGACATGTGGGCGGGGTTCATGCGTGGCTCCTGGGACGAGTGCAGGGATGAGTAAAAGGGCGTGACGGAGACGCGCCGACCCTGCGTCCAGGCACGGTCGGACCGGGGCACGGGGCGGCTCAAGTGACACGCTTGTGTGACACTTGATTGCTGATCAGCAACAGTCATGTGATGTCTATTGGTCCATCATTCTCATTCCTGCGTATGCTCCGGTCACGATGAGAGCTGACGCGGCACGCAACCTGGACGCGGTCCTACAGACCGGAGCACGCCTTCTCGCGCTAGACCCCGGCACGAGCGTCGCGGCGATCGCGGAGGCGGCGGGTGTCGACCGACGGACCGTCTACCGTCGCTTCAAGACCCGCGAGGCACTGATGGCCGGCGTCCACGTGGCCAAGCTCGATGCCTGCGAGAAGGTCTTCGCCCAGGCCCGGCTGGACGAGGCTCCCGTGGCCGTGGCGCTGCACCGGTATGCGGAGGGCATCATCACCGTCAGCAGACAGTGGCCGGTGGACTTGCAGCAGGTGCAGGGCGAAGCGGCCGCCGCCCGCCTCCGCCGGCTGTTCGAGCAACTCGACGCCTTCATGCTCCGCGCCGTCCATGAAGGTTCCGTCCGGCCCGGTCTTCCGGACCGCTGGGCGCGCTCCCTGCTCGTCCATCTCACGAACATCGCGGCGCACGAGATGCCGGAGCTGACGCCTGCCCAAGGGGCCGACATGGTGGCCCAGTCTCTGTTCACCGGACTCGGTTCCACCTGACGCGGCATCAAGGGTCTGTGCTGAGTCAGTGGTCTGAGCCTGGGAGTCTGGTCGTTTTGCCACCCAGGCCAGGTGCGCTGCTCAGACGACCAGCTCGCCGATGCCCAGCATGTTCCCCTCGCTGTCCCGGAACCAGGCGCCGCGTTCACCCCGTGCACCCTTGCTCGGGTAGTTCCCGTCGATCTCGGCGATCCCGCCCCTCGTGCGGAACCCGGGTACGTCGACCTCCTCGAACACCACGCCACGCCGTTTGAGTTCCGACACGACTGTCTCGATGTCGTCGACTTCCCATGCCATCTGAGTGAAGGTACCGGGCGAGGCTCCCGTCGATCGGAACACGACGAAGTCCACGCCTCCGCACCGATAGAGCAGCCCTCCGGGCCGTTCGTCGACGGGCTCCAAACCGAGCTGTTCAGAGTAGAAACGCCGTGCCCGGTCCAGGTCCTGGGCCGGAAGTCTGGTCGCTACGTGTGCTCCTGCCAGAAGGTCCCTGTCATCTGCATTCATGGCCCCCACTCTGCCGTGAGCGGTGGCTGGAGTGGTGGAGGCAAGATGCTTGGTGACGGCGCAATGAGATCAGTGGGAAACATCTACCGAATTCGGACGGGCCACGGAGATGACGGTAGCGGTGGCAGCGACAGAATTCGACGCGGACGCGGAGGCGGACGCGAACCAGGCCACGATGACACCGGCATGGGTTTCCCCCACGGCCCTCACGGCCCCGACGGCAAGGTCATCATCCGCTGTCCCTATGGGGACCAACGGCGTCGAGGTGGTCCTGGTCCCTGGCCCAGGCAACGCGCCTGTGATTCCTGCTGTCCCTACCGCTGCACCAATTGCTCGCCGACGCCTTCGAGTTCGCACAGGTAGTCCCGACGGCCTCAGCCCCGGCTCCGCTTCCCACGAGGCGCTCCCGCCGATGGCGCGAAGGCCGACTACAAGCGATGGGGATGTCAGTCGGCCTAACCATCACCGGTGCGTCGCCGAGGCCTAGTTCGCGGAGTGGGGCTCCGGGTGCCGGCTCGTCGATTGTCACGCTGAGAGCTGCCCGGCGTCGGAGGTATGGCTCAGAGGTATGGCCAGGAATTAAATGCTTAGCCCACCTGGCCCCAGCGTTGACGCTGGTCAACAGTGACTGTAGCCCGCCGTGCTTCCATCTCGTCATGGAGGTGCTGACGTGATGGCCGGAGACCGACAGCAAGACAGCTACCCGCATGTAGGTACGCCGCGACGGCGCGTACTGGCCGCGGCCGCTCTGACTCCGTTGCTGGCCGGGGCGCCGACTCCCGCTCGCGCTCTCGCCACTGGGGCGGAGGAGGTGAAGAGTCGCAAGCTGGTCGAGCCGGTTACCACTGCCCTGTCGGACTGGGAGAAGGTGGCCAAAGCGCTGGGCCGAAAAGGCGATATGAAGCGGAAAATGATGTACCACACGGCCCTCCCGCGCCGTGACCTCCGTGTGCGCTCCCGTCGTGTCATCGTCAAACCGGCGCTCGCCCTCGGCTCGCACGTCTCCTTCGTCCGCTACGCCGACAAGAGCACGATGGTGATGGGCGATGTGGTGGTCACCGAGCACGAACTCCAGCCCTTCACCGACGTCCTGCAAGAACATGAGATCGCGCAGACCGCGATCCATAAGCACCTCCTTTCCCAGAGTCCTCACATCTGGTGGGTCCACATCCATGCCCACGGCCACCATCCAGTGGCGGTGGCCCGCGGTCTGCGCGCAGCGTTCGACCGCACCGGCACCCCGCCCCCGCGCCCGCTGGTCCAAGCACAGCGCGTCGACCTGGACACTGCGGGCATCGATGCGGCGCTCGGCGTCAAGGGCTCCACCGACGAAGGCATCTACAAGTGCGTCTTCGTCCGTCGCGAGACCATCACCGACGGCCACCTGGTACTGCCCCCGGGCCTGGGATCGACCAGCGCGTTCAACTTCCAGCCGCTGGGCGGCGGCCGGGCCGCAATCAGTGGTGACTGCGCCATGATCGCCAAGGAAGTCCAAGACGTACTGGTGGCTCTGCGGTGTGCCGACGCCGAGCTCGTCGAGCTGCACAACCACGGCTTGACGGACGAACCCCGCCTGTTCTTCATCCACTTCTGGGCCGTTGGCGACGGTGTCAAGCTTGCCCGGGCTCTGCGCCCCGCCGTGGACGCCACCAACGTCGTACCGGTCGGCTGACCACCAGACAGGCGACGGGCACGGGCTCAACCGTCGGATGCCACCTGAGGCCCCATCTCACTCGGCCCTGCTCACACTCGGTCCTGCTCACTCGATCCTGTTCGCTGCTCGACGCTCGGTGGTTGACGCTGTGACCTGGACGGACACAACGGCTAGTGAGATGGACTCGGGTCGGTGTGTCACCAGTGACGAACGTTGGCTCCCGGCTTCACTTCCTCAGGGTTGTCTCACTCGACGTCGCCGCTGAGTGAGACGGCCGCGTGGCTGCTGTCCAACAGGAAGCTCACCGACTCGCGGAGGTCCGCAGGCTCGCCGTAGTGCACGCCAACCATCCCGAGCGCAACTGCGGCTTCGACGTTCTCCAGCCGGTCATCCACGAAGAGGCACCGATCAAGGGCGACACCTGCCCGTTCGGCCGCCACTTCGTAGATCTCCCGGTCCGGCTTGGCCACCCCCAGCCGGGCGCTGCTGACGACATGACCGGAGAAATCCGCCAGCCCCAACGACGCCAAGTCGCTCTCGAGCTCCAGGGTTGCGTTCGTTACCAGGACCACAGGCATGTGTGCCCGTACCTGCCGAAGCAGGGTCACCACTACCTTGTCGGCCCAGAAGGGCGCCGCGGCAAGTGCCGTACCCAGCTCACGCGCCTGCACCACCGGCACCTGCCCCGCGAGGCCGAGCACGATGGACTCCACCCATTGCTGCTGAGTGATCTTGCCGAGAAGCAGGGGCAGATCTACCTCCGGTGCATAGGCCACCTTCATGGTCGTGCCTGGTGCCAGCCCGGCGACACGCTCCAGTCCTGCCAGCTGCGTCATGTCATAGAAACGGATCACGTTGTCGAGGTCGCACAACACCGCATCGAAGGGCCTCTTGGAAGTCTGGGAAGTCGTCACTGCCCCTGGATAACACAGGGATCGGCAAGCAAGTTGTTGTCTTTTGTGGCCTTGTCCACGGCGTGCGAACTGGGAACGCAAGGTGGAAAGCCAGTGAGACGGAGCCCAGGCCGTTCCGTCGGGACTTGGCAGTCCATCAAGGTGCGGCGCATCGATTTTTTTGATGGAGCAGATCGGGCAGATCGAGTCTCCTTGGCCGCGGGCTGAAGACGCCGAGGCCGGTGAGGATGACCGTCGTTGTCACGCCGTGCAGCAGATCGTCGACGGGCTGGGGGCAGACGCCCCACCGCGTACGGGTCGTATGGGTGAGGAGGGGGGACGAGGCGGATCTTCCTCTCTTCCTCAATCGTTGAGAAGCCGCCATGCGGTGAGGGCAAGCCGGGCCCGGAGCAGGCCGGTGGGTTCGGTGAGGTCGATGCCCAGGATCTTTCCGGTCTGTTCGAGTCGGCGGGCGACGCTGCTGTGGTGCAGGTGGAGAAGGTCGGCTGCCCGGCGTAGGGAGCCGGTGGAGCAGTAGGTGTCCAGAGCTTCCAGTTCTCCTGGGTTGTCGGCGATGCGGGCGATCGCGGCGACGTCGGCGTTGTCTCGCGCGACGTCGTTGGGTATCTGTGCGAGCAGTGCCAATGCCCCCAGGCTGTCGTAGTGGACGACCGGCTGGCGTGGGGTGGTGAAGCGGAGGGCGGTGCGGGCTTCCCGCCAGGACCGATCGGGGCTTTCGGCGGCGCCGATGCCCGCGCGTACGGCACCTGTCGGAAAGCGGGCCTGATCGACGGTGGTGGCCAGGATGACGCCCACGTCGGCAAGCGGTGCCGCCTTCACCGGGCGGGCCGGGCAGATCAGACCGCCGACCTGGTCGAGCGGAAGCTGCGAACGTACGGCGACGACGTGGAGCGGCAGGTCGGCGGCGAAACCCAGCAGCCGTAGCGCCCGGGCGCGGGCCGCGTCGTCGCTGTCGGCGCTGATCGCCAGTTCGACGAGGGCGGGGTCGGCCATGGTGGTGCGGGCCGGACCGTACCGCTCGACGACCGCCGCGGCGGCTAGGGCGAGCCGGTCAAGGAGCAGCTCGTCGAGGTCGAGCGGGCCGGGCGGGCCGGGGCGCTCCAGCCACACCGTGCCGATTTCCTCCTCGTCGAGTGTGATCGGCGTGGTGGAGGACGCGGGCGGCGGCGAGGCGGGTGCCTCCCTGCCGTCGGGCGACATGCGGATCGTCCGTCCAGTGCCGTGGAGCCGGATCCCGGCCACGCACTCGGCCAGACCCGCCGAGGCCCGGGCGAGTGCTGGGAGATCCACCCGTCGGCGCATCAGTGTGTCGTAGAACATGATGACGCGGATCGCGCCTTCGACCTGCGAATCCAGCTGTGACAGCCGTAAGGCCAGTGCCTCCATGTCAGGAGGATAGGCGCCGATCGGCGCGTGATGGGGGTGGGATGCCCGACAGTTGGCGGATGCTCTCGGGGGCGCCCCTCCCTGAGGATGGCCGACATGGACCCTGAACTGGAAGCATTCATCCCCTTGTTCCCCCGTGCCGACCTGACCGACCCGGTCGCCGAACGCAAGAACTTCGCCGACTTGGCCGCCGCGGTGCCGGCGCCGGACACCGCAGGAATGGAGGTCGAGGACCGCACGGTGCCCGCCGAGTCTGACGTGCCGGTGCGGATCTACCGCCCGCACCAGGCGCAGGGTGCCATCGTCTGGTTGCACGGCGGCGGATTCGTCATGGGTGACGTGGACACCGAGCACCCGTGGGCCGCTCGGATCGCAGAAAGCTCAGACGTGGTGGTGATCTCGGTGGGCTACCGTCTGGCCCCCGAGCATCGGTTCCCGGCCGCCCTCGACGACGCCTACGCCGTACTGACCTGGACGGCCGAGCACGCAGCCGACCTCGGCATCGATCCAGGGCGGATCGCGGTCGGAGGCCACAGTGCCGGCGGGGGGCTCGCGGCCGCGGTGGCGTTGCGGGCGCGTGACCAGCAGGGGCCGTCGATCCGCTACCAGCTGCTCAACCAGCCGGGGCTCGACGACCGGCAGGAGACGTGGTCGGCGCGGCACTTCACCGACACGCCCTGGATGAATCGCGACAAGGTCACCGCCTCGTGGCGGCATTACCTGGGCGCTACGCCCGCCACGCCGTACGCCGCCCCGGCGCGGGCCACCGACCTGTCCGGCCTGCCACCCGCCTACATCGCCACCGCGGAGTTCTGTCCGAACCGCGACGAAGACATCACCTACGCGCTGCGCCTGTTGCAGGCCGGCGTCTCTGTCGAGCTGCACCAGTGGTCCGGCACGTTCCACGGGTCGCAGGCGATCCTGTCCGCCGAGGTGTCCCAGCGGCAGATCGCCGAACTCGCCGCAGTTCTGCGCCGTGCCTTGGCGGAGTGAGGCGGCCAGCGGTCGCGGTCGAGTCGGCGTGGTCGATCCGGCGCGGCCGAGCTGGCGCGGTCGAGCCGGCTGGCGATCCCATGCCGCAACCCACCCGGATGAAAGATCACCGTAGGAAGGACGATCCCGCATGACTGTCACCCCGATCGATCTCTTCGCCTCGTTTATCCACCTTCAGCAAGGCGGCCAGGTGCGCGCCGAGCAGCCAGCGTTCGACCCCGAGCGGGACGGCTGGCAGTTGATGGCCTTCCATGTGGAGACCGACGCCGACGTCCACGCCGACCATTGGGAAGTTCATCCCGACGCAGATGAATTCGTCGCCTGCCTCACCGGCGGGATAAGGCTCCACTTCCGTCCGCAACAGCCAGGAGAAGAGGAGGAGGAAATCAAGCTGGCGGCTGGGACCGCGGTCATCGTGCCGCGCGGGCGATGGCATCGCATGGCACTGGAAGCCCCTGGCGACATCATGTCCGTCACCCTTCCCCGCGGCAGCCGCTTGGAGAAGCGCAGCGGAGCCTAGGCGGGGTCGCACACCGCGGCTCGTTTCTGGTTCTGCGGATCGGGTTCTCCTTCGTCCGATTCCTGGATCTGTTGCCTGAAGATGACGGTAGAGGTAGCGGTGGAGGTAGAAGTAGTGAGGTGGTCCGGGCGCGAACGCGGCGGAGGGGGATGACACCGTGCCCCCCGACACTGGCCCGAACTCCGGCCCGGGGCGAGCCACGGGGGTGCCGCCAATGGCGAGAAGATCGCCCTCACCGCGATGCTCGGCATCCGCCCCAACTAACCAGCGCAGCCACCGCTCCCGCGCGTTTTGATGGCGATGTGCGGGGCACCTGCATTGCAGCCCCCGGCTGGCCACCCCCGTCCAGCCGGGGACTGGTGTCTTCGATGTTCCTTCGGCGTTGCCGGCCCGAGCCAGTGCCGCTCCTGCGTGCCGTGCCGTGCCGGGCCGTCGCCGGGGCCCGGCAGTTACGTGGATCAGACAGTCAGCGAAGGGTGTAGCCGCCGTCCGGATACAGGGTCGCGCCGGTCGTAAATCCGTTGGTGAAGAGGAACAACACGTTCTGGGCGATCTCGTCCTCCGTGCCAAGCCGACGCAGGATGGAGTCCCTGCGGTACTGGGCGAACGCTGCCTCTCGGTCTTCCTCCGCTCGGTGCGCCCAGAGGTTTCCGTCGATGGTGCCGGGTGAGACGACGTTGACCCGAACCGGCGCCAGCTCCACGGCCAGGCCCCGGCCCAGCCCCTCGATCGCGGCGTTACAGGCTGCGTAGGCGGGCGCGGCAGCCGGCGGACGTGCCCCAGCGGCACCGGACATCAGGACGACAGATCCGTCCTCCGACAACTTGGGCGCGGCATACCTGACCGCGTGGTACTGGCCCCAGAACTTGGAGACGAAGGGGCTCTCGGCATCGTCGTCGCTCAATTCCATCATGGGCCCGACGCGATAGGAGGCTGCGGAGGTGAACAGGTGGTCGACGTGGTCGAGTTCCGCGAAGAATGAGGCGAGCGAGGAACGGTCTGTGGTGTCCACGGTCCGCCATGTCGCACGGCTGCCCAGTTCCTGCGCCGCTGCGGTGAGGCGTTCCCGGGTACGCCCGCCGAGGATGACACGGGCACCGTCGCCGACCGCCTGGTGGGCGACACGTAAGCCGATGCCTGATCCACCACCGATCAGGACCACTGTGCGTCCTTGGAGAGATCCCGCATCAGCGGGACCGTCGACGCGGAAAGGCAGTTCATTCATGGCTGCTGGCTCCGTGTGGTGCTGAGTCGCGGACAGTTGTTCCATACGCCGCAGCACGTCGGTCGATCAAGGAATTCCCGAGGCGGAGGGGCTTCGGTGCCCGCTCGTACAAGGGCCATTGGCAAGAAGTACGGCAGGATCGACGTCCTTGCGCAGAGGCTGAGCGGTACGGCCAAGGCAGGCTGCGTCGCAGTCAAGGGCAATACCGCCAAGGGGTCCTGGGCCGCGACCCGCGACCCCGCAGGTGAGGGCCTTCGGCAAGAAGCTCGCCAAGACGCAGTCCGTGGCCTCGGCCCAGGGCTATTACAAGGCCAACCTCGAAAACCGCTCACTCCGCCACGATTCCACCTGTGGGAGTTGCCGGCCGGTCGTTCGCCTTCCGCGAGGTGCGGAGGCTGATCCCCGGGTCCTGGTCGCGCGGCCGGTGTGGTGCCCACGGAGGATACGGAGCGCAGCGAGATGTGCTGGATGCCGGAGCCGCCCTCTCCGAGCTGGGCACATCTGGCCTGGCTGGTACGGGTACTGCCGTTCCTCCATACGTTCAGGGAGTACGGGCCGGAGGGAGGCCCGGAGCTGTGTGGGGTGGAGTCTCCGTCGGGGGAGTGGGCAGATGTACTGGTCGAGCGTCGGGGGGTGGATCCGGGAATCCAAGAAATGGGGAGGGGCTCGCACGTGGCGAAGCGGGTGCGAGCCAGCTTGCGCCGCCGGTAGGCCCTCAAGGCTTGCCGCAGTGCCGGATCCCCTCGCGGGGGGAAGGAGCGGTCGAAGCCGATGCTGGCGTCGACGGCCAGGTGCGGCAGGCAGTCGAGTGAGATGCCAGCAGCGGCCTGAGCCAGAGTGCCTGAGCGAGAGTGTTCGGCCCGGATGGTCCAGGTTTTCCTCGACAGGCTGAGTTCCTGCGTGGCGCCCCGTAGGAACCGCATTCCCGTCGCCGGTCCGCTGGTCCTGTGCCCGACGGGGAGGCCGTGGAGACCTCGACCAACTTCCGTGCGGGGTAAGGCGATCGAGGTGTTCACGTTGCCGCCGTGCACCTGGGGGGAAGCGGCGCTCAGCGCCGAAAGCCAGCCATATCGGTGAGTGATTGGGGGAGCCGGCCTCTCACGCGGAAGGTCGCCGTGTGGGGGCATCCCGGCGGGGGCGGTTTGCGGGTGACGTGGGAGGCAAGGCACCCTTGCGTCATGTCAAACGTGAGGCTCGAAGCCTGGATCGGTGGAGAGTGGCTGGAAGTGGACGCAGTGAGCGTCACCGTAACGGATTCTGCGCTGACCCTCTCCTTCGAACCCCAACGGAGTGAATCGGGGTACCGAAGCCTCATCTGGGAGCCCCTGGAGAACTTTCTCAGGGAGTACCGCGAGGAGCCGCTCGTCGTGGTGCCGCGGGGGCGCAATTTGCCGGTGATGTTCGGCCCCGGTGCCGCGGGGCCTTTCCGGCTGGCGGAAACTCCGGGCAACTGACGGCTGCTCGCTGACCGTCTCGGGGTACGCCCACGTGCGGTGCTCCTCGCCAAGGGTGAGGAGCACCGCACGCATGCCCGGGGACGGGTGCTCCCCTGCCGCGTTGGACGGCGGCTGACGTGTCCGCGTACCCACCAGCGGGTCGTCGGTCTCACCGTCCCTTGTAGCCGGCAATCGCTTGGGGAACGAGGACGGCGGCCACCGCACCGCCGGTGCCGAGCGGGACGGCAAGGCGAGGGTGCTGGTAGCTGAGGTAGACCACGCCCAGCACGGCCGCCGCGATGAACCCGAGAGTGAGCAGCAGCAGCTGCACTCGCATGCCGCGGTGTGCGTCGTCCTGATGCGGGCGGTTCGGGTGGTGGGTGGTCATGACGGTGTCGTCCTTCGCTCGGTATGCCTTGGTTTGCGATATGCCTTGGATCGCGGGGCAGGCGGGTGCCGTGCCGTGCCGTGCCGTGCGGTGGTGGGGTAGCGCGCTGCTCCACCACCGGGGGTAGGGGTGGGGTAGCGGGCTCCGCATGTGGTGGGCAGCGATGGGTGTCGCGCTCTGGGGGGCCGTGTGGGTAACGCGGGCCCCTGCCCCGCCGGAGGCGGGGCCGCCAGTCGGCCCGCAGGGTGAACCTCAGCTCCTGACCTGCGACGCCGTGGCGTTTGTCCTCATCGAGTAGGGCATTGCAGCGTTTGCTCGGTGTCCGCGAAGAGCTGCTCGATGCCCTGACGGGTCCAGCCCAGAAGAATCAGGATCATCTCGCTGGTGGAAATCAGCCGCTCGATGACGCAGGCGGAATCGGGTGCGTGCGTGGACCGGTTGGCCTGGCGCAGGGTTCCTCTCACCTGTCCGATCCCGGTCCGGACCCGATATTGCAGGGTGAGAGCCTCTTCCCGGGTGAGTTCGCGATGGGCGAGCCCGGTCTTCAGCCTGACCAGATTGTCCCGGGATTCGGTGAGGAAGTCGGTGGCCAGCCCCCAGCACGGACGCAGGGACTCCGGCAAAAGGGCCCGGCCCACGACGGTCATGGTCCTGATGGTCGACATGGCCTTGTCCAACTGTTGCGGTAGATAACCAGGAGCGGAGACCGCCAGCCACTGGATGAGGGAGTCACCGGTGGACGGCAGCAGCCACGCCAAGTGCGAGGTGTCCTGCTCGCCGCATGCGGGCACTTCCTCAACCACCACCGACGCCTTGAAGATGGCGGCCCGGCCCGCATCGACATCTATGGCGTCCGCCAACCGCTCGCGCACCCCTTCTCCGGCTGCAATCAAGAGCGCATCGAGCTGGGCATCGGAGTCGTCACCGGACTGCATCGGCCGGCTGTCGCTCACCGCGCACCTCCGTTCGCCGGGCTCAGCAGCGCCCTCTTCAGCAGCGTCCGGCCGCGGTGCAGGTTCTGTCGCACCGCCTCCGGTGTCACCTTCATCAACCGCGCGATCTCCTGCGGCTTGTATCCGTCCAGCGTCCACGCCATGACCTCCCGCTGCCGGTCCGGCAGCCAGCTCAGCGCCTCGTACACGCGAGCCTCTTCCTCGCTCAGTTCCACCGCGTCCACCGGACACCGGCCACCCGGCAGGTCCGGGAGCTGATCGGTCAGCTCTTCGCGGGGATACCGCATCGCCTGCATCTTCCGCTGCGCCACGGTGCGCAGCCATGCTCTCGGATGCTGGATCGACTCCCACTGCTCGAATGCCACCGCGAACGCGGACTGGGCTATGTCGGCAGCCTCGTGCGGCGCCGCCCCCAGGTGCATCACGAAACGGGTCAGCCGGACGATCTCCTGCTCGTAGCAGGCCGCGAACGCGGAGCGGGCTCCACTCTCCCCGGGCGCGGACGGGAACCGAGGCGCGGGGGAGACCAGCGACACGGACACGGCGGATTGGTGTGGCGCATCAGCATCCACCGCAGTCCCCCTCACGAGCACCGTCCCCCACGATGATCTCGTGGTGGCCGGGACCGCACTCCGAGAGCCGGATCGCCGGAGGAAGCGGGCGCACCCAGCTGTACGGCCCCTGCTCGCCGATACCCGGCCGCCGCAGTGATGCGTGCCGACTTGTCCGCCGCAGTGATGCGCGCTGACTCGCCCGTCGCAGTGATGCGTGCCGACTCGCCCGCCCGCTCAATAGGCGTCCGCCACACACGGCCCGGCCGGTGATCACAGACACCACCCTCGTCGTCTCCATGTACAAAGTCCTTCATCGAACGTCTGCCGACGGACGCTGTCGCGTTCATCCTTGTCCTGAGTAGTGCGGTCGGCACGGCAGAACGTGACATCGCCCTCGCCACAACGTCCGCTGTAGCTGAGGAAGTTGCGGCGCCTCGCCCTCGGCGGTGCCGCGATGGGAAGCGTTCAGCGGTGCCACGAGGCGGTCGCCTGTGTCATTCGAGCCTCCACGAATCACCTGTACCTGGCGTCCGTCTGCTCAGTACTTGAATCGACCCTGTCGCACGGCGACGCCCTCTCGGAACGCCGGCGGCCTGGGGGGCCTGGGGCATCAGCCACGCCGGATCGGCAGATCAGGGCCTCGGGCCTCGCTCATGACGAGCGGGAGTCACGCCCTCGCGCGTTCGCCCGACTCGTGGCGCCCTGACCCGGGGCACCCGCCGCCTGACCTGAGGGATATCGGCGTCCGGCCGTCAGTCGGGCGCCGATATTGCTGCCGCCGGGTTGAGGATGCGCATCCAGATGAGGGATCCGGACCTTCGCCAGGCGAGTTCGAGCATGGTTGACGGCTGTGGGCGCGGACCTTTTTGCCGCACGGGGCTTAAGTGAGCCCGGTCTGCGCCTTGCTGAACAGCACACCCTCGGAATAGAAGAACACCGCGCTGCTGCTGCCGTCGGCGCCGTAGCACGTCCAGGTGATCGGATAGCTTTCGGCGAGTTTTTCGCTGTCCTGTTGGCAGGTGCTGGCAAGGGTGAACAGGAATTTCTCGGTGCTGCCCGCCCTTATCTTCTGGTATTCGGCGAGAGTCAGCGGGTCGCTGGTGGTGGTGCTGCCTTGGTAGGCGCCGGCGATCACGAGAAGGCCGAGGATGCAGCCGCCGGCTATCGCGCTCTTCTTCACGGGGGGAGTTGTCCTTTTGCGGGTGGTTCGGTGGACCGGCGGGCGTGGTTTCAGATCGGAGCGGCGGCTCGTACGACGTCCGCGAATGCGGTGAAGCGGGAGCCGCCGTGGGCGGGGGCGGTCACGGACTGCTCGGGCACGGCGGCACCTTTCTGCGGGTGGGGTCGGCGGACGAACCGGCAGGGGGAGTCTATGTTGCGTACGCGCGTGGACGCTGTGGGGACGGCCGCGCCTGGCCTTGATTCCCTTGTCGTTCACCATCGCGGTGTAGGCGGTGTAGGCGGTGTAGGCGGTGTAGGCGGTGTACGCGGAGGACCGGCCGGGTGCCACCGTGTTCGCGTAACAGGACTTGCGCCTACAGGCGCCGCCCTTGTTCCGTGCCTCGATACGGTCACCGCCCCGTGTGTGGGTGACGCACGCGGACCCACGCCTCCTCCGGCAAGCAGAGCAGTAGCGCAGCTCAATGAGGGCAGTGGCTCTTCCATCAGTACTTCGTTGCTCGCGTCATTTGGGCTCGGCGCTCGTTCTCCTGCAACGTCGCTACCGGGGCTGACCATTCGCGTTGTCCTCGATGAGTTCCTGGGTGCGGCGCAGCAGGGCTTGCCGTACAGCCTCCGGTGACAGGACTCGCAGGGGTGTGGCCAGACTGAGGAGGTACCGGGCGAGCCCGTCTGCGTCGGGACCGCCGATGTCGACGATCGTGGCGTCGGGGCCTTCGGGATGGTGGGTACCGACTGTCGACGGGATCAGCCGCAGTGCTTGGTCCATGGA
>NZ_JAMJFM010000026.1:0-129675 GCF_023544705.1 Streptomyces sp. MCA2
GGGTCTTTCCGCCGCCCCGTGGGGCTTCCGCCGTGCCGCGGGGCTTTCCGCCGTCCCGTGCGCGCCCGGCGCCTACCCGTTCGGGTGGCCGGTGGTGAACTGCCGCACGGCGCGGTGGCGGGCGCAGAAGGCTGGCAGCGTCACCGACGAAAGGCTCGTCATGCCCCTGCCGCCGACCTGCCCCACACGCGACTGCAACGACCGGCTGTGGAAGGACACCACGCACACCGACACCGACTGGGACAACTGGCGCTGGTGGTGCTGCCGTTGCGACCAACAGTGGTACCCGACGGCGGAACAGCTCCAGGAGTTCCGCTACGGGTCGGCAGCCGCACCGCACCGCGCCGCCCACCGGGACCCCAGGCTCGCCCGGCAGTAGGGCGGCGGGGTGCGGGTGGGCGCGGGCGCGTACGGGCGGATACGGGCGGGCACGGCGCGTGCGGGGGTGACGCCCGGGGCGCGGGCACCGGCCGGCGCCCTCCCCCTCACCCCACCCGCAGCAGCAGCTTGCCGGTGCTCCTGCGGCTGCCGAGGAGACGGTGTGCCTCGCCCGCCTCGGCGAGCGGGAACTCCGCTGTCACGGGGAGTTCCACGGAGCCTTCGGAAACCGTACGGAAGGCGCGTCCGGCCAGTGCGCGCAGCGTCTCCGGCGCCGTTCCGGCCAAGGCCAGGATGGAGAACCCCGCGACCGTGCGCCCCCACGGATACAGCTCGGGCTGGCCCACCTGCCAGGGCTCGGCGGAACTCGCGTTGCCGAACGAGACCAGGCGGCCGAAGACGGCAAGCGCGTCCATGCTGCGCCGGAAGGTCTCGCCGCCGACGGGGTCCAGGGCGAGGTCGACTCCCCGTCCGCCCGTGGCGCGCCGCGCGTCCGCAGCGAAGTCCGGGCCCACGAACACCTCGTCGTAGCCGTACTTGAGCGCATGCCGGGCCTTGGCCGCGTCCGACACCACGCCGTAGACGGCCCCGGCCCCTGCCGCCTTCGCCAGCTGGCCCGCGACCGTGCCGATCCCGCCCGCCGCGCCCTGCACCAGCACGGCCTCACCCGCCCGCAGCCGGCCCACCTCGTGCACCAGGGCATGCGCGGTGGGCAGCACCGTCGGCAGGGTGGCCCCGGTCCGGGGGCTCACCCCCTGCGGAAGCGGGAACACGGTCGCCGCGGCGGTGACGACGACCTCCGCATACGCCCCGCCGTCCGTGAGCGCCGCGACCTCCTGCCCCGGCCGCAGCCCCTCGACGTCCGCACCGACCGCGCGGATGCGCCCGGAGACCTCCAGGCCCGGCCGGAAGGGGAGGGCGTCGACGCGGTAGCCCTCGGCACGGGCCTTGAGGTCGGCGAAGTTCACACCCGCGTAGGCGACATCGATGCTCACCTGCCCGCGGCCCGGCTCGGGAACGTCCCTGTCCACGACCTTCAGGACCTCAGGGCCGCCGTACTCCTGGAACTCCACCGCACGCATGACAGCACACGCCCCTCACGACTGTTCAATGGAATGCGAACACTCCGACTGTATGATCTGGATCGAACACTTAGCAAGGGGGCCGAGAGATGCCGGACCGCAGCAGTCACCGCGCCGTGCCGGTGCACGCCCACCCCGGGGACGTCCCCGTCGAGACCGCCCTCGCCGCCCTCGCCGACCCCGTACGGCTCCAGCTGGTGCGCGAGCTGGCGGGCTCCGCCGACTGGTCGCACAGCTGCGGCAGCTTCCGCGTACCGGTCGGCAAGGCGGCGCTCAGCCACCACTTCGCCGTACTGCGCGCCGCCGGCCTGGTGGAACAGCGCGACCAGGGCCCCAAGCGCCTCAACCGCCTGCGCCGCGAGGAATTCGACGCCCGCTTCCCGGGGCTGCTGGGCCTGGTGCTGCGGGAAGAGGGTTAGGCCCCTGCCCGGCCCTGGCTGACGGCCCACAGGGGACGGCGTACGGCGTTTACCGCGCAGTACGGATATTCTCCACAAATAGCGACAAATGCATCAGATCGGCAAGGGGTGAGGTCGTCCCGAGCGGTCTGACCCGGGGGCCGGGTGGCTGGTCGGTTGGTGCTGTCGAGGAGGTGCGCCACGTGGCTGATGAACGAGCATGGCTGGGCGAGTTGTTGACATCGGTGGAGTCGGCGCCACCGGAGGTGGCCGTCTCCGTGCTGGCCCAGCTGCTGGCGAGGAGGCTCGCCGCGACCGAGGTGTCCTTTCTGATCACGGACCTCGGCGGCAAGGCCGTCGTACGCCTGACGGGGGCGGCTGCGGAGGAGGGCGGGCCGGAGCAGCCGCGGCCGATCAAGCTGCGCGACTCGGTCTACGACCGAGTGATCCGCTCCCAGCAAGCGCACGTGACGAGCGGCGAGCGGGCGGGAGGCACCGGCCCGGGCCCGGTCCAGGTCATCGCGCCCGTGTCCGACCGCGGGGATGCGATCGGCCTGCTGGAGCTGACCGTGCCCGCCCGCCCCGATCGCCGGACGATGCAGCTCATCGTGGAGGCCGCGCATGCGCTCGCCTACGTGGTGATCGTCAACCGGCGCTTCACCGATCTGTACGAATGGGGCCGGCGCACCACCCGCCTGTCGCTGGCCGCCGAGATCCAGCACCGGCTGCTCCCCGACTCCTTCACCTGCGACACCGGCCGGTTCATCGTCGCCGGAGCAATGGAACCGGCTGCCGACATCGGCGGGGACACCTTCGACTACACCCTCGACCGCCATGCCCTTCAGCTGTCCCTCACCGATGCCATGGGGCACGACGTGCAGGCGGCACTGATGGCGACCATGGTCGTCGGAGCCCTGCGCAATGCCCGCCGGGTGGGCGGCAGCCTCCTCGACCAGGCCCATGATGCCCATCAGGCCGTCGCGGAATACGCAGACCGGGCGCACCAGGCGTTTGCCGACCATTCGGAGCAGGTGCGTCAGGCCATCATCCGGCACGGCGGCCAGGTCATGGCCACAGGGCAGCTGCTGCGCGTCAGTCTCGACACCGGCCGGACCACCTTCGTCAACGCCGGCCACGTCTGGCCGTTGCGCCTGCGCGACGGGCAGGTCGAGGAGATCGCTCCCCTGGTCGACCTGCCTTTCGGTGTCACCCCGAACCCGGGCTACCGCCTCCAGACCCTCGACCTGCGCCAAGGCGACCGGCTGGTCCTGTTGACCGACGGCATGCTGGAGCCCCACGGGACCGAAGCCGGCCTGAGCGACCTGCTCCGGCAGACCAGCGACTGGCACCCCCGTGACGCTGTACGCCTCTTCACCGAAACCGTTCTGGAACTCTCGGACCACGACCCACGCGACGACGCCACCGTTCTGTGCCTGGACTGGCCCGCGCCCGACGCCGGCTACACGGGACCCAGGGCCGCCTCGTAACGTCCCCGGCCCGGCCTCGCCCTTCTTGAATTGGTGGCGAAAGCTCCCCTGCCGGCGTCGCACTCTCCTCAACTCTTCGCCGAGACCGCCCCATTGGCCGATGCCGTGCCGATCGTTGCCTGTCGGTGCCCTGCCCTAAGCTCGCCCCGCATGAGCCTCGACCGTGCCACCAGGTGCCGCCACAGCATCACCCAGATCATCCGCATCCACCCCCCGGCCCCGGCCCACTGCACCCACCGCACCATCGGCGAGCTTCCCGCCCACGACCCGGCCCGTGCCCGCGCGCTCGTGCGCGAGCTGCCCACGGTGGCCGGGGTGGAAGAGCTGGCCCCGGTGCCGCGGCTGGACGTCCGTTCGCCGACGACCTTCGATGACCTGGACTACGTCACCGTGGGCTGCTGGGGCGGCGTCGTGCAGATCACCGACCCCGCGTTCGGGGAGGACGGCATCACCTCCGGCAACCTCGACCCCGTCTTCGAGGGGCAGGTCAAGGCCCACCCCGATGCCCGCATCATCGGCGCGTGCGAGATGGACTTCTCCCTCACCTACGGCAAGTACCTGGTCCATGTCCCCGGAGCGCCGGACGTGAGTGCGGACGGGTGGGACGAGATGACCGTCAGCGGAGATCCGGCGGAGGCCTTGAGGGCGTGCGGGACCGGCCCGGAAGGCCCTGGCGCGGAGGGCCTGGACTTCGCTGATCCGGACGCCTTGAACTGGGGCGAGTACCTCGACCGGATCGCCTGCGGCCTGTACATCCCGCTGGCGGACGAGACGCTGATGGTGTCGGTGTTCAAGGTCTCCCGGCCGGAGGACATCCAGGAGAACATCGAAGAGGTCTGGTACCCGGAGTGAACTGCCGCCCCTTCGTCGTGGAGCGCCGCTTACCACATCGCCGTGCAGCGTGGCCACCAACTCTGCGTCATCCGCGGTGAATCGGCGCGGGGCGAGGTCCTCCGTAGAGGGTGGGGCCGACGAGGGTGGCATCGCGGGCGTCCCTTTCTCACGTTCGCCGGAGCGCCCGGGACCTGGTTGCCCGGCGGTCCTGGCGGGACGGCATAGTAGGGCGCAGTCCGACGAGGGACATGACAATTTCGGCGCGCTGCTCGCCCGGCGCAGCCACGTATCGGGGGGACTTCGCTCCATGCCATCCATCCGCCGCTCCACCGCCGCGGCCGCGGCACTGGTCGCACTGCTCGCGGGCACCGTCACCGCCTGTGGCCCCGGTGACGACAAGGCCGCAGCTTCGGGTGTCACTGATCAGAAGGGCCAGGGCAACGGGGGTCTCCAGATCCCCAAGGGCATGCCGACCAGCCTGGACGACCTGAAGGAGTGGCAGGACGGCGGCTGGCAGAACTGGGACAAGTGGGCCCGCAAGGCGTCGGATTTCGCCAACCCGGTCATCAAGGACCACTGGAAGACGGACCGGCTGGCCAAGGCGAAGAACTCGCCGGAGATCGGGGTGAAGGCCACCGGCGCGGGCAGCGAGTTCGAGGCCACGGACCCCGAGCCGCGGCCGGTCACCGCCGAGCAGGTCGCCCGCCCGTACCACCAGCACATGGCCCCGGTCGGGAAGATCTTCTTCGACAGCCCCAAGGGCCCGATGGTCTGCTCCGGCACGATCGTCGAGGACCCCGCGCACCCGGGCAAGTCCAACCTGGTGTGGACGGCCGGCCACTGCGTGCACTCCGGCAAGCAGGGCGGCTGGATGCGCAACATCGTCTTCGTGCCGTCCTACAACGACAACGGCGTGCCGATGAACCAGGTCAGCGGCAGCCCCTCCCCGCAGGTCACCCCCTACGGCCGGTTCTGGGCCGACTGGATCACCACGTCCGGCGAGTGGATCAACATGGGCAGCGAGGACACCGGCAACGGCGGCTCCGCCTACGACTTCGCGGTGCTGCACGTCAAGCCGGAGAACGGCAGCGGCAAGTCGCTCCAGGAGACCGTGGGCGCCGCCGCCCGGGTCGCGTTCGACACTCCCTCCGCCGACCGCATCGCCTCGCTGGACGCCTTCGGCTACCCCGCGGCGCCGCCGTTCGACGGTGCGCGGATGATGAACTGCCCCGCCCGCCCCGGCCGCCTCGTCATGCAGGAGGGCACGCCCGCCATGAACCGCATCGGCTGCAACATGACCGGCGGCACCTCCGGCGGCGGCTGGTTCGTCAACCACGGCGGCAAGCTGACGCTGGTGTCCAACACCTCGATCAGCTCCAACACCCACACCTGGCTGGCCGGCCCGCACCTGGGCCCGGAGGCCCAGCGGGTCTTCACCAACATCAGCCAGAAGTTCGCGAACCGGTAGGCGCGATCGCGGACGGACGCGGACGGACGGGGGCGCGGGCTGAGGCGCGGGTGTGTATGCGCCTCAGCCCGCGTCCCCCGTGGACTTCCCCGCGGATGTCCACGAGGAAGTACACGCGGAAGCCGGCCCAGGCCCCCGGGCTGTCAGGCCGCCTGGAAAGCGCGGGCCAGCGCGAGGCTGTCCTCGAACGTGACATAGCGGGTGATCTTTCCGCCTTCGACGGTGAGGTGGAAGGCGAACGGCGAGACGAAGGCTTTGCCCGTGGCCTTGACCAGGTGCTCCATGTGGCCGAGGGCCACCGCGTCGTTGCCGTCGACAAGGATGCGCGACACCGTGAACTCCACCGGCTGGAGATACCGGGGAAGCGTCCGGAAGAACTCGGCGGCCTCCTCCCTCGTGGTCCGCCGGCCCGTCCAGGGAACCTCCTCCGCGCCGTAGATGTCCCATTCGATGTGATCGGCGAACAAGTCGGCCACGTCATCGACGGCACCGTTGCCGAGCCGGCGGTAGAACTCGTCAACAACGCTCCGGGTCTCACTCACGGTGGCCCCTCCATGGTCGTGTGGTGGTTGCTCCAGCAGCGGCAACAGCCATGATCAGTGACGCGTTATTCCCCGCGTCGAGTCCGCGGGAGCGGGACATGTCGACGACGTACAGGGGCAGTTGGGGGCTCTGCCGTACCCGACCGGACCGGGCACAGGATGTCGGGTGCAGCAGGGCGGCTCTTTCCTAACGTGAGTGACGAAAGGGAAGGAGACCGAGGTGCTGGAGCGGTTGAACCAGGCCATGGAGCACATCGAGTGCCACCTTGATCAGCGGATCGAGGTGTCCGACATGGCCCGGCAGGTGCTGATGTCGGAGTACCACTTCCGGCGGCTGTTCTCCGCGCTGGCGGGGATCCCGCTCTCGGAGTACATCCGGCGCAGGCGGCTGACGGTCGCGGGTGCCGAAGTGCTGGCCGGTGAGCGGACGCTGCTGGAGGTCGCGGTGCGTTACGGCTACACCTCGGGTGAGGCGTTCGCGCGGGCGTTCCGTGTCATGCACGGAGTCGGTCCCGGCGAGGCCAGACGGACCGGCGCGAGCCTGAAGTCCCAGCCACGGATGTCCTTCCGCCTCATCGTCGAAGGGAACAGCAGCATGCAGTACAAGGTCGTGGACAAGGACGAGTTCCGTGTGGTCGGCAGGAAGGCGCGGGTCCCGCTCGTGCACGAGGGGGTGAACCCGGCCATCGCCGCCTTCATCCGGGGGATGGGCCGGGAGACGCTTCAGCGCATCGAGAGCCTGTCCGATCAGGAGCCGGAGGGGATCATCTCGGTGAGTGACGATCTGGACGGCAGCCGCGCCGAGGGGACCGAACTCGACTACTACCACGGTGTGGTGACCCGCGCCGCGGTGCCGGAGGACATGGACGCGCTCACCGTCCCGGCCGGCACATGGGCCGTCTTCGAGAGCTCCGGGCCGTTCCCGCAGACGCTCCAGTACCTGTGGCGGGACGTGTTCACGCAGTGGTTCCCGTCCAATCCCTACCAGAGCCGGCCGGGGCCCGAGATCCTGCGCACCCGCCTGTCGCCGGACGCGACGCAGGCGGACGCGGAGCTGTGGATCCCCGTGGAGCGGACAGCGGTCTGACAGGGGCGCGCGGCGGCTCCGGACCGCCGCGCGCTCCCGCGAGGCATCGAGTGAGACGTCGTCCCCGCCATCCCCGCGTAGCAGCGGATGGCCCCGGGCGTGCGCTTCCGGAACGGTCGGTCAGTGGGGCGGTGGCGGCAGCGCGCGGCACAGCGCCTCCAGGGCGCTCGGGAAGGCACTGTCGGTGGGCGTCGCGTAGCCGATGACCAGGCCGTGGCGGGGCGGCATGGTGGCGGCGGGGTGGCGGTAGCCGGAGAGGCCGTCGAGCGCCAGGCCCTGCCAACGGGCGGCGCGCAGGGCCGTACGTTCGTCCGACTCGGCCGATCCGTCGGGGAGTTGGAGGACGGCGTGCAGGCCGGCGGAGATGCCGGTGACGGTGAGGTGCGGGGCGTGGGTGGTCACCGCGTCGATGAGCTGGTCGCGGCGTCTGCGGTAGCGCTGGCGCATACGGCGGATGTGCCGGTCGTAGGAGCCGTGGGTGAGGAACTCCGCCAGGGTGAGCTGGTCGGTGACGCCCGCCCAGGCCTCGCGTTCGCCCTTGGCCTCCAGCACGGCGTCGACGAGACGGCCGGGGAGCACCATCCAGCCCAGCCGCACCGCGGGGGACAGGCTCTTGCTGACCGAGCCGATGTGGAGGACGCGCTCCGGATCCAGGCCCTGGAGGGCGCCGACCGGCTTGCGGTCGTAGCGGAACTCGCCGTCGTAGTCGTCCTCCAGGAGGTAACCCCCGGTGGTGCGTGCCCAGTTGATGGCGGCCGCCCGCCGGTCGGGGTGGAGCGGTACGCCGGTGGGGAACTGGTGGGCGGGGGTGAGGAGGGCCGCCCCCACGTCGTCGAACGTCGTCAGCCCCTCCGTATCGGCGCCGTATTCGTCGATGTCCAAGGGGCGGGTGGGGATGCCGGCCGTGGTCAGCAGATGGCGGTGGAAGGGGAGGCCGTAGGACTCGACGGCGAGGGGGCCGGGGAGGACGGCCGGCAGGAGCAGCCGCAGGGCGTGGGCGAAGCCGGAGCAGATGACGATGCGTTCGGGGCCGGTGCGTACGCCACGGGTGCGCGCCAGGTAGTCGGCGAGGGCGCGGCGCAGCTCGGGACGGCCACGGGGGTCGCCGGGGCCGAAGGCGTCATTGGGGGCGGCGGTCAGCGCGCGGCGGGCCGCGGCGAGCCAGGCGGTACGCGGGAAGGAGGCGGCGTCCGGCTGGCCCTGGAGGAGGTTGTGCGCGGGGCGGCTCGCCGGGGCGCGGTGGGCCGGGGCGCGGGTGGGCGTCAGCGGCTCCGCGCGCTGGGCCACGGTGGTGCCGGAGCCCTGCCGGGCGCTCAGCCAGCCCTCCGCCACCAGTTCGGCGTAGGCGTCGGCGACGGTGTTACGGGCGACGCCGAGGTCGGCGGCGAGCGAGCGATAGGGCGGCAGGCGGGTGCCGGGGGCGAGCCGCCCGGACCGTACGGCGTCCCGCAGCGCCCGGATGAGGACGGCGCGGCGGCCGCCGGGTCCGGTCAGCTCCAGATGCAGATCGGCGCCCAGGCTCTCGGCACTCCCGGCAGGATTGACCCATGATTCCGGCATGGAAATGCACCCTACAGTCGGTCGCCTGCGCTTCTAGATTCAAGACATGACGAATACAGCGCAGATCAACGAAGCGGGCGCGGGGAACGTGGCGGGCGCGGGGAACGCGGAGAACACGGGGAACACGGGGAACTCGGCGAGCTCGGCGAGGGGAACGACCCCGGCGGACGGGCCGGCGATCCGCAGCACCCGGGTCAATTTCGCCCAGGCCGCGCCGAAGGCCTTCAAGGCTCTGATCGGTTTTGACGCCGCCGCGCGCGACGGACTCGACCCGGCCCTCGTGGAACTGGTCCAGATCCGCTCCTCGCAGCTCAACAAGTGCGCGTACTGCCTCCACATGCACACCTCCGACGCCCGCAAGGCGGGGGAGAGCGAGGAGCGGCTGCACATGGTCGCCGTCTGGGAGGAGGCTGCGCACTTCTTCACCGCGAAGGAGCGGGCGGCGCTGGCGCTCACGGAGGCCGTGACGCTGGTCGCGCGGGGCGGCGTACCGGACGAGGTCTACGACCGTGCCGCCACCCACTTCGACGATGCCGAACTGGCCCGTCTGCTGGCCCTGATCTTCACGATCAACACCTGGAACCGGCTCGCCCTCAGCACGGGGAAGGTGCCGGGGACGGACGAGCGGTGACGGCAGGCCGGGCCGGGTGAGCGGTGACGGCGGCTCGGGCGGGGCGAGCGGTGACGGCGGCTCGGGCGGGGCGAGCGGTGGCGGTGGACCGCGCCGGGCCTCAGAGCTCCGCCCCGAGCTCCTCCCGCAGTTGCTCCGCCATCCCCGCCAGTGCCGCCATCGCCCGCTGTTGAAGTCCAGGGCCGAACGTGATCCGGGCCGCGCCCAGAGTGCCGAGATCGCGTGGCGAAGGGCCGTCCGGTGTCACCACGGCATTGAGGGGGATGCCGATACCGGCGGCCAGTTCGGCCAGCAGGGGCGGCGGGGCGAGGATCGGGTAGACGCAGTCGGCGCCCGCCGCGGCGTACAGTCGGCCGCGGCGTACGGTCTCCTCGGTGTCCTGGGCGCCGTACAGATAGGTGTCGATGCGGGCGTTGATCACCAGCGCGTCGCCCGCCTCGGCCCGTACCTCTGCCAGCCAGTCCGCCTGTTCCTGCGGGTCCCGCAGGGAGCCGGTGGCGTGGTCGGTGTCCTCCAGGTTGCAGCCCACTGCCCCGGCGTCCGCGAGCCGGCCCACCAACTCCTTCGCGGACAGCCCGTATCCGGCCTCCACGTCCGCGGAGACCGGGAGGTCCACGGCCCGCACGATGCGGGCGACGGCCGCGAACATCTCGTCGGCCGGTGTCTTTCCGTCCTCGTATCCGAGGGAGGCCGCGATGCCCGCACTGGGCGTGGCGAGCACGGAGAACCCGGCGTCGGCGAACACCTGGGCGCTGGCCGCGTCCCACGGGCCGGGAAGGACCAGGGGCAGCCCGGGCCCGTGATGCAGGGCGCGTAGCGCGGCGGCAGTGGCAGTGGCGTTGGCGTGGGCAGTCGTCATGAGGCATCTCCGAACGGGGGTCGGGCCGCTTCGGCCGGGGACAGCGCCCTCAGGGGCGCAGGGAAATCGGGGGCGGGCGCGCCGAGGGGCGGCCGCGGGGGCGCCGTGGTCATGCCTGTCCGGGGGCCATGCGGGTGGACACCCCGAAGCGGTTCCAGGCGTTGATGGTGGTGATCAGCGCGATCAGCTGGGCGAGCTCGGCCTGGCCGAAGTGGGCGGCGGCGCGGTCGTAGGCGGCGTCGGGAACGAAGCCCTCGGTGAGGAGGGTGACCGCCTCGGTGAGGGCGAGGGCGGCCTGCTCCTCGGCGGAGTAGAAGGCGGTGGCCTCTTCCCAGGCGTTGAGGAGGTAGATGCGCTGCTCGGTCTCGCCGGCCTGGCGGGCGTCCTTGATGTGCATGTCGATGCAGAACGCGCAGTGGTTGAGCTGCGATGCCCGGATCTTCACCAGCTCGACCAGAGCCGGTTCGAGGCCCTTCCTCGCCGCCGCGTCCAGCGCGATCATGGCCTTGTAGACCTCCGGCGCGAGCTTGGCCCAGGGCAGCCGCGGGCCGTGCTGGTGCCCCGCCGGTCCCGGAGCCGCGGCCGTCGCCTGAGGCACCTGAGCCGCCTGCGATGTCTGTGCTGTCCGTGTCGTCATGTCTACGACGCTACGGCGGCAATGGCGCAGCTGTATGGTCCACTTCCATGGAGAATTCCTGGGCCACTTTCGGACGCGATCTGCACCTGGATCTCACCGGCCCCGGCGGCCTGCGCACCGCGCTGCTGCGTGCGCTGCGCGACGCCGTACGGTCCGGCCGGCTGGCCCCCGGCACCCGTCTGCCGTCCTCCCGCTCGCTCGCCGCCGACCTCGGCATCGCCCGTAACACCGTGGCCGACGCCTACGCCGAGCTGGTCGCCGAGGGCTGGCTCAGCGCCCGCCAGGGCTCCGGCACCCGCGTCGCCGAGAGGGTGCTGCCGCGCGCCACGCCCGCCGCCCCGCGCGCCCCCGGCCCGGCCGGCCGCGCCGACCGGCCGCGCTTCGACCTCACCCCGGGCACCCCCGACGTCTCCGCCTTCCCCCGCACCGCCTGGCTGGCCGCCGCCCGCCGCGCGCTGACCGCCGCCCCCAGCGAGGCCTTCGGCTACACCACCCCCAACGGCCGCCCCGAACTGCGCACCGTCCTCGCCGACTACCTCGCCCGCGCCCGCGGCGTACGCGCCGACCCCGGCCGCATCGTCGTCTGCGCCGGATTCATGCAGGGGCTGGCCCTACTCTGCCGCGCGCTGGGCACCGGGCGGCTGGCCGTCGAGTCCTACGGCCTCGACTTCCACCGCGCCGTCATCACCCGCGCGGGCCTGGGCACCGTCCCGCTTCTCGTCGATGAACGCGGCGCCCGCACCGAGGAGCTGACCGGCCTCGACGACGTACGCGCGGCCCTCCTCACCCCCGCCCACCAGTTCCCCACCGGCGTCCCGCTGCACCCCGACCGCCGCGCCGCCGCCGTCAACTGGGCGCGTGCCACCGGGGGATTCATCCTGGAGGACGACTACGACGGGGAGTTCCGCTACGACCGCCAGCCGGTCGGTGCCCTCCAGGGCCTGGACCCCGACCACGTCGTCTACCTGGGCACCGCGAGCAAGAGCCTGGCCCCCGCGCTGCGGCTGGCCTGGATGGTGCTGCCGGACCGGCTGGTCGATCCGGTGCTCGCCCTCAAGGGGACCGGTGAATGGGAGTCGGGGGCGCTGGACCAGCTCACCCTGGCCGAGTTCATGTCCTCGGGTGCCTACGACCGCCATCTGCGCGGGATGCGGCTGCGCTACCGGCGCCGCCGCGACCAACTGGTCGCCGCCCTGGCCGACCACGCGCCCCACGTCCATGTCTCGGGCATCGCCGCGGGTCTGCACGCCGTACTGGAACTCCCGCCCGGCACCGAACAGTCCATCCTCCAGGGCGCCCGCTGGCAGGGCCTCGCCCTGGAGGGCCTGAGCCGCTTCCGCGACCCTGCCGCCCCACCCGCCTCCCGCGACGCCCTGGTGGTGGCCTACGGCACCCCGCCCGACCACTCCTTCGCCGGTGTCCTGGACGCGCTGGTCAGGGCACTGCCTGCGGGGGAGTAGGCGGCGGACGTGCGGGCTCCCCGCATCACAGCGCCCTGCGGGCTTCCCGGATCACAGCTCCCGTACGAACGACACCCGGTCGAGTCCCGGCCCGTCGTAGTCCTCGTGCACCGGTACGCCGTCGTCGTCGGTCCGGTCGCCCGGCTCCAGACGGAAGCCCATACGGGCGTGGTACGCGAGGGAGTTGCGGTTGTTGGGGCTGGTGATGCAGCGGACCTGGCTACGGCCGGCCGCGCGGGCCGTGGCGAAGAAGTGGTCGTAGAGGGCGCTGCCGACGCCGTCCCGCCGGCCTTCCGGGCACACGCCCACGAAGTGGATATAGGCGGTCCTGGGGTCGGTCTGGGACAGAAAGCCGATCAGGAAGGCGTGCAGGGTCCGGTCGGGGCGCTCGACGAGGAGGCTCGTATCGGCGAAGTGCTGGAGAAAGAGGCGCGGTACGAGCAACTGGCGTTGCAGTGCGCCCGCTTCACCACCC
The DNA here is from genome assembly GCF_023544705.1 of Streptomyces sp. MCA2. NCBI lineage: Bacteria > Bacillati > Actinomycetota > Actinomycetes > Kitasatosporales > Streptomycetaceae > Streptomyces > Streptomyces sp. MCA2. The sequence goes on from NZ_JAMJFM010000026.1 coordinate 12,899, forward strand.
AGACCACCCCACCACTCGGCCAGGGCCACCTGGAGCCGTGGGTGATCCGAGGGTACGGGGCGACGCTGCGTCAGATCTCCGGGCAACTGCCCCGGTACCCGGGCGCGCTCAGTCATGGGCTGTTTCCTCCGGCCGACGGGTGTACGGGGCCCTGCGCCCCGGTACGCCCGACAGGGTAGACGGCGGCCCCGGCCGGCCGGCCGTCACGGAAGTCCCCCTCACGGCCAGGGCCCGCCGCCGCGCCACCCTTGCAATCCGCTCGGTGTAAGTCCGCGGAATTCCCCTTCCGCCGCCCTGCCCAGTTTCTCTCAACTCCCCTGTGGAGTAGGCCAGTTGAAAGCAGGGGAGATTTCACTCCCGCCTTCGAACGCCAGACATGCATTGCTGTAGCAAAGTATATGCAAGCTCCGGGGATTCTGTCACCGAGGAGTCATTGCGCCGCCAACTGCGCTGTTGTGCAACGGCTTTGGGGGTGGTGCGGGGCGGGCTCCCGGCGGTGTCCCGTACTGACCGCCCGTCACCAGTGCCGACGCCTGTCACATCTACGCCCCGTGGCGCGCGCCGCTAGGCGCCGTGCACGCCGCTGCGCGCTGCGCCATTCAGGGTAAATGCGCTGACCGGCTATGGCGTGGCGGCATGGTCGGCGCGCCTACTGATGCTATCGACCGGCGGGTTGCCCACCTGGCGGAGGTCATCGGTATGCAGATGCGAATCTTCGTCGGCTTTCCTCACCGAGATCCCTCGCCAGGTTGATGCCCACTTCCCGCAGCACATCAAGATCTTCGGGGAGGGAGCTGAACGGCCCGCCACCATCATCAAATGCGGAGGGCCAGACCATGGCACCCACCTTTACCTTGGCGTCGGCAGCGCCAAACCCGGCGGCCTTCGGGCAGAACGTGACGTTGACCGCCACTGTCATCCCATTCGGGCTGGGAACACCCACCGGCACCGTCACCTTCGTCGTCGCCGGCGGCCCCACCGTGACGGCGCCACTCGTCGGCGGCACCGCGACCGCCACCGTCAGCAACATCAGCGTGGGTTTTCACAGCATCACCGCCACCTATAACGGCAGCGTCCTGTGGTCTCCGTCCAGCGGCCTGGCCTCCGTGACGGTGGTCAAGGCGTCGACGTCCACGACGGTCACGTCCTCGCCGGACCCGTCGACGTTCGGGCAGCCGGTCTCCATCACCGCCACCGTCGCGCCGGTTTCGCCGGGCGCGGGCACCCCCACCGGCACGGTCACCTTCGTCATCGCGGGCGGCGGAGGCGGCACCCTGACGGGCACGCTCTCGGGCGGTACGGCGACCGTCACCACCAGCAGTCTCAGCGTCGGTACACATGCCATCACCGCGACGTACAACGGCAATGCCAATTTCAATGCCTCCAGCGGCACCGACACGCAAACGGTGCTGCCGAGCCTGGTACCGACGACCACCACGGTGACCTCGTCGCCCGACCCCTCGGTGTTCGGGCAGTCGGTGACCTTCACGGCCACCGTCGCCCCCGTCCCACCCGGCTCGGGGACCCCGACGGGCACGGTGACCTTCGTCATCTCCGGCGGCCCCACCCTGACGGCACCGCTCTCGGGCGGTACGGCGAGCGTCAGCACCAGCAGCCTCAGCGTCGGCCCCCATACTGTCACGGCGACCTACAGCGGCAGCGGTGGCTTCGCGCCATCGAGCGGCACGGACACCCAGCTCGTCAACAAGGCCTCCACGACCACCACGGTGACCTCGTCGCCGGACCCGTCGGCGTTCGGCCAGCCGGTGACGTTCACGGCCACGGTCGCCCCGGTCGCACCGGGCGCGGGCACGCCGACCGGCACCGTCACCTTTGTCATCAGCGGTGGCCCGACGCTGACCGGCACCCTTTCCGGGGGCACGGCGAGCGTCACCACCAGCACACTTTCTCCAGGTCCCCACACCGTCACCGCGACCTACAGCGGTAACGCCAACTTCAACACCTCCACCGGCACGGACACGCACACGGTCGGGCAGGCGTCGACGACCACGGTGGTCAGTTCCTCGCCCGACCCGTCGGTGTTCGGGCAGTCGGTGACCTTCACCGCGACGGTCGCGCCGGTTTCGCCGGGTGCGGGGACGCCGACGGGCACGGTCACGTTTGTCATCAGCGGCGGTCCGACGCTGACCGGCACGCTTTCGGGCGGTACGGCGAGCGTCAGCACCAGTGCGCTTTCCGCCGGTACGCACACGGTCACGGCGACGTACGGCGGTGACGCGAACTTCACCGGTTCCAGCGGCACGGACACCCAGACGGTCAACCAGGCGTCCACCACCACGACGGTCACCTCGTCGCCCGACCCGTCGGTCTTCGGGCAGTCGGTGACCTTCACCGCGACGGTCGCGCCGGTTTCGCCGGGTGCGGGGACGCCGACGGGCACGGTCACGTTTGTCATCAGCGGTGGTCCGACGCTGACCGCGACCCTTTCCGGCGGTACGGCGAGCGTCAGCACGAGCGCGCTCTCCGCCGGTACGCACACGGTCACGGCGACGTACGGCGGTGACGCGAACTTCACCGGTTCCAGCGGCACCGACACCCAGACGGTCAACCAGGCCTCCTCGACCACGACGGTCACCTCGTTCCCCGACCCCTCCGTGGTGGGACAGACGGTCAACTTCACCGCCTTTGTGGGCCCGGTGTTCCCCGGTGGCGGGGTGCCGACCGGAACCGTCTCGTTCGTCATCACCAACGGGGTCACCACCGTGACCCTCAGCGGCACCCTCGACGTCGCCGGCGTCGCCACCGTCAGCACCAACGGGCTGGTCACGGCGGGCCTTTACACCGTCACCGCGACATACGGCGGCGACGCGAACTTCACCGGCTCCAGTGACACCGACACCCAGACGGTCGGCCAGGCGGCGACCACCACCACGGTCACCTCGTCGCCCGACCCCTCCGTGACGGGACAGCCGGTGACCTTCACGGCCGTCGTCGCGCCGGTCTCGCCGGGGGCAGGCACCCCGACCGGCACGGTCACCTTCGTCATCAGCGGTGGCCCGACGCTGACCGGCACCCTCTCCGGGGGCACCGTGAGCGTCACCACCAGTGCACTGGGCGCCGGAACCCACACGGTCACCGCGACGTACAGCGGTGACGGCAACTTCACCGGCTCGGTCGGTACGGACACCCAGACCGTGAACCAGGCGTCGACCACCACGACGGTGACCTCGTCGCCCGACCCGTCGGTCTTCGGCCAGCCGGTGACCTTCACGGCCACGGTCGCGCCGGTGGCTCCGGGAGCGGGTACACCGACCGGCACGGTCACCTTCGTCATCACCGGTGGCCCGACCTTGACCGGCACCCTCTCCGGGGGCACGGCCACAGTCACGACGAGTGGGTTGAGCGTCGGCACGCACCCGGTCACGGCGACGTACAGCGGTGACGCCAACTTCACCGGTTCCAGCGGTACGGACACCCAGACGGTGGCGCAGGCGGCGACGACCACGACGGTCTCCTCGTCTCCTGACCCGTCGGTGGTCGGTCAGCCGGTGACCTTCACGGCCACTGTCGCGCCGGTTTCGCCGGGTGCGGGTACGCCGACCGGGACGGTCACGTTCGTGGCGACGGATGGCGTCACCACGGTGACGCTGACCGGCACGCTCAGCGGCGGTACGACCAGCGTGACCACAAGTGGTCTGGTGACGGCGGGGACTTACACCGTCACCGCGACCTACAGCGGTGACGCCAACTTCACCGGCTCGGTCGGTACGGACACGCAGACGGTGGCGCAGGCGGCGACGACCACCACGGTCACCTCGTCGCCCGACCCGTCGGTCTTCGGCCAGCCGGTGACCTTCACGGCCACAGTGGCGCCGGTGGCTCCGGGCGCGGGTACACCGACCGGCACGGTCACCTTCGTCATCACCGGTGGCCCGACGCTGACCGCGACGCTCTCGGGCGGCACCGCGAGCGTCACCACCAGCGCGTTGAGCGTGGGCACGCACACGGTCACGGCGACGTACAGCGGTGACAGCAACTTCACCACCTCCAGCGGCACGGACACCCAGACGGTCAACCTGGCGTCGACGACCACGTCGGTCTCGTCGACTCCGGACCCGTCGGTGGTGGGGCAGCCGGTGACCTTCACGGCCACTGTCGCTCCGGTTTCGCCGGGTGCGGGTACTCCCACGGGGACGGTCACGTTCGTGGCCACCAACGGGGTCACCACGGTGACACTGACCGGCACGCTGAGCGGTGGCACCACCAGCGTGACCACGAGCGGGCTGGTGACCGCGGGCGCGTACATCGTCACGGCGACGTACAGCGGTGACGGGAGCTTCACTGGTTCCGTCGGTACGGACACGCAGACGGTGGGGCAGGCATCGACGACCACGACGGTCTCTTCGTCTCCGGACCCGTCGGTGGTGGGGGCGCCGGTGACGTTCACGGCCGTCGTTGCTCCGGTTTCGCCGGGTGCGGGTACGCCGACCGGCACGGTCACGTTCGTGGCCACCGACGGGGTCACCACGGTGGCGCTGACCGGGACGCTCAGTGGCGGTACGACCAGCGTGACCACAAGTGGTCTGGTGACGGCGGGGACTTACACCGTCACGGCGACCTACAGCGGTGACGCCAACTTCACCGGCTCGGTCGGTACGGACACCCAGACGGTGGCGCAGGCGGCGACGACCACCACGGTCACGTCGACTCCGGACCCGTCGGTGGTCGGTCAGCCGGTGACCTTCACGGCCACCGTGGCTCCGGTTTCGCCGGGTGCGGGTACTCCCACGGGGACGGTCACGTTCCTGGCCACCGACGGCGTGACCACGGTGACGCTGACCGGGACGCTCAGTGGCGGTACGACCAGCGTGACCACAAGTGGTCTGGTGACGGCGGGGACTTACACCGTCACCGCGACCTACAGCGGTGACGCCAACTTCACCACCTCGACCGGCACGGACACCCAGACGGTGACCCAGGCGGCGACGACCACCACGGTCACGTCGACTCCCGACCCGTCAGTGGTGGGTCAGCCGGTGACCTTCACCGCGACGGTCGCACCGGTCTCGCCGGGAGCGGGTACCCCCACGGGTACGGTCACGTTCGTGGCCACCGACGGGGTCACCACGGTGACGCTGACCGGGACGCTCAGCGGCGGCACCACCAGCGTGACCACCAGCGGGCTGGTCACCCCCGGCACGTACACCGTCACCGCGACCTACAGCGGAGACACCAACTTCACCACCTCCGTCGGCACGGACACGCAGACGGTGGCCCCGGCGGCGACCACGACTACGGTCTCGTCGACTCCGGACCCGTCGGTGGTCGGTCAGCCGGTGACCTTCACGGCCACTGTCGCTCCGGTCTCGCCGGGTGCGGGGACGCCGACCGGCACGGTCACGTTCGTGGCCACCGACGGCCTGACCACGGTGACGCTGACCGGCACCCTCAGTGGCGGGACGACCAGCGTGACCACCAGCGGGCTGGTGACCGCGGGCGCGTATGTCGTCACGGCGACGTACAGCGGTGACGGGAGCTTCACCTCTTCCGTCGGTACGGACACGCAGACGGTGGCCCCGGCGGCGACGACCACCACGGTCTCGTCGACTCCCAACCCGTCGGTGGTCGGTCAGCCGGTGACCTTCACGGCCGTCGTCGCACCGGTCTCGCCGGGTGCGGGGACGCCGACCGGCACGGTGACATTCCTGGTCACCAACGGGGTCACCACGGTGGTCCTCACCGGCACCCTCAGCGGTGGCTCCACCAGCGTGACCACGAGCGGGCTGGCGACCGCCGGCGCGTACACCGTCACCGCGACCTACAGCGGTGACGCCAACTTCACCACCTCGACCGGCACGGACACCCAGGCGGTGGGTCAGGCGTCGACGACCACTACGGTTTCGTCGTCTCCCGACCCGTCGGTGGTCGGTCAGCCGGTGACCTTCACGGCCACCGTGGCTCCGGTCTCGCCGGGTACCGGTACGCCGACCGGTACGGTCACGTTCCTGGCCACCGACGGCGTGACGACGGTGACGCTGACCGGGACGCTCAGTGGCGGTACGACCAGCGTGACCACGAGCGGGCTGGTCACGGCCGGCGCGTACTCCGTCACGGCGACCTACAGCGGTGACGCCAACTTCGCCACCTCCACCGGCACGGACACGCAGACGGTGGGTCAGGCGGCGACGACCACCGTGGTCTCGTCGACTCCTGACCCGTCGGTGGTCGGTCAGCCGGTGACCTTCAGTGCGACGGTCGCACCGGTCTCGCCGGGTGTGGGTACGCCGACCGGTACGGTCACGTTCCTGGTCACCGACGGGGTCACCACGGTGACGCTGACCGGGACCCTCAGCGGTGGCACCACCAGCGTGACCACGAGCGGGCTGGTCACGGCGGGGACGTACACCGTCACCGCGACCTACAGCGGTGACGCCGACTTCACCAGCTCCAGCGGCACCGACACCCACACCGTCGCCCAAGCGGCCACGACCACCACGGTCTCGTCGACTCCCGACCCGTCCGTGGTGGGGCAGTCGGTGACCTTCACGGCCGTCGTCGCTCCGGTCTCGCCGGCTGTGGGAACCCCCACGGGTACCGTCACGTTCGTGGCCACCGACGGGGTCACCACGGTGACCCTCACAGGCACGCTCAGCGGCGGCACCACCAGCGTGAGCACGAGCGGGCTGGTGACCGCCGGCGCGTACACCGTCACCGCGACCTACAGCGGAGACACCAACTTCGCCACCTCCACCGGCACGGACACGCAGACGGTGGCGCAGTCGGCGACGACCACCACGGTCACCTCGTCGCCCGACCCGTCGGTGGTGGGGCAGTCGGTGACCTTCACGGCCGTCGTCGCACCGGTCTCGCCAGGGGCAGGTACCCCGACCGGCATGGTCACGTTCGTGATCACCGGTGGCCCGACGCTGACCGCCACCCTCTTCGGGGGTACGGCCACCGCGTCGACCACTGCGCTGGGCGCCGGTACCTTCCCCGTCACGGCGACCTACAGCGGTGACGCCGACTTCATCACCTCCAGCGGCAGCGACACCCAGACGGTGGCGCAGTCGGCGACGACCACCACGGTCACCTCGTCGCCCGACCCGTCGGTGTTCGGGCAGTTGGTGACCTTCACCGCCACGGTCGCGCCGGTCTCACCCGGAGCCGGCACGGTGACCGGCACGGTCACCTTCGTCATCGACGGTGGCGGGGGCGGCACGCTGACCGGCACCGTCTCCGGCGGAGTCGCCACCGCCACCACCAGCACGCTCGACGCAGGCGTCCACAACGTCACCGCGACCTACGGCGGTGACGCCGACTTCACCACCTCCAGCGGCACCGACACCCAGACGGTCAGCCAGGCAGCCACGACCACCACGGCCACCTCGTTCCCCGACCCGTCCAACTCCGGCGACACGGTCGCGATCCTCGCGTTCGTGTCGGCGGTGGCTCCGGGCAGCGGCGTCCCGACCGGGACGGTCAGCTTCGTGGTCACCGACGGCATGACCACCATCACCCTCACCGGAACGCTCGACGGCTCCGGCGTCGCCGCGGTCAGCACCCCGCTGACCACCGGCCTCTACACCATCACGGCGACCTACGCCGGTGACACCAACTTCACCACCTCCAGCGACACCGACACCCAGACCGTCGTGTAACCACCCATCCCTTCCTCCCGTACAGCGCACCAGCGCCGGGCCGCCCAGTGAGGGCGGCCCGGCGTCGTGCTGTGCCCCGCTGCCCGTGCGGGGCGGCGGTACGGAAGGAGGAGGCCACCTCATTGCGCCGGCCCCCCGGGTGCCGTCTACGCTGGCTGCGCTCCAACAGATGTTCACGGGGGAAGGCAAGAAATGGCAGAGAAAGCACGCCGGCGGCTGCGGTCGAGCACGGTGATCCTGGGCGGTATGGGGGCGCTGGCCGCCGCGTTGACGTCCTGCGGCTCCGAGCCCGACAAGCGCTGCGTGGACCGCAACAGCTACGACACGCTCAAGGGCTACCGCATCGTCGACTCCAAGAACTGCTCGGCAGGCGGCAGTTCGTCCAGCGGCAGCAGCACGTCCGGCAGCGGCGGATACGGCAAGACCGGCCGCGGCGGGACGGCGAAGCAGCCCGTCGACGGCAAGTGGTACTACGACCCGGACAACGCCGGCGGCAAGTACGCCGACGACGGCACCTTCAGCAAGGCCACGGCCGTCAACCGCGGCGGCTTCGGCTGCTCCGGCTCGGGCGGCGGCCGCCACGGCTCCTTCGGCGGCTGAGCGGACGCGGTACCGCCATGAAGCGCCACACCATCGAGCCCCGCCCCGACTGGCAGCAGACCGTCGAGGCGCAGGGCCTGATCTACCCGCTGACCCGCTACCCGGACGACTCGCTGCGCCCGTACTGGGACGAGAGCGCGTACTACGAGTTCACCCTCCCCGAGGTCGAGGCCCTGGAGGAGGCCGTCGAGGAACTGCACGGCATGTGCCTGGCCGCGGCCGCGCACATCGTCGAGCAGAACCGATTCGCCGACCTGGGCATCGAGGACCCGCGGCTGGCCCGCCTGGTCGCCGAGTCCTGGCGGCGCCGCGAGGAACTCCCGTCCCTCTACGGGCGGTTCGATCTGCACTACGACGGCAGCGGCCCGGCCAAGATGCTGGAGTACAACGCCGATACGCCGACCTCGCTGGTGGAGGCGGCCAGTCCGCAGTGGTTCTGGATGGAGGAGCGCTTTCCCGGCGCCGACCAGTGGAACTCGCTGCACGAGCGGCTGGTGGCGGCCTGGAAGCGGCAGGCGCCGCTGCTGCCGCCGGGTGCGCCGCTGCACTTCGCGCACTCGTCGGGTGACGAGCTCGGCGAAGACCTGATGACCGTCGCCTACCTGGAGGAGACGGCGCAGCAGGCGGGCCTGGAGACGGTCGCGATCTCGATGGAGGACATCGGCTGGGACCGGCTGTCCGGCCGCTTCGTCGACCAGCGGCTGCGCTTCATGCGGTCCTGCTTCAAGCTCTACCCGTGGGAGTGGCTGGCCGACGACGACTTCGGCCCGTACGTCCTGGACACCCTCGACAACGGGGGCGGCACCGGCTCCACCCTCTGGATCGAGCCCGCCTGGAAGATGCTGCTCTCCAACAAGGCGCTGCTGGCGGTCCTTTGGGAGCTGTATCCCGGCCATCCGAATCTGCTGCCCGCCTACCTGGACGGGCCGCGCGAGCTGGCGCACACCCGTGGTTACGTCGCCAAACCGCTGCTCGGCCGGGAGGGCGCGGGTGTCACCCTGCACGAGCCGGGCGCCGAGCCGGTGCTGCGGGAACCCGAAGACCCGTGCTGTTACCAGGAGTTGGCGCCGTTGCCGGACTTCGACGGCAACCGGGTCGTGCTCGGCGCCTGGGTCGTCGAGGACGAGTCGGCGGGGCTCGGCATCCGGGAGTCGGCGGGGCCGGTCACCGATGAGTACGCCCGCTTTCTGCCGCATGTGATCCGCTGAGCCGGGGCCGACGCGTCAGTGCGTCGGCCCGTCCGGCCGGTGACGTCGTTGCCGGGGACGCTGCTGGGCGTCGCGGTCGTGGCCGCGGTACTGCTGTGCGGCGGCGGCCATCCTGCGCTTGAGCGGGGGCAGGTGGTTGACCACCCGCATGCCGGTGCGTATCCCGGCCAGCACCGCGCGGCCGATGACCGGCTTGTGGACCGGATCGCTCCCGCGCATCTGCGCCAGGGACTTTTCGACCGCTTCGAAGCCGTAGCGGATCATCTGGCTCTCGTAGTCGTGGATCGCCGGTATCAGCGAGGCTTCGCGGTCACGGACCGAGACCAGCTTGGTGCAGAGCAGTTCGGCGTCGCGCAAAGCGGTGTTCGCTCCCACCCCGCGGCCCGGCGTCATGGTGTGGATGGCGTCCCCGACCAGGGTGATGTTGCTGGTGGGCCACTGCTCGACGGGGGCCGAGGTGCGGATGTTCAGGGGGAAGCAGGTGGACGGGTCGGCCAGTTCGGCCAGCTTGCGCAGCCGGGGGTCCCAGTTGCGGGTGAGCTCGACCGTGAGGTCGTGCAGCTGCTCGCCGTTCATCCGGAGGATGTCCGGGGGCAGGTTCCGTGCCGCGCCGCCGAATCCCAGCATGATGTAGTCGCGGGTGTTGTCGAACTGAAGGCCGGGCCAGGCACGGAGCAGTTCGGTGTCACTCGCGCCGATGCCCTGGCGTGGCCGGCCCTGCTCGTCCCACGGGAACTGCATGACGTGGATGATCAGCGAGTAACCCCCGGGGGCGAGGAACATGTTGACGCCGTCGATGACCTCGGGGGTCAGCAGCTCGCGGGTGACTTCCGTGAGGGGCACCTTGCCGGTGATCCCGATCAGGCCGCTTTCCTTCAAGGGGGCGTGGGGCAGGTACTGGCGGCGGACCCGGGAGTGGGAACCGTCGGCGGCCACCAGCACCTCACCGGTGGCCGAGGTGCCGTCCTCGAAGTGTGCGGTGACCGTGCCGTCGGGGTTCTTGTCGTAGCGGGTGAAGACCTTGCCGAAGTGGACCCGCTCATCCAGCCCGGTCAGCAGGACCTGCCGCAGGGTCATGCGGGAGACGGACCGCTCAGCGCCCGCCCCGTCCGCGCCGGGCTCGGCGAACCCGGTCAGTGAGAGGACTTCCTTGTACTTCTCGGTGAACATGGTGAAGCGATCGCCGGTGCGTGCGCAGGTGGCCACGAAGGTGGCGAACAGTTCGGGGGGCAGCAGACGGCTGAGTGCCCGACTGCCGTCGGGGTCGATGCCCACCCGGTAGCCCTGGAGGCCGTCGCCGCGGGTGCGGTCGCGTTCGAAGACGGCGCAGCTGATGCCGGCCCGCTTCAGGCCGTGGGCCAGGGCGAGTCCGCCGGTACCGGCGCCGATGATGATCACGTGCATGCCTTCTGGTTCCTTCCCTAAGAGGAATGACCAATGGCTGGATAGTTGCATGGCGCCTAGGTGCAGTGCAACTAGTTGTGGTGCGGTTAGTTCGCTGTATCGTGAACCCGTGACCTCGACATTCCGCCGCTCCCCCCTGGCCCTGGCGGTCCTGGGCCTGCTGGAGGCAGGTCCTCTGCACCCCTACGGCATCCAGCGCCTGATCAAGCAGTGGGGCAAGGACCAGGTCGTCAACGTCGGCCAGCGCGCGGGCCTGTACCGCACGATCGCCCGCCTGGAAGACGCCGGGCTGATCGCCGTCGGCAGCACCGAACGCGACGAGCGCTACCCCGAACGCACCACCTACCGCCTCACCGACACGGGGCGGGCGGCCGCTCGCCAGTGGATGGCCGAGATCCTGTCGACGCCCCGCAACGAGTACCCGGAGTTCCCCGCCGCGCTGTCCTTCCTGCCGGTGCTCACCCCCCGGGCCACCCAGGACCTGCTGCACCAGCGGCGCGACCGCCTCGCCCGGCGCCTCACCGAACTCAATGCCGACCTCGGTGCCGGAGTCGGTGCCGGACGCGACGGTGAAGCTGCCGGGGAGACCGAGGGCCAGGCCCTCCCGCGGGTCGCCCTGATCGAGAGCGAATACCTGCGCGCGGTCACCCAGGCCGAACTGGCATGGGTGGACGGCATCCTCGCCGCGCTGGACGACGGTTCGTTCACCTGGAACCGCGAAGAACTCGACCGGATCGTCGCCACCGCCCGCGACAACACCTGACGGGCCGCGGGCAGCGGACGGTAGTTGTGCGCGCTATGGGCCTCGGCATCCGGGACGGCCGGTCCGGTCATCGATGAGTACGCCCGGTTCTTGCCGCATGTGATCCGCAGCTAGGCACGCCACCCGGCGTGGCCAGGTGCCGCGTCATCCGAACGCCTCCGCCGGCAGCCGGGGCCCTGCGCTGTCGGCATCGTCCGGGACGTCGTGGCCGCGGGCGGTCAAGCGCTCACGCCGGCTCTCGGCCACCCGGCACACATTGAGGCGGCGGCGATCGCAGGAACCCCAACCCCGTGCAAGTTCATGCAAGTTCGATGCGCAGCAAGGTGAATTGAGCGCAAACTCGTATTCAGAGATCGTCTTCAACGAGTGAGGAGGGCACCATGGCTTTGCACATGCTCGGCAAGGACCCGGACTCCCCCGAGGGTAAGTCCGCCACCGTCTATTACGACGACGTGACTGACAAGTACCTGGTCCAGGGCCTGAAGGTGCTGGACGACGAACGACTCTCCCAGTTGGATGTCCCGGACCATGAGACGGTCGTGGAGATCCCCAAGTACATGACACAGTACTTTCCGGAGGTACGCGGTGGCGGCCGAGCTGACGTTTAGCGAGCTGTTCAAGCAGACCAAGCGTTCAGCCGTTCATCTAGAGATGAGGGACGGGTACATGCGATCCGACCCGCGATTCGTCTCGTGGCGGCAGGACCCGCAAAGTGTTCCTGCCAAGAGCGACCCAGCCTCCCGCCCCTGGCTCGCCCTGATGCAAGAGATCACCACGCGCGGTGTGGAAGTCCGTCGCGCTCGGATCTTCTCCGAGCCCATGAGTGACTACCTCCGCTTTGAGCACCACCTCACGCCCAGCAACGTGGAGGCCGGCGAGCAGGTGCGCTGGCTGCCACGTCGCAAGGTGTCGGACCTAGCGCTCCCAGGCAATGACTTCTGGCTGTTCGATGACAGTCTGGTCGTGTTCCTGCACTTCACCGGGGATGGCGAGCTGTCACCCGAGGGAGACGAGGAGCGGACGACAGAACCAGCCATCGTGCAGCTCTGCTCAACGTCTTTCGAGGCGGTCTGGGAACGCGCAGTCCCGCACGAGGTTTACAGGCCGGTCTGATCCACGAACAGGGCTGAACTCTCCGTGTCCCCGTCGTCGCCGTCGTCCAGCATCCAGCAGGCCAGGGAAGCGCTCGGGAAGCGCCTCCGCGAGATCCGCAAGGATACCGGTCTGACCGCCCGCGCTGTGGCGGCGGCGGCAGGGTGGCATGAATCGAAGAGTTCCCGGCTTGAGAACGGTCGAACGCCTCCCTCCGATGAGGACATTCGTACCTGGACCCGGATCTGTGACGCCGAGGGCCAAGCCGCGGACCTCATCGCGACCGCCCGTGGCATTGACGGCATGTACGTGGAGTGGCGGCGTCTGGAAAGCGCCGGCCTGAAGCGTGCCCAGGAGTCCGTGCTGCCACTCTTCGAGCGAACCTATTGGTTCCGCTTCTATCAGTCTTGGGTCATCCCAGGACTGCTCCAGACCCAGGACTACACACGTGCCATCCTCAACACGGTTGCCTCCGTCAGGGACACTCCTGGCGACACTGACGAGGCTGTCGCAGCACGGATGGAGCGCCAACGTGTCCTGCACACGGGAGGACGCCGGTTTGCCTTCCTGATCGAGGAATGGGTTCTTCGCTCGGTCATCGGAGATTCCGCCACGATGGTGAGCCAATTGGGCCACCTGATCGGAATGACGGCCGCGCCTTCCTTGAGCCTTGGCGTGATCCCCATGGGGGTCGTGCGCGGCAATGCGTGGCCGTGCGAGTCCTTCTCTCTGTACGACGAGAAACAGGCCTCCTGTGAGCTCGTGTCTGCCAGCCTCACCGTGAAGCAACCGAGTGAAATCGCCGAGTACGCCAAGACGTTCACCGAACTCGCAGGCATCGCTGTTTACGGGGCGGCAGCCAGGAAGCTCATTACCTCGGCAATCGACACGCTCGGGTGACGGCGTGCAAGTTCGCAGAAGTTCATTGAGCTGAGTCTTTCGTCTCCATACCGTCGGGAAGACAAGCCGTTCACCCCGCGGAGACGTCATGACGAGCCCAATTCGCCACAGCCAAACGCCCGTTGAACTGCCGCCGGATGGCTGGCTACTGGAGGGTGAACCAGTCCCCGGCTGCAAAGTGTGTGGCGCCTTGGGACTCCAGCGGAGTGCGGCGTTGAAGCGAAACGACAAGGCTGAGGCATGTGCTGCTGCCCGGGAGATCCGGGACCACGGCCGTGGGCACGCGGAGGCGTCATGACCACCCCCGAGCAGGACAGGCCGAGCATCAAGATCGTCGAGGACTGGTGGGCAGCACTCGGCGGAACCCTGGATCGCCGCTCGAACACCGTGTTCGTGCCGCAGGGATCGAAGGTGCCCCCATGTCGGTTTCCGTGCTTTAGCTGTCGTGCCAAGGGACGTCAGTGAATGCTCTGCGGCCACGGACACACGATGACTGAAGAACGGGCCGGCCTGTGGGCCTGCTGCATCTGACCGGCGGCAGTCGGAGCCTGAAGACTCCCGCCCCGGCGGCGGAAACCTGGACAGTCGAGCAGCCGGGGCGGGTGACCAACCGCAAAGGAAACCCCTTTGCGGCCTATGGGTCATGCCCTCGACGGTACGGCGGCATGGCTCCTCGCGAAAGAGGAGGTTGGTGGATGAGCGTGGTGAGCGTCGATACGTACGAGACGCGCACGCCCGATGCCGAAGGCTGGCGCGGTGTGCCCTTCCGGCACGAGGCGGAGATGGAGGATGACGGCGGCAAGCACGATGGCGGCCCCATGCCCCCGGAGGCTCCGCGTGAACCGTCGCCGCAGGGCGGGAGCGGTAAGTAGCCCACGCTGGTGAAGACAAAAGCGCCCCTGCTCCGGCACATGGCCGGAACAGGGGCGCGGTGCATTCAGCGGTGGACGACTTCTACGTATTGACCGACGTCGGCCCGAGGGCGGTCAAGCGCCCGCCCCGGCTCTCGGCCACCCGGCGTACATCGGCAAGGCTTGCAGTCAATTCAACGGCCAGCAGGTGGAGTTCCCCGGGCGTCCACGCCCGTCCGGCAAGCATGTGGCGGGCTTCGTCGATGAGGTCGTCGGCTGAGCTGAGCTGCTCTTCCTCGATCCGGTCGGCGACGCGGGAGACGTATCCGGTCCCGTCGCCTGCCAGGAAGCACGGATTCCCGTCCGGGCTGGTCCACGGCAGCAGCCGGACTAAGACCCTCGCAGTAGCGTTGGGCATGTCGTCAACTCCCTTGTAGTTGAGGGCCACGCCCCCGGGCCGTCCACCACGGTCGCGGGGGTCCTCTTTTTCTCGCGAGGAGGGCCTTCCTCGCTCTGGGCAACCGGTCCGCTACGCCCAGCGGTACGGTGGCAGTGGAAGGGGCTTTTAAGAGCTTTAAGCGCGCGTGCACACCGGGGAGTTGAGGGCTAATGGGCACTCGGGAACCGAACCGGCACCTTGAACGGCTCTACCGGCAGACCGGCTGGACGCTGCGGCAGTTCGTCCAGGCCGTGAACCGCATCGGCACCGAGCGAGGAACCCCGCTCAAGTACCGCGAGCCGTCGGCTCATCAGTGGTGTCAGGGGCACCTGCCGAAGGAGCAGGCCAGACCGCTGATCGTGGAGGCCCTGGCGCGGAAGCTGGGACGTCCGGTCACGCATGCCGAGGCCGGATTCCCTGCCCCTGTCAGTAGCGCGCACGCCACTCCGAGCGCGGTGGATGGGCTGATCGATCTCGGTAGGGGAGACACGGACCCCTCACGCCGCAGCGTTCTCGGTATAGGTCTCTTTTCCGTTGCGCTGACCGTGCCCAATTGGCCGGATGTGGTGGGACGGATGGAAGCCGTTCAAGCTGGCCTTCTTCAGCGCATCGGCATGGCAGAGGTTGGCATGGTCATTGCCATGACCGAACGAGTGTCAGAGCTGGATGACCAATTCGGTGGACGACACGCTCGCCCGATGGCAGCGGCATTCTTGGTGAATTCGGTAGCTCCGTATCTACGGGCTGATGCCTCCGAGTCGGTACGCAAAGCGATGATGTCGGCTGCTGCTGATTTGTGCTATCTCACGGGGTATATGGCGGTGGACGAAGGCGTTCACGGCCTTGCGCAACAGTATTACCTCAAGGCGTTGGAACTTGCCGGAGCGGCAGAGGATCACTTGACGTACTGCACAACGCTTCGGGGGATGAGTGTGCAGGCTGTTGACCTGCGGCACGGCAGGCAGGCAATGCGGCTCGCTGCCGCTGCCGCTGCCGCTTCTCCGCAAGCCGGTCCGCGAATGCGAGCCTTCCTTGCCGGGCAGCAGGCGCACGCCTCCGCGCAAATCGAGGACCATGGCAATGCGCTGATGTATCTACGAGAGGCCGAGGTGGCCATGGAGAGGGCTGAATCCAGAGGGAAAGCGTTCGGCTCATACGATCCGGCAGCCCTGAATTACCACATCAGCCAGGTCCGGTACGAACTTGGCGATGTTCCCGGCTCCATCAAAGCCATGCAGGAATCGGACAAGGTGCGTTACAGCGTCTACCGTCGCGCTCGCGTACGCCACCGAGCCACCTTGGCCGAACGTCAACTGGAAATCGGCCACCTAGAAGCAGCATGCACGACATGGCATCTCGCCTTGGATGATTACCCTTTGGTGCACTCGGGGCGGGCAGATCAGCGCATGCAAACAATGTTCAAGCTCATCCGCCCCCACCTCAAGAACCACGCCGCCCGGGAACTCCACGAACGTGCCCGGCTCGTCGCCCCGGCCGCACTCCTGGCCCAGGAGGACACGGCCCAGGCGGATCGTACGCTCGCCTCGCCGAGCCCGACCTGGAGTACGGCTTCGACGCGTGACGCCGGCCTCAGCCCTGATGGATGAGTACAGGGCCGCCGAGCGTCCGCATGTCGTAGGGGTAGAGCCAGGGGCCCCAGGTGCCGGCCTCGAGCGCGTCGATCGCTGTCAGCGCGTCGGATGCGTTCTTGCAGCCCGGGTGCTGCACGGCAAAGGCCGCGATGCGGGCGCGCAGGGTAGGCAGCCAGGCGGCGATGAGCTGCGGGTCGCCGTCGTACCACCAGGTGAACTTCAGCTCTTCCCATAGGAGTTCGGTGGCCCAGCCGAAGGCGAGGCGGACCACGCCGGCGTCCGCTTCGGGACCGGTGAGCCTGGCGATGTGGTCCAGCCACGGCTCCAGGGAACCCGTTGCATGAGCGATTCCCTCCATCAGACCGGTGATCTCCCAGTACGGCCGGCCGTCGGTCACGGCGACGTGCAGCAGCGCCCGGAAGGCCCGCTCGACCGCGGCGCGCTCGGCCACGGGCCAGTCCGCGAGCTGGGCTCCGCGACGGCCAAGGCGCCCCATCACCTCCGACGGGTCAGTGCCGTCCCCGTCCGGTCCCCAGCGGCGCAGCGCACGAGGGAGGAAGCGGCGCCACAGGACGGAGTATTGGTGTTCGTCCCAGTGGCCGGCGACCTCACGCATGAAGTGCTCAAGGAGATCGTCCGGTACATCGGCAGGGTCACCGCCGAGAACGCGCAGCTCCGACTCCGGAGTGCAGTAGGTGCATCCGTCGACCGGACCGTCGAGCCCAGGTGGAGAGGCGAAGACCTCGTCCACCTCGGCGAGCGCGTCGCGCCACAGCGTGTACGTGGGGAGTGCAGGGGGCTCGGACATGCCGGGGACCTACCAGGGGACTCCGCGCGGCCGACACCGGCGAAGAGCGCGACGCTACCAGCAGGCCGATCGATGGGCGCAACGGGGACGTGTCCGGGCGATCAGGTGCGGAGCCAGACCTGCGGACGTACCACCCGCACCGCCCGCCTCACCCCTCCAGCACGCCCCGCAGTTGATCGAGCCCCCAGTCCAGGTCCTCCTTGCTGATCACCAGCGGCGGCGCGAGCCGGATCGTGGCGCCGTGGGTGTCCTTGGCCAGCACCCCGCGCGCCATCAGCTGCTCGGAGATCTCCCGCCCGGTGCCGCGTGACGGGTTGATGTCCACACCCGCCCACAGGCCGCGGCCGCGCACCGCGTCCACCGCGCCGCCGCCCACCAGCAGCCCCAGCTCGCTGTGCAGATGCTCGCCCAGCTCCACGGCCTGCTGCTGGAACTCGCCGGTCCGCAGCATCGCCAGCACCTCCAGCGCCACCGCGCAGGCGAGCGGGTTCCCGCCGAAGGTCGAGCCGTGCTCGCCCGGCGCGTACACGCCCAGCACCTCACGGGAGGACACCACCGCGGACACCGGCACCACACCGCCGCCCAATGCCTTGCCCAGCACGTACATGTCGGGCACCACGTCCTCGTGCTCGCAGGCGAAGGTCCGCCCCGTACGGCCCAGCCCCGACTGGATCTCGTCGGCGATGAACAGCACGTTCCGGCTGCGGGTCAGCTCCCGCACGCCCGCCAGATAGCCCGGCGGCGGCACCAGCACCCCCGCCTCGCCCTGGATCGGCTCCAGCAGCACCGCGACCGTGTCGGCGTCGACGGCGGCCTCCATCGCGGCCAGATCGCCGTACGGGACGATCTCGAAACCGGGGGTGTACGGGCCGAAGTCGGCGCGGGCCTCGGGGTCGGTGGAGAAGGAGACGATCGTGGTCGTCCGGCCGTGGAAGTTGTTGTCCGCGACGATGATCTTCGCCCGGCCGTCGGGGACGCCCTTGACCTTGTAGCCCCATTTACGGGCCGTCTTCACCGCCGTCTCGACCGCCTCGGCGCCGGTGTTCATCGGGAGCACCAGCTCCATCCCGCACAGCGCGGCCAGCTGGGTGCAGAAGTCGGCGAACCGGTCGTGGTGGAAGGCACGCGAGGTGAGGGTGACCCGTTCCAGCTGGGCCTTGGCCGCGTCGAGCAGCCGGCGGTTGCCGTGCCCGAAGTTCAGCGCGGAGTACCCGGCGAGCATGTCCAGATAGCGACGGCCCTCCACGTCCGTCACCCAGGCACCCTCGGCGGTGGCCACGACGACGGGCAGCGGGTGGTAGTTGTGCGCGCTGTGGGCTTCGGCGGCGGCGATGCCGCGTTCCGTGGACGTCACCGGTGACTCCGTTCGGTAGGCCGTCGGGGCGCGGACGGTGCCGCGTCCCCCTCCATTGTTGCGCTCGCTCCGGGGCGCGGGCCTGCGAAGATCCGCCGGACAGGGAGCACGGTGTCCTAGACTCTGCGGTGCGCACCGCGACTGGCGTACGGGGAAGCAACCTCGAGGAAGCGGTGTGCGGCAACCACCACGAGGTGCCGCCCCGCCTGGGCACCCCGGGACCGACCGGAAGAACCGATCGACCGCCCCGGAGGAACGCCATGTCACTGCCCCTTTCCCATCCCGCGCTGAGCGCCGCCGACCCCGAACTGGCCGCCCTGGTCGGCGCCGAGGAGCAGCTCCAGGCCGACACGCTGCGACTGATCCCCAGCGAGAACTACGTCTCCGCCGCCGTCCTGGAAGCCACCGGCACCGTCCTCCAGAACAAGTACAGCGAGGGGTACGCGGGCCGTCGCTACTACGAAGGCCAGCAGAACATCGACCGCGTCGAGACGCTGGCGGTCGAGCGTGCCAAGGCCGTCTTCGGCGTGGAGCACGCCAACGTCCAGCCGTACTCCGGCTCGCCCGCCAACCTCGCCGCCTACCTCGCCTTCGCCGAGCCCGGCGACACCGTGCTGGGCATGGCGCTGCCGATGGGCGGCCACCTCACACACGGCTGGGGCGTCTCGGCGACCGGTACGTGGTTCCGCGGTGTGCAGTACGGCGTACGCCCGGACAGCGCGCTGATCGACTTCGACGAGGTGCGCGACCTCGCCCGCAAGGAACGCCCGAAGATCATTTTCTGTGGCGGTACCGCCGTCCCGCGCACCATCGACTTCGCCGCCTTCGGCGAGATCGCCCGCGAGGTCGACGCCGTGCTCGTCGCCGACATCGCCCATATCGCCGGTCTGATCGCGGGTGGCGCCCACCCCTCGCCCGTGCCGCACGCGGACGTCATCTCCACCACCACCCACAAGACCCTGCGCGGCCCGCGCGGCGCCATGCTGATGTCCCGGGCGAGCCACGCCAAGGCCGTCGACAAGGCCGTCTTCCCCGGTCTCCAGGGCGGCCCGCACAACCACACCACCGCCGCCATCGCCGTCGCCCTGCACGAGGCGGCCGCCCCGTCCTTCCGCGACTACGCGCACGCCGTCGTCGCCAATGCCAAGGCGCTCGCCGAGGCGTTGCTGGCCCGCGGCTACGACCTGGTCTCCGGCGGCACCGACAACCACCTGGTGCTGATCGACCTCACCTCGAAGGGCGTCCCGGGCAAGGTCGCCGCGAAGGCGCTGGACCGGGCCGGCATCGTCGTCAACTACAACACCGTCCCCTTCGACCCGCGTAAGCCCTTCGACCCCTCCGGCATCCGCATCGGCACCCCGTCCCTCACCTCCCGCGGACTGGGCACGGACCGGATGCCGCAGGTCGCCGAGTGGATCGACCGCAGCGTCCAGGCCGCGGCGAAGGGGGACGAGGAGGCGCTGGCGGCGATCCGCGGCGAGGTCGCGGAACTGATGGCCGGCTACCCGGCACCGGGGCTGCCGACGGACTGAGGTCCGGGGCTCCCGGGCTCCCGGGCTCCCGGGAACCCGGCTCACCGGCCGTTTCTCAGCCGGTGAGCCGGACCGGCCGTTTCTCAGCCGGTGAGCTTGCCCGCCGTTTCTCAGACGGTGAGCCGGACCGGTAGCACGTGGGTGCTGTTGCCGATGAAGCTCGGGTGGGACGGCAGCTCCGCGTCCGGGACGGCGAGATCCAGCGCCGGATAGCGGGCGAAGAGCGCCTCCAGGGCGACGGTCGCCTCCAGCCGGGCCAGCGGCGCGCCCAGGCAGTAGTGCGGCCCGTGGCCGAAGGAGAGGTGCCGGGCGGCGGGCCGCCGGGTGACGTCGAACCGGTCCGCGTCGGGGCCGTACGCCTCCGGGTCCCGGCCGGCCGCGGAGTAGGAGGCCAGCATCGCGGTGCCGCGGGGGACGAGCGTGCCGCCGATCTCCAGGTCCCGGACCGGATAGCGGAACGGGAAGTGGGCGACGGGGCTGTCGTAGCGCAGCGTCTCCTCGACCACGTCGTCCCAGGTGGCCCGCCCGTTCCGCACCAGCTCCAGCTGTGCGCGGTCGGTGCACAGGGCGCGGACCGCGTTGGTGATCAGATTGAGCGTGGTCTCGTGCCCCGCGATGATCATCAGCAGCAGGGTGCCGACCAGCTCCCGTGCGCTCAGCCGGTCGCCGTCCTCCTCCTGGGCGGCGAGCAGCGCGCTGGTCAGATCGTCGCCCGGGTCCGCCCGCCGGGCCTCGGCGACCTGGGTGAGGACGGCGATGATCTCCCGGTTGGCGGCCCCCGCCTCGTCCGCCGTGCCGGTCGTGCTCACGATCAGGTTCGACAGCTCGTGCAGCCGGTCGCGCAACGCCGCGTCCACGCCCAGCAGTTCGCAGATCACGCTCATCGGCAGGGGATAGGCGAAGTGCCGCCGCAGATCCACCGTGCCGTCCGCCGCCGCGGCGTCCGGCAGCCCGTCCAGCAGCCCGGCCGTCAGCTCCACCACCCGGGGCCGCAGCGCCGCCACCCGCCGCGCGGTGAACACCTTGGTCACCAGGCCGCGCAGCCGCCGGTGGTCGGCCCCGTCGGCGGTCGTCATGCCGTCGACGGTGGCGAAGGTGGTGAGCGGCCAGCCCGGTGGCACGGTGCCGTCGTGCAGAGCGGCGAAGTGGCAGGCGTTCTTGGCGACTTCGGGGTGCGCGAGGACCTCGCGCAGCACCTCGTGGCGGGTGACGGCGACCGCGGGCACCTCCCCGGGCAGCAGTACGGGGACCACCGCCCCGGCCTCCCGCAGCAGCGCGTCGGCAGCGGCCCGGCCGGCGCCGCCGGGGGCGAGCGGCCGCGGCGCCCGGTCGGCGGGGGCGGGAGCGGCGGTGCCGCTCGGGGGCGCGGGACGGCGGGCGTCGGTCATCGGCGGTCCTCACAGATCGGGGGCAGAGATCCGGTGCGGTACACGGGCCCTCAGCGCGCGGACCACGCCCGCGGGGCACCCGCACGGCCGGTGCGCGCTCCGTACGCCCCCGCCGCCTGGTCCGCACGGAGCCACTGGGGCCACGATTCCAGCTCCCGGCCGCCCCGAACAGGCCGCCGCCGGGCCCCGGGCTCCGTCCGTACCCGCGCCCCACGCGCCGCCGGAACGCGGCCCCTTCCCCGTCTGCCGCCACCGTGCGCCGGTGCCCCTTGCGGACCTGAGACAATCGATGGCATGGCTCTCGAACGTCCGCGTGTGCTCTCCGGCATTCAGCCCACCGCCGGCTCCTTCCACCTCGGCAATTACCTCGGCGCGGTGCGCCAGTGGGTGGCCCTCCAGGAGTCCCACGACGCCTTCTACATGGTGGTCGACCTCCACGCGATCACCGTGCCGCAGGACCCGGCGGAACTGCGCAACAACACCCGGATCGCGGCCGCCCAGCTGCTGGCCGCCGGCCTCGACCCGGAGCGCTGCACGCTCTTCATCCAGAGCCATGTGCCCGAGCACGCCCAGCTCGGCTGGGTCATGAACTGCCTCACCGGCTTCGGCGAGGCGTCCCGGATGACCCAGTTCAAGGACAAGTCCGCCAAGCAGGGCGCCGACCGCACCTCCGTCGGCCTGTTCACGTACCCGATCCTCCAGATCGCCGACATCCTGCTCTACCAGGCCCACCAGGTCCCGGTCGGCGAGGACCAGCGCCAGCACATCGAGCTGACCCGCGACCTCGCCGAGCGCTTCAACGGCCGCTACGGCGAGACGTTCACGATGCCGGCGCCGTACATCCTCAAGGAGACGGCCAAGATCTACGACCTCCAGGACCCGTCGGCCAAGATGAGCAAGTCGGCCGCCAGCCCCAAGGGCCTGATCAACCTCCTCGACGAGCCGAAGGTCTCCGCGAAGAAGGTCAAGAGCGCGGTCACGGACACCGACACCGTGATCCGCTACGACGCCGAGAACAAGCCCGGCGTCTCCAACCTCCTCACCATCTACTCCACCCTCACCGGCACCACGATCGCGGAGCTGGAGCAGAAGTACGAGGGCAAGATGTACGGCGCTCTCAAGACGGATCTCGCCGAGGTGATGGTCGATTTCGTCACACCGTTCCGGGACCGTACGCAGGAATATCTGGACGATCCCGAGACGCTGGACTCGATCCTGGCCAAGGGTGCGGAGAAGGCCCGTGCGGTGGCGGCGGAGACCCTCGCCACCACCTATGACCGGCTCGGATTGCTGCCGGCCAAGCACTGACGGGACCGTCCGCGCACGGTCGGGAGCGCCCGCCCGGCGGGCCGGTACCGGCCGCGCGGACCGCACGGAGCAAGGGCCCCCACCCGTGGGGGCTCATCTGTCTGCTCACAAGAGGACCGAGGACGCTCCCCGAGAAGGGCGCGTACCCGGCACACTAAGAGGGTGCGCAAGCGCGCCGCACAGGCGTCAGGAGGGAGAACACAGTGGGGACCGTAACGCTGGGCGTTTCGATCGCGGTCCCGGAGCCATACGGAAGCTTCCTCCAGAGGAAGCGCGAGGGCTTCGGGGATCCCGCCGCACCCGGCATCCCCACGCACATCACCCTCCTCCCGCCGACGCAGGTCCGTGCCGACGCGCTGCCCGCCATCGAGCGCCACCTCGCCGAGGTCGCGGCCGGCTTCCGCCCCTTCCCGCTGCGCCTGGAAGGCACCGGCACCTTCCGGCCGCTCTCCCCGGTGGTCTTCGTCAAGGTCGCCGAGGGCGTGGCCGGCTGCACCGCCCTCCAGGCCCGTATTCGCGCCGCCTCCGGCCCCTGCGCACGCGAGCTCCAGTTCCCGTACCACCCGCATGTGACCGTCGCCCACGGCATCGGCGAAGAGGCCATGGACCGCGCCCAGAACGGGCTCAGGGACTTCTGCGCGACGTGGACGATCGGCGGCTTCGCGCTCTACGAGCAGGGCCAGGACGAGGTGTGGCGCCTGGAGCGGGAGTACCCCTTCGGGCCGCAGTCGGCCGGCGTCCCGCGCCAGGCCGCCGATCTCTCCCGGCCGTCGGCACCCTCCTGCTGACCGCCGCCCTCCCGGCGCAGGACACCCCCTCACCCCGCCGCGACGGCTGACCCCGCCGCGCGCCCGCCATGATCCGGACGACGCGCCCCGGCGTTCCCGACCGGCCCGAGCAGCCGCCGTAACATCCTGCACAGGCCGGCGGGCACAAGGGGCACGAGGCGAACGAACGCCTCGGACCGTACGAGGGGAACGCCATGGACTGGTTGCGCACACTGCCGGTGATCGGACCGGCCGCCGGCCGGCTGATGA
Source organism: Streptomyces sp. MCA2 (assembly GCF_023544705.1). NCBI lineage: Bacteria > Bacillati > Actinomycetota > Actinomycetes > Kitasatosporales > Streptomycetaceae > Streptomyces > Streptomyces sp. MCA2. Next base: position 36,794 of record NZ_JAMJFM010000026.1, read on the forward strand.
CCACTCACCTCTGGCGCGCCTACGAGCGGATGCTCCGGGTGCACTGGACCAGGCTCGCCGCCGCGATCACCTTCACCAGCTTCGTCGCGCTCTTCCCGCTGCTCACCGTCGCCGCGGCGATCGGCGCCGCGCTGCTCAGCGACGGCCAGCTGCACAAGCTGGAAGGCAAGATCGCCGAGCAGCTCCCCGGCATCTCGGCACAGCTGCACATCTCCGCACTCGTCGACAACGCCACCACCATCGGCCTGGTCGCCGGTGGCGCGCTGCTGCTCACCGGCATCGGCTGGGTCGAGTCACTGCGGGACTGCCTGCGTGCCGTGTGGGAGAAGGACAACGAGCGGACCAATTTCTTCCGCGGCAAGCTCCGGGACGGCGTCCTGCTGCTCGGCGTCGGCGGTGTCGCCGTGCTCTCCCTCGCCTGCTCGACCTTCGCGTCCGCCGCGGTGGGCAAGGTGGCCGAGGTGACCGGCCTGCCGGAGGGCGGCATCGGCAGCGTCCTGCTCTCGGTCGCCGGCTTCGTCATCGCCGTCCTCGCGGACTTCCTGCTGCTCGCCTACATACTGACCAGGCTCCCCGGTGTCCACCCGCCGCGCCGCGCCGTCGTGATCGCCGGCCTGCTCGGCGCGATCGGCTTTGAACTGCTGAAGCTGCTGCTCAGCGGCTATCTCCAGGGCGTCGCCTCCCGGAGCATGTACGGCGCCTTCGGCACCCCGATCGCGCTGCTGCTGTGGATCAACTTCACCGCGAAGCTGCTGGTGTACTGCGCTTCCTGGACGGCCACGGAGGGGGAGCAGCGCGGGGAGGACGAGGAGCTCAAGGTGCCGGACGGGCCGAAGGGGACAGAGGGGACAGAGCGGAGGGAAGGGCGCGAGGTGCCGGACGGGCCGGAGCGGCCTGAGGGACAGGAGCGGCCGCCCCGGGCGGCGTGACGTCGGCCGCCCTGGGCTTCCGCCGGCGGCGGGCGTCGCGGCCGCCGCTCCGCCCGACCTCCGTCTCAGCCCGCCCCGGCCTCCGTCGGCCCAGCCCGTCTCGGCCCAGCCCGTCTCGGCCCAGCCCCGTCTCATCCCGCCTCAGCCCCGTATCAACTCCGGTTCACCCCGGGCCACTTCCGGGCGCCCGGACACTCCCGAGCGTCACCGGCCGCTTCCGGTCACTTCCGGGGCCCGCGGCCCCGCAGCAGCTCCGGCAGCGGACGGCGCCGGTGCACGGCGAACGCCACGACGGCCAGCAGCGCCAGCACACCGCTGGTGATGCCCACCGCGGTCCAGGCGCCGCCCGCGCTGCCGGTGCCGTTCAGCGCGGCCTGGGTGCTCTCGTGCGCGCCCTTGCCCTTGCCCTTGGCACCCACGGCGCCCATGCCGTCGTCCTCGCTCCTCGGGCCGACGAGCCGGCCGACCGGCTCCACCTTGTCGGCCGCCGCGAAACCCCAGTCGAACAGCTGGGCGGCCTCCCGGTAGGCCTCGTTGTGCTCCTTCTTCTCCGGGTTCATGACCGTGACGAGGAGCTTGCGGTCGCCGCGGTGGGCGAAGCCGGTGAAGGTCGACCCCGCGTTGGTGGTGGAGCCGTTCTTCACCCCCGCGATCCCCGGGTACGGCTTCATGTCGTAATCGCCGCTCAGCAGCCGGTTGGTGTTCTGGATGCCGAACGTCCCCCGCTTGCCGTCCTTGCCCTTGTCGCCGGGGAACTGCGCACTGGCCGTCGAGCAGTACTCGCGGAAGTCCGGGTTCTGGAGCCCGGAGCGGGCGAACAGGCTCAGGTCGTACGCGCTGGAGACCTGGCCCGGCGCGTCATAGCCGTCCGGGGTCACGACATGGGTGTCGTGGGCGTTGAGGTCCTTGGCGTGCTGCTGCATCTGCGTGACCGTGGCCTTCGTGCCGCCGTTCATCGCCGACAGGGTGTGCACCGCGTCGTTGCCGGACCGCAGGAAGACGCCCAGCCACAGGTCGTGGACCGTATAGCTCAGGTTCTCCTTTATCCCGACGAGGCTGCTGCCGACGCCCATCCCCGCCAGGTCGGCGGGCCTGACCGTGTGCTTCTCGTTCTTGGGGAACTTCGGCAGCACCGTGTCGGCGAACAGCATCTTCAGCGTGCTGGCCGGCGCGAGCCGCCAGTGCGGGTTCTTGGCGGCCAGCACCTTGCCGGACTCGGCGTCGGACACGATCCACGAACGGGCCGTCAGCGTGTCCGGACCCGGCAGCTTGGGGGCGCCGGGCCCCGGCGCCACCTGGACACCGGGCGTGCCCAGCCGGTCCCCGCCGATCTGCGACATCTTCGTCGGCGGCGCGGGAGCCTTGGGGTCGGCATGCGCGGTGCCGGCCAGCAACGGGGAGGCGAGCAGTCCGGAGGCGGCCAGCGCGGCGGCGGTGCGCAGGGGGAAGCCGTTGCGCGCCGCGCGCCCGGCACTGCCGGGTGCGGCCGGGGCAGCCGAGGCGGTCGGATCGGTGGGAGCCGTGGAAGCGCGGAAGGTCGTCGGCACGTCGGTGAACGTACCCGCCTTTGCCCGGGAAGCCGACAGCACCCCACGGAAGAGTGCCCCTCCCGCCCGCCGGATGGAGCCGCTGCCCATACTGGACCTCATGAAGCTCTCTCGCCCCGTGTCCTGGTTCCTGCTCGCCTTCGGGGTGTGGAGCTGGTTCATCTGGATCACTTTCGTCAAAAACCTCTGGAAGGACGGGAGCGGTCTCGCCTTCGACGCTGCGGGTGACCCGACCGCCTACTTCTGGGTCCATCTGCTGCTCGCGGTGGCTTCCTTTCTCTTGGGGACGGCGATTGGCGTGATCGGGTTCCGCGGCGTACGGGCCCTGCGCCGCGAGGCCGCACAGAGCACGCCCGACCGGCCCACCACCCCCTCCTCGTCCGCTTCCTGAACCACGGCCACGGGGAGACGCCGTGATCTTCGCCCTGATCGTGGTACCGGTCCTCGGACTGTTCGTGGGCGTGCACCGCTATCTGTGGTGCCGGCTCGTCCGCGACACCACCACACCGGGCAGCCGGCTCCGCCGTACGGGCACCGCCGCCGCCTTCGTCCTCCCCCTGACCACCCTCGCCGCCCTGCCGGCCGAACGCGCCGGCGCGCCCTTCCCCCTCCAGCAGGCACTGGCCTGGCCCGGCTATCTCTGGCTGGCCCTGGTGCTCTATCTCACACTGGCGCTGCTGGTGGGGGAGGTGGTCCGCGCGGTGGGACTACGGGCGCTCCGCGACCGCGAGCCGGCCGACGAGGCCCCCTCGGCCGCTCCCTCGGCCGCCGCCCCGGCCCCCGCACCGGCCCCCGACCCGCCCCGCACCGCGTCCCCCGCCCCGTCGGCTGACCCGCCCCGCGCCCCGTCCCCCTCCTCGGCCCCCACCCTCCTCCCGCCCCGCACCCCCGCCCTGCCGCCGCTCGCCGTCCCGCCCCGCCGCCTCTTCCTCGCCCGCGCGGTCGCCGCCGGCGCCTCCCTCGCCGCCACGGCCGCCGTCGGCTACGGCACCGCGACCACCCTCCGCGGACCGGCGGTGAAGCGCGTCACCGTCCCCCTGGCCAAACTGCCGCGCGCCGCCCACGGCTTCCGGATCGCCGTCGTCAGCGATATCCACCTGGGCCCGATCCTCGGCCGCGCGCACACCCGACGGGTCGTCGAGACCATCAACCGCACCGACCCCGACCTGGTGGCCATCGTCGGCGACCTGGTGGACGGCAGCGTCGCCGACCTCGCCCCGGCCGCCGAACCGCTGCGGGGTCTGCGCTCCCGGCACGGCGCGTACTTCGTCACCGGCAACCACGAGTACTACTCGGGCGCCGCCCCCTGGGTCGACCACATCAGAGGGTTGGGCATCCACCCGCTGGAGAACGCCCGCACCGAACTCCCCGGCTTCGACCTCGCCGGCGTCAACGACGTCACGGGCCAGACCGAACACGCGGGCCCGGACTACGACCTGGCGCTGGGCGGCCGGGACCCGTCCCGTGCCGTCGTCCTGATGGCCCATCAGCCGGTCACCATCCACGACACCGTCCGGTTCGGCGTGGACCTCCAGCTCTCCGGCCACACCCACGGTGGCCAGATGTGGCCCTTCACCTACGTCGCCGCCGCCACCAACCCCACCGTCGCGGGCCTGGAGCGCTACGGCGACACCCAGCTCTACGTCACCCGCGGCGCGGGCGCCTGGGGGCCGCCGGTACGGCTGGGGGCACCGCCGGACGTGACGGTGGTCGAACTCGCCTCACTGCGCGCGTGATCGGAATTCGGAGGGATTGCGCCGCGTAGATAACAACCCCCCTACAAAGTGCGGAGCCATCCTGCGCCAAATCGGACAGATCATGACTTTCGATCTTGCACCGGCAGGCCTCAACTCCCTAGAATTTATTGACTTTACGGAGTCCTTACCGTCCCGGCTTCACACGGCGGCGCGAGGGGGACGAACGGGGTGCAGGGAAACGGGGAGAGCAGGACATGAGCGAGCGGTTCAAGGTCGATCTCGACGAACTGGACAGCGTCGTACGCCAGCTCAGGCATCTTCGGGCGGATATGGATGAACCCAGCCAGAAGGTGAAATACAGCACGACGATTCCGACGTCGGCATTCGGTATCGATTTCCTGGAGGCGGGGGAACTCGCCAAGGCCCATGACGGCATGCAGGAGTACATGTCACAGGTCGTTAATGCGCTCCAGGACCTCATCCACCGGTTCGGCGAGAAGACGGAAGCCAGCCGGGGCGCGTACGAGGACCAGGAACACGAGACCAAGACGTCGATGAACGGCTGAGCAGGCTGCGGGATGTACGGACGAGAGACGGAGCCGGAGATGAAGGGGGGCCTGCATGGTTGACGCCAAGCAGGAGTACGACACCGCCAAGGCGATGGAGCAGCAGCGCAAGAACCACGAGCGGGAGGAGCGGCTGAAGTCGTTCAAGGGTCAGCATCTGACCCCCCGTTCCCCGTCTGACTTCCATCACCACGGCATCAACGCACTCCGCGCAATGATCGCCAACGCCAACCCCGAAGCGATCGAGACCTCCGGCTATCACTGGCGCGCCTCCGCTGACCGCCTCGGCGGCCAGGACGGCCAGGGCGGTATCCGCAAGGCCTTCATGGATGCTGTCGATCACGCCACGGCGCACTGGGAGGGCTCGGCGGCCCAGGCTTTCCGCAGGGAGGCCGGCAAGGTCCTGGAGAAGATCGACCGGACCTACCAGCACTCCCGCAACGTGGAGTCCACGCTCATCGGTTCGCGCTCCTCAGGGCCGGAGGTCGGCGTCGCACACAACCTGCGCGAGGCCAAGCGGACCATGTCCAAGATCCATGACCCGGGCCTCGTGGACCGGGCCAAGGACGACAGCGGCGACGACAGTCAGTTCAAGCGGGACATGCAGAACCCGAAGATGGATGCCCGCATGGCGCTGGAGCTCAACCGGGACAGCCTGTCCCTGAGCAAGGAGCGCCAGGTCGAGGCGGTCGTCGTGATGGATGAGCTGGCGGCGCATTATGAGGGGCAGGGCAAGCGGCTCAACGACGGGATCGAGCCGGGCGGCCCCGGGGACGACTGGCCGAAGCCCCCGTCCTCGACCCCGCCGCCACCTCCGGTGCGGATGCCCGTGGTCGGCGGCACCCACCCGAAGGAGTCGTCGTCGGACACGCCCAACGGCGCGGGCGGCCACGCCGTCCCGCCGGGCTTCGACGGGCCCAAGGTCTCCCGGCCCGAACTGCCGGTGACCACCGGACTCGACAGCGTGCAGGGCGGCACCCTCGCCCCGTCGACGGGTGGCGGTGCCATCAACGGCGGGATGACGGGCGGCAGTCACGGGGTGTCCGGCGGCACGGGCGGCTTCCCCGGCGGAGCGATCCCGGTCGGTGTCATCGGTATGCCGGGCGGCATGGGTTCCGGCGGGGCCCGGGGCGGCGCCGGCGGGATGCGCGGTGGCGGTATGCCGGGCGCCGGTGCCGGGGTCGGCGGCAAGGCGGGTGCCGCGGGCGCGGCCGGCCGCGGCGGTCCGCAGGCACGTACCCGTGGCGGGACGGCCGGCAGGCCGGGCGGCCCGGCGGGTGGTGCCAAGCAGGGCGGCGCCGGGCTGCACCGCAGTCGCGGCGGCAACCAGGCGGGCATGGCGGGCGCGGCCGGTGCCAAGGGCAAGGGCCAGGGCGAGAAGGAGCGCACGACCGGGCAGCGTCCCGACTACCTCGTCGAGGACGAGGAGACCTGGACCCCGCAACGTAATGTGGCCCCTCGCGTCATCGAGTGAGCCGGCGATAGCGTCGCCTGCGGCCCAGTGAGGCATGGCCCCGCACCCGGGTGTGCGGGGCTTTTCCTCAGGCGGAACAATGCCGCCCGGACAGCACAGCAAGAAGGAGCGAAGGATGAGGGTCACCCGAACACTGCGCGTGACGGTGGGTGCCGCGCTGACCGGAGCGCTGCTGCTGGCCGCGGGCGGGACCGCCTCCGCAGATCAAGTGCGCAAGGATCTGTGGCCGTTGGAGGCATTCGGGGCCCAGCAGCTCTGGAAGGAAGCCACCGGCAAGGGCATGACGGTAGCTGTGCTCGACAGTGGATTCCGGGAGACGCATCAGGACCTGAAGGGCCAGTTCCTTCCCGGGCCGGACTTCGGGAAGGCAACGGAAGCCGAGGGCGCCAAGCACCTTTCCGCCCAGGAGGACATCCGGGACCACGGCACCGCCATGGCCGGAATCATCGCGGGGCACGGACACGGCCCGAAAGGTTCCCAGGGCGTCAAGGGGCTGGCACCGGACGCGAAGATTCTGCCCGTCCCGGAGTACAAGAACAGCGGACAGGGCACCCGATGGGCCGTGGACCACGGTGCGGACGTCATCAACATGTCCTATGGCGGGGATATGGAGGGCGATATGTGCGAGTCCATCCAGTACGCCTTGAAGAAGGGTGCCGTGGTCGTGGCAGCCGTGGGCAACAACGGCTGGTCCCAAAAGAGCTATCCGGTGGGCTGCAAGGGTGCGATCGGCGTCGGCTCGGTCAACGAGTACGGCGAGGCATCCGACGACAACAACTACAACTCGGACATGGATCTGCTCGCGCCCGGAGTAAAGGTTCCCGTGGCGATGGGCAAGAGCGACTCCGATTACCGCACATCCGCAGACGGCAGCTCGGCCGCCTCCGCGTATGTCTCCGCCGCCGCGGCCCTCCTCAAGCAGAAGTTCCCTGACCTCACTCCAGGCCAGATCGCGAACCGTCTCGTGAAGACCGCCGGACTGGCGAAGGCCGAAAAGGACGAGCACCTCAAGCTGCCCGACGCCCACTACGGCTACGGCTTCATCCAGCCCGGGCCGGCCCTGCGGCGTACCATCCCGGCAGGCTCGGCACAGGGCCCGCTGCCGATGCCGGACGACAAGGCGTCCTCCCAGGATGCCGCCGGCAAGGGCTTTGACCCCAACCCGCCCATGGGCGGCAAGCAAGCGATCATGCTCTACGGCGGTATCGGGCTCGGCGTACTCCTCGTCGCAGGCATCGTCATTGGCGTCGTGGTCGCCGTCCGCCGTCGTAACAATTCCGGTCACCAGGCCTGGGGCTGAGCGTCACTGCCCCACCCTCTACGGGGAGGAACCCCACAACGAGCGGCTGTCCGTGTTATGCCGGAGGCGGCTCGTTGGCCTTGCGCATTGCGGTCTTCGCCGGGAGCGGCGACACAAGTCCTATGGGACCTGTGTCGCCCAGTGTGCGCGGGTACTGAGCCCATTACCTTCTCGAATTCCACGGCGCACGGGTCGCGGGCGACCTGCGCTTCGGCGGAGTCGTGGTGACTCCCGGCAGCAAGGCGATGCTTTTCATGAGACCCGTGAACGGGGGAAAGCCGGCTCCGCAACGCGAGCAGGCCGACGCCGAACGCATCGCGAAGGCGGAACGGGCGGGGCTCGCTGTCAGGACGACCAGGTCGAGGATGATGAAGCCGGGCGGGTAACGGAGGCCCCGGGCCACCACCCCCACCATCGGGAAATTCAGGCGACATGGCCCCGGCGCGCTGTTAACTTCCCAGCCCATGGACCCCGTAGGTGAAAAAGCGATACGTGCCTCCTTCGTCAATTGCTCGAAGGGCGAGGCGAGCAGAGCCCATCTGCCCGTGGGGCTGGCCGAACTCCCGTGGGGTGACCTGGACTTCCTGGGATGGCGCGATCCGGGGGCGCCGGACCGGAGCTATCTGGTCGCGCCCCGGGGCGACGGGCTCATCGGCGTGACCCTGCGGGTCCCGCAGGGAGTGCGGCGGAGTTTCACGAAGACGACGGTGTGTTCGGTCTGCGTGACCGGCCACCCGGGTTCCGGTGTCAGCCTGCTCGCCGCACGCCGTGCCGGCCCCTCGGGACGGCAGGGGAACACCGTCGGGACGTATCTGTGCGCCGACCTCGCCTGCTCCCTCTACGTCCGGGGACGCAAGCAGTCCCAGCTCGCCGGCCGGCACGAGGAGACGCTGCCCCTGGAGGAGCGGATCGCTCGCACCGTGCGGAACCTGGATGTCTTCCTGGACAAGGTGCTGGAGGGCGAGCGCTAGCAGACCGTCGGGCGACGGGCGGACCGTCGGGGGCAGCAGACCGGAGCAAGGCAGGAGCGGCCGCGCGGATACGGCGGTCGGCCGCCATGGCGGTTGCCGCGCTGTTGCCGCCGCTGGAATGTCCGGCGGCACCGATCCGCTTCGGGTCGGCACAACTGGACCCCCAAAGCCCGTAGTTGGCGCGGCATCAGACCGCCCTCGGCGCGAAGGCGCAGGTCACGCGAGAGTGCGCGGCGGGGGCGTGGCGGGAGCGAGGCGCCGGCGGGAGGGGTGGCGCCGTCGCCCCGACGGTGGTGGGGGAGCCCGCGGCGAGGAGGGCGGGATGCTACCCGCCGGTTCCGCTTGCCACCACCTGTCCGTCGGACAGATCCTCGTGTCCACGCCGTGAGGGGAGCGGCGCAGAAGCAGGGGGACGACGTGCTACGTGTGCACTTCACCGCGCAGGATCTGGCGCGTACGCGGGTGGCCGACGGGGCCGACCCGCTCTGGGAGACGGTGCTGAGCCTGCACAGCCTGCGGGAGAACCGGACCGATCCGGCGCTGGCGGCCTGGCGGCAGCACGCCGTGCGGTACGGGACGGAGCCGCTGCGGACGCTGTTCGCGCTGGTCCCGCCCTACGGGTACTTCCCGGACTTCCTCACGCCGTCCGCGTCCCAGTACGGGGTCGAGTCCGGTCTGGAGGCCGTGATGAGCACCCCGCGGCAGCGGCTGCGGACCGAGCTGACGCGGCTGTCGGGGCACCGGGCGCTGCCGGGATGGGCGCGCGGCATCGGCGAGGGCGAGCCGGCCGCGCTGCGGCAGCTCGCGCGCAGCCTGCGGACGTATCACCATCTGGCGGTGGCGCCGGCCTGGCCGCGGATCGCCCGACGGGTCGGTGCGGACCGGGAGTTGCGCAAGCATGCGCAGGTCCAGTCCGGGGTGGAGGCGATGCTGCGGACGTTCGGGGCGCCGATGCGCTGGCGGCCGCCGGTGCTGGAGGTCGACTATCCGGTGGAGCGCGAGCTGCACCTCCAGGGGCGGGGCCTGGTCTTCGTCCCCTCGTACTTCTGCTGTGACCACCCGCTGGCGCTGGTGGACGAAGCGCTGCCGCCGGTGCTCGTGTACGCGGCACGGGAGACGGCGGACGCCCGTGCCGAAGGGCCCCGCCTCCGGGAATTCGGAGGCGGGGCCCTTCGGGACGTGCCGGTTCTGCTCGGCGGCCGGGCCGGAACCCGGACCGCCGCCAGGCGCTAGGGGGCGTCTCCCCGATCTCCGTGGGCCTGCGACGCTCCCCCAGCTAACGCTGGGAGGTGCCCCCAGGCACCGCACCTCGCCGCGTTGTCGGATCGTCCCCGTACGCCCAGTACGGGGACGATCCTCCGCCTTGCGATGCACGGCACCAGACGCCGCAGGCTGATCCACGGAGATCGGAGAGACACCCCCTAGGACGTTTCCCCTACGGGGAGCCACGCGCCTGCGGTCGGTCAGAAGCGCCGGGTGATCAGTGCCCGCTTGACTTCCTGGATGGCCTTGGTGACCTCGATACCGCGCGGGCAGGCGTCCGTGCAGTTGAAGGTCGTCCGGCAGCGCCAGACGCCGTCCTTGTCGTTGAGGATTTCGAGCCGCTGCTCGCCGCCCTCGTCGCGCGAGTCGAAGATGAAGCGGTGCGCGTTGACGATCGCCGCCGGGCCGAAGTACTGGCCGTCGTTCCAGAACACCGGGCACGAGGACGTGCAGGCGGCGCACAGGATGCACTTGGTGGTGTCGTCGAAGCGCTCGCGGTCCTCGGCGGACTGGCGCCGCTCACGGGTCGGCTCGTTGCCGGTCGTGATCAGGAACGGCATCACATCGCGGTACGCCTGGAAGAAGGGCTCCATGTCGACGACAAGGTCCTTCAGCACGGTCAGGCCCTTGATGGCCTCGACCGTGATCGGCTTCTCCGGGTTTATGTCCTTGATCAGCGTCTTGCAGGCGAGACGGTTGCGGCCGTTGATGCGCATGGCGTCCGAGCCGCAGATGCCGTGGGCGCAGGAACGACGGAAGGTCAGCGACCCGTCCAGCTCCCACTTGATCTTGTGGAGGGCGTCCAGGACGCGCTCCTTGGGGTCGATCTCCAGCTGGAAGTCCTCCCAGCTGGCGTCCTCCGAGATCTCCGGGTTGAACCGGCGGATCCGGAAGGTGACCGTGATCAGGTGCGAAGCGCCGTCCTCGGCCGCGTCCAGCGCCGCGGAGTGCTTGTCGAGAGTCGGGGTGCTCATCAGTACTTACGCTCCATCGGCTGGTAGCGGGTCTGTACGACCGGCTTGTAGTCGAGGCGGATCGACTCGGTGCCGTCTGCGCCGACCTCGCGGTACGCCATGGTGTGCCGCATGAAGTTGACGTCGTCGCGGTTGGGGAAGTCCTCGCGGTAGTGACCGCCGCGGGACTCCTTGCGGGCCAGCGCGGACACCGCCATGACCTCGGCCAGGTCGAGCAGGTTGCCCAGCTCGACGGCCTCCAGCAGGTCGGTGTTGAACCGCTTGCCCTTGTCCTGGATGGACACGTTCAGGTAGCGCTCGCGCAGCTCGCCGATCTTCTCGACCGCGGTCTTGATCGTCTGCTCGGTGCGGAACACCATCACATTGGCGTCCATGCACTCCTGGAGCTCCCGGCGGATCTCGGTGACCCGCTCGCTGCCGGTGGAGTTGCGCAGCCGCTCGACCTGGTCGATGACCAGCTGCGCCGGGTTCTCGGGGAGCTCGACGAAGTCGGCGTCCGCGGAGTACTCGGCGGCGGCGATACCGGCCCGGCGCCCGAAGACATTGATGTCCAGGAGCGAGTTGGTGCCCAGGCGGTTGGCGCCGTGCACGGAGACACAGGCCACCTCGCCGGCCGCGTACAGGCCCGGCACGACGGTGGAGTTGTCCGCCAGGACCTCGCCCTCGACGTTCGTCGGGATGCCGCCCATGGCGTAGTGCGCGGTCGGCTGGATCGGGATCGGGTCCGTGTAGGGCTCGATACCGAGGTAGGTACGCGCGAACTCGGTGATGTCCGGGAGCTTGGCGTCCAGCTGCTCCGGCGGCAGGTGCGTCAGGTCCAGGAAGACGTGGTCGCCCTCCGGTCCGCAGCCGCGGCCCTCGCGGATCTCCGTGTAGATGGAGCGCGAGACGACGTCACGCGAGGCGAGGTCCTTCATGACGGGCGCGTACTTCTCCATGAAGCGCTCGCCGTCCTTGTTGCGGAGGATGCCGCCCTCACCACGGGCGCCCTCCGTCAGCAGGATGCCCATGCGCCAGATGCCCGTCGGGTGGAACTGGAAGAACTCCATGTCCTCCAGCGGCAGCCCGCGGCGGTAGGCCGCGGCCTGGCCGTCACCGGTCAGGGTGTGCGCGTTGGAGGTCACCTTGAAGAACTTGCCGGTGCCGCCGGACGCGAAGATGATCGACTTCGCCTGGAAGACGTGGATCTCGCCGGTGGCCAGCTCGTACGCGACGACACCCGCGGACTTCTTGACGCCGTCGACGTCCTGGAGCAGCAGGTCGAGCACGTAGAACTCGTTGAAGAACTCCACGCCCTCCTTGACGCAGTTCTGGTACAGCGTCTGGAGGATCATGTGGCCGGTGCGGTCCGAGGCGTAGCAGGACCGGCGGACCGGGGCCTCACCGTGGTTACGGGAGTGACCGCCGAAGCGGCGCTGGTCGATGGTGCCGTCCGGCGTGCGGTTGAACGGCAGGCCCATCTTCTCGAGGTCCAGGACCGAGTCGATGGCCTCCTTCGCCAGGATCTCGGCGGCGTCCTGGTCGACCAGGTAGTCGCCGCCCTTGATCGTGTCGAAGGTGTGCCACTCCCAGTTGTCTTCCTCGACGTTCGCGAGGGCGGCAGCCATACCGCCCTGGGCGGCGCCGGTGTGGGAGCGGGTCGGGTAGAGCTTCGTCAGGACCGCGGTGCGGCTGCGCTTGGTCGACTCGATGGCCGCACGCATGCCCGCGCCACCGGCGCCGACGATGACGGTGTCGTACTTGTGGATCTTCATGGTTCCAGTCAGCCCCGGCCTTAGGAGATGTTCGGGTCGAAGGTGAAGATCACCAGCGTGCCCAGAAGGACGGTGAACACCGTCGCGGTGTACAGCAGCATCTTCAGCCAGAAGCGGGTGTTGTCCCGCTGCGCGTAGTCGTTGATGACCGTACGCAGGCCGTTGGCGCCGTGCAGCATGGCGAGCCACAGCATCAGCAGATCCCAGACCTGCCAGAACGGCGAGGCCCAGCGGCCGGCCACGAACGCGAAGCCGATCTTGGAGACGCCGCCGTCCAGGACGAGCTGGATCAGCAGGTGGCCCAGGACCAGGACGACCAGCACGATGCCGGACAGCCGCATGAACAGCCAGGCCTGGAGCTCGAAGTTGCCCCGGGACGCGCGCCCGGTCTTCTTCGTGCGCTTGCGCGGCGCCTCGATGACCGGGGCCGGGTGGTCCACGTCATAGAGCGAGACGCCGTCGGACGCGCCCGCCGCGGTGGCACCTGCGGAGGTGGTTTCAGCAGACATCTCGCGTCAGCTCCCGAACAGCGTGCGCAGGGTGTGCTGCAACACGGGGTAGAAGGCACCGGCCATCAGCACGACCCAGACACCGACGACGGTCCACAGCATCTGCTTCTGGTACTTCGGGCCCTTCGACCAGAAGTCCACGGCGATGACCCGCAGGCCGTTGAGCGCGTGGAAGAGGATGGCGGCCACCAGGCCGTACTCCATCACATTGACGATCGGGGTCTTGTAAGTCGCAACGACGTTGTCGTACGCCTCGGGGGAGACGCGTACGAGAGCGGTGTCGAGGACGTGTACGAACAGGAAGAAGAAGATGAGGACGCCGGTGACTCGATGAGCCACCCAGGACCACATGCCTTCCCGGCCGCGGTACAGCGTTCCAGCCGGCACGGAAAAACCCTCCGGGAGCGGGGATTGGGGCCAGCCGGCTTCTCTGTCGGTCGGGCCCGGCCGGGTACGGTCCACCGGCCCTGGCCATCGTAGCGACGTGCTGTCGGTTCCTTGCGCCGGGGTCCTTAGGTGTGATCAAACAGGCACCAACGGGCTATCACACAAGGACGAAACGGAAGTACCGGTGATAAGCGGCGATCCGGCGCTCCGCTACGGCCCGGAGCTCATCAGCCGCGTCAGCCGGCCGCGGGCCAGCCGGCGGAGTTCCTCCGCGGCGACCGCCCGCTCCTCGTCCGGTTCGTTGCCCAGCCGGGTGCGGATGCCGGACAGCACCTGGTCGAGCAGCTCCTCGTCGCGGTAACCGTCCAGGCAGATGACGAAGACATGGCGAAAGCGCCGCTCGTACTCGGCATGGGCGGCCCGCAGCGCGGTGTGGGCGGCGAGCGTGCCGGGCCCGCGGGCACCGACCAGCGGCTGCGACGAGAGGGACTCCTCGGCGAGCGCCTCGTCCAGCTCGCCCGGCGTGAGGTCGTAACAGGCCTCGTCGGCGGCGGCGAGCAGCGAATCCGGATCCGGGTACGGACGGTGCGCGGCCACCCGCTCGGCCCAGCGGTGGCTGCCGCAGCAGCTCAGCAGCACGGCCAGCGTGTCGTCCCGGGTGAGGGCGTTGAAGCGGCCGAGCCCGATCCCCTCACGACGGGGGTGGGGCAGGGCGCCGCCAAGGGTCCGGGCGGATATGCCGCACCACGGGGGCTGCGGAGGGTGCAGCGTCGTCGGCCGGGCGGCCGGGGTGTCACCGGACAGCGTGGGCTCCTCGGACGGATGCGAATGAGTCGATTCGACGGGTGCGGGACGGGCGGCTGAAGGAAGCTGGGGGGAGCGGACCGGAACCGGGCCGCGTACGAAGCGGCGGCGGGTGTGATGGTGCGTGTGCCACGCCACCCCGGTGGTATCCGGCGGCTCCAGGAGAGCCCTGTGAAGGGGGTGACCAATGGAACCGCCACGCTAACGACGCTTGTCGTCCGCTGTCCGAAGGATGCGCGAATTTCACCCGGATGAGAGAGCTTTCGTGCGTTCGGTGGACGACCGGCTCCGCACACCTGGCAATACCTTCGCCCCGAAAAGTGAGGATTGCACGATGTCGAATCCGATGCGGCCGCCGCGCGCCCCGCGGCCCTCGGCCTCCCTGCGCCTCCCGACGAGGCCGGGGACGCGCCCGGGCCCGGCGGCCCGGTCCGCCCTCCCGGCCGCGGCCCTCGCCGGTGCCCTGCTGCTCGCCGGCTGCTCCGGCGCCGCGGACACCGAGCCGCCCGGGAGCACCAGCGCCAAGATGAACCCCTCGGCCGACGCCACCCCGACGTGGGCGCCGGTGACCGGAACACCGCAGGTCATCCCCGCCGTCCGCGACTTCCGCCGGGCCGAGGGACGCGGCTGGCGCCCGTCCAAGGGGGCCCGTGTGGTCGTACCGGCCGGCGAGAAGAGCAATGTCGCCGACGAGGCCCAGCGGATGGCCAACGACCTCGGCCTCGGCATCGTCTACGGCGACCAGACCGTACGGCCCGGCGACATCGAGGTGAAGCTGACGGGCAAGAACAGCGACAACAACGTCCCCGTCCGGGGCTCCGCCGACGAGGCCTACACCCTCACGGCCGACGGCACCAGGCTCACTCTCACGGCCCCCACCGACGCCGGAATCTTCTACGGCACCCGCACCGTCAAGCAGGCCGTACGCGCCGCCGGCGGACTCCCCGAGGGCACCATCCAGGACCGGCCCGACCGCCCGCAGCGCGGATTGTCGCTGGACAACGCCCGCAAGCCGTTCACCCAGAACTGGATCGAGGCGCGGCTGAGGGAGATCGCCGACCTCAAGCTCAACCAGTTCCAGCTGCACTTCTCCGACGACCAGGGCTTCCGCATCCAGAGCGACACCCACCCCGAGATCGTCTCCGCCGACCATCTGACCAAGGCCCAGGTCCGCCAGATCATCGCGCTCGCGCGCACCCTGCACATCTCCGTCGTCCCGGAGCTGGACTCGCCCGGCCACCTGGGCGCCGTGCTGGACCACTATCCCGCTCTCCAGCTGCGCAACGTCCAGGGCCGGGTGATCCCCGGGGCGATCGACATCTCCAACCCCAAGTCCGCCCCGCTGATCGACTCGCTGCTGAAGGAAATGAGCGAGCTGTTCACCAACCCCAAGGGCGCCCCGGCGTACTGGCATCTGGGCGGCGACGAGTACCAGGCGCTGATGTCGTCCTCTCCCGCCACCAAGTACCCGCAGCTCGCGAAGGCCGCGCGGCAGAAGTACGGGTCCGGCGCCACCATCGAGGACCTGACGACCGGCTGGCTCAACGACCGGCAGAAGACCGTGGAGGCCAAGGGCAAGAACCGGGTCGAGGCCTGGAACGACGGATTCTTCGCCGGCGGGGTCGTGACCGCGGACAAGAACCGGATGGTCGACTACTGGACCGGCAAGGAGGCCGGCAAGCGCGACCCCGCGGAATTCCTGCGCGAGGGCCGCAACGTCATGAACTTCAACGACGAGTTCCTCTACTACGTGCTCGGCGAGCCCAACCAGTTCGTCTATCCGACCGGCCAGCGGATCTACCAGAGCTGGACCCCGCGGGTGATCCGCGGTACCCAGCCGGTGGCGGTGCCCGCGAGCATGACGGGCCCGGACCGCATTCCCGGGGCGCGCTTCGCGATCTGGTGCGACCTGGCCCAGGCGCAGACGGCGGCGCAGGTGGCCGCCGGGATCCGGCTGCCGCTGGCGGCGCTGGCGCAGAAGACCTGGGACCCGGGGACGCCCGCCCTGTCCTGGACGGACTTCAAGGCGCTGGCCAACCGGGTGTGAGCGGGACCCGGGAGCCGGACCCGGTAAGAAACGGGTGAGAGAACGAGGACGGCCGGGGCCGCCACCCCCCACAGGAGAGGCCCCGGCCGTCGTTCGCGAAGGGCCTGTGACGGCCCCCTACCCGGTACAGCGCCAGACGGCGCGAAAGCGTCACACGGGGTACGGACGGGCGCACGGCCCGTGCTCTGGACGGGGGCCCGGACAGGCCCGTAACGTGCGGATCCGCGCCGGTCGGCGCACTGTTCAGGCCGCCTGCCGCGGCGGGAGAAGCCGTCCTTCCCGGGAGTTCCAGATGGATCCGTGCGGGCACCTCGCCGAAGCGCCGGCCGCTCGGCGCCCCCTTTCTTCCGGCTCCGCCGCATCGGGCGGTGCCTCCCTCCCGGGTTCGGATCGTTTGCCCACACGGGATACGGTCTGCGGGAACATCCGGGTTACCGGCGGTTTCCGGCCGTCCGCGGCCGGCGGCTCGCGGTAGCCGGCCCGGCTCCGGCCGTGCGGAGGGGCGCTGCCCGCCCCAACGACGCCGGGAACGGAGAAGCGAGGCCGAAGGCGCGGCCGAGAGAAGCAGCAATGCAGCAAGGACCGGGCGGCGGACATTCCGCGTGCGACAGGATGGACCCGTGCGAGGGGACGACATTCAGCCGGACGACCGTCGGCTGACGGTGGCCGTGCAGGCGGCACAGGACGGTGACGAGGCGGCGTTCCGTACCGTCTACCGCGCCGTACATCCCCGGCTGTTGGGATATGTACGGACCTTGGTGAGCGAACCGGACGTGGAGGATGTCGCCTCCGAGGCCTGGCTCCAGATCACCCGCGACCTCGCGCGCTTCAGCGGCGACGCCGACCGCTTCCGCGGCTGGGCCGCCCGTATCGCCCGCAACCGGGCCCTCGACCACATCAGGATGCGCGGCCGCCGCCCGGCGATCGGCGGCGACGAGAGCGAACTGGCCGACACCCCCGGCGCGTCCGACACCGCGGGCGAGGCACTCGAAGCCCTGGGCACCGGCAGCACCATGCGGCTGATAGCCCGGCTGCCGCAGGACCAGGCCGAGGCCGTGGTGCTCCGGGTGGTGGTCGGGCTCGACGCCAAGAACGCCGCGCAGGTGCTCGGCAAAAGGCCCGGCGCGGTGCGCACCGCCGCACACCGCGGGCTGCGGCGGCTCGCCGAGCTGATCGGCGAGGAGCCGGACGGCAGTCAGGACAGGAGTCAGGACAGCAGTGGGGCCGGTGGCGAAGGCGGCGCCGGCCAGGGTGGAGGAGCCTCCTCCGGAGCGCCCGTACAGGGCCCGCACGGCGGTGGCGGAACGGTGAGCGGGGTGCCCGTACAGGGCAGAAGGCGTCGCGACGGCGTGGCGGAATCGTACGTACCAGGTGTGACGGAAACGGCCGCACGGACGCAGAGGGACATGTGATGGCCGACGACCGGTACGACTGGCTCGACAAGGACACCGCGGAGCAACTGCTGCGCGGTGAACAGGTCAGTGCCCGGAACGGCGACGGCGCACGCGAACTCGAACAGCTCCTGGAAGCCGCCGCCGCGGTCGCCGCCAGGACGCCCGAAGCCGTCGAGCTGCCCGGCGAAGAGGCGGCCGTCGCCGCATTCCGCCAGGCCGTCCGCCACGGCTCCGGCGCCCGCAACCGCACCGCAGGCGCACCGGCCACGGGCGCGCGCACCGCGGACCTCGCCGAACGCACCCGGCTCGGCCGCCCCGTCCGGCGCGGCTTCGCCGTCGCCCTCGCCGCCTGCGCCATCGGCGGCGTCGCCGTCGCGGCCGGCACCGGCGTCCTGCCCACCCCGTTCCGGGGCGGCGGCGACCCCGCACCGGCCTCCAGCGTCTCCGCCGTCGAAACCCCCGGACCGTTCCGCACCGGCGAGCCCGGCGCCCAGACCGACGGCACCACGGGGCAGACCCCCGACGCCACCCCCGATCCGAAGAGCTCCGAACCCCCCGAGAGCCCCAGACCCGGCAGCAGCCCCGGCGCCAGTAAGAAGCCCGGCAGCGGCACCCCGAGCGGCGGAACGGGACGCGGCAGCGACAAGCCCGGCGGCAGCGACGGCAAAGAGACCGGGCCCGGCCACGGGGACACGAAGAACTTCCTGCTCGGCCTGTGCCAGAGCTACGAGTCCGGCAAGCGGGACGGCATGGACCGCGACACGCTGCGGCGCCTCGAACGCAAGGCCGGCGGACCCGAGAAGGTGCACGTCTTCTGCCGCGCCTACCTGGCGCGGTACCAGAACGGCGGCGGCTCGGGCGGCGATGACGGCTTCGGCGGCGGCACCGGCGAGAGCGGCGGCGGCTCGGGCGGTGACGAGGACGACGAAAGCCACCCGCCCCGGCCACCCGGCGCGAGCCCGGGCACCGGCACGTCCACCCCGGCCCCCGGCCCCTCGGCAACCGCTCCGGACCCCGGAGATGCCACACCCAGTGGAACCGCTGACGGCCCGGTGTGACGTTTTTTGAAGCCGTGACGCAGTAATGAGTGAGCCGACTGGTCATCGGCTGCGCGACGAGCCGGGGTTCCCCCCGTACCTACGGCTCAGCGCAACTGGCGCGGGCGGGGCACGTTCCCCCGGCCCTGCCCGCGCCCCTACTCTTTGCGCCTAAGCTGGCGCCGCTCTCGCGGATGTGGTTGCTCCGGGTGGGGGTTGCTCAATTTTCGCTTCGGTCAGAGATATGCGGTTGGGCTCTTGGGATGTGCTGCTGATGTGTCGTCTCTGTGGTCTCTGTGGCTAGTGGTAGACGACGACCTTGGTTCCCCGCTTCACGGTGTGGAAGAGGGCGGCGATCTTGTTCTTGTCGCGGACGTTGACGCAGCCGTGGGAGGCGCCGCTGTAGCCGCGGGCGGCGAAGTCCGCGGAGTAGTGGACGGCCTGGCCGCCGCTGAAGAACATCGCGTACGGCATGGCCGTGTGGTAGATCGTCGAGACGTGGTGGCGGCTCTTGAAGGTGAGGGCGAAGGCGCCCTCGCGGGTGGGGGTGTACTGCGCGCCGAAGCGGACATCCATCGCCGAGACGATCTCGCCGTCGACCATCCAGGTGAGGGTGTTGCTCCGCTTGCTGATGCAGATCACCCTGCCCCGCATACAGCGCGGATCGGGGACGCCGACGGGCCTCGTCGTGGGCGGGTAGAGCTGCTGGTGTGACGGGTGGCGGGTCTGGGACTTCAGCGCCCGCCAGGCCGTGGGCTGTAGGGCGCCCGTACGGGGCAGGCCCTGTCGTTTCTGGAAGGCGCGGACCGAGGCGGCGGTCATCGAGGCGTAGTAGCCCGTCGGGGCGCGGTCGAAAAGGCCCAGCTGGGCCAGTCGCGCCTGGAGTTCGCGGACCTGCGCACCGCGTGAGCCGGCCGCCATGAGCGGCCGGGCGGCCGGTGGTGCGTGGTGGGCGGTGCGGTGGGGGCGCGGCGCGGTGGTGTGCTTGGCCGGGGCGGGTGGCGCCGGATGGCCGAGGGGCGGGGGAGCGGGAGTGGTGGGGGCGTAGCGGATGCCCCCGCTGTCCGGTGAGGCGGTCCCGGTGACCTGCACCGGGCGGCAGCCCACCGCGAGTGCGGCCACCACCAGCACCGCGGCCATCGCAGGCGCTGTACGTCTTCCACTGCTCCGCTGCATGCGCAACCCCCGGATCTCGGCGGCCCGACCGGCCCTCGGTGACTCTTCCCAGCGCTGCGGGGCGGCGAACCTGCGGGCATGCTGTCAGCAAGGCGTAAACCCGGACTGACCGGTCACCCAATGGGAGGCGTACACCCATGGCGTACGAGTCGGGCAATGTGCGGCACAACGAGAGCGGTCTGCCCGTCGAGCCTGTGTACGGGCCGGAGGCGCTGGAGGGCTGGGACCCGGAGCGCAGCCTCGGCGCGCCCGGCAGCTACCCCTTCACCCGGGGTGTGTATCCGTCGATGTACACCGGGCGGCCCTGGACGATGCGGCAGTACGCCGGCTTCGGCACCGCGCGCGAGTCCAACGCCCGCTACCGGCAGCTGATCGCCCACGGCACCACGGGCCTGTCGGTCGCCTTCGATCTGCCGACGCAGATGGGCCACGACTCCGACACCCCGATCGCCTCGGGCGAGGTCGGCAAGGTCGGGGTGGCCATCGACTCCGTCGAGGACATGCGGGTGCTGTTCGGCGGTATCCCGCTGGACAGGGTGTCGACGTCGATGACGATCAACGCGCCCGCCGCGCTGCTGCTGCTCCTCTACCAACTGGTGGGGGAGGAGGAAGGGGTGGCGGCCGGTCAGCTGAACGGGACCGTGCAGAACGATGTGCTCAAGGAGTACATCGCGCGGGGGACGTATATCTTCCCGCCGCAGCCGTCGCTGCGGCTGACCGCGGACATCTTCCAGTACTGCCGGGCCGAGATCCCCCGGTGGAACACCATCTCCATCTCCGGCTACCACATGGCGGAGGCGGGCGCCTCGCCCGCGCAGGAAATCGCCTTCACGCTCGCCAACGGCATCGCCTATGTGCGGACCGCCGTTGCCGCCGGGATGGATGTCGACGACTTCGCGCCGCGGCTGTCCTTCTTCTTCGTCGCGCGGACGACGCTGCTCGAAGAGGTCGCCAAGTTCCGGGCCGCGCGCAGGATCTGGGCCCGGGTGATGCGGGAGGAGTTCGGTGCGCGGAACCCCAAGTCGCTGATGCTGCGGTTCCACACCCAGACGGCGGGGGTGCAGCTGACCGCCCAGCAGCCGGAGGTGAACCTCGCCCGGGTCACCCTCCAGGGGCTCGCCGCCGTGCTCGGCGGCACCCAGTCGCTGCACACCAATTCCTTCGACGAGGCCATCGCCCTGCCCACGGACAAGTCGGCGCGGCTGGCGCTGCGTACCCAGCAGGTGCTCGCGTACGAGACCGATGTGACCGCCACCGTCGATCCGTTCGCCGGTTCCTACGCCGTCGAGTCGATGACGGACGAGGCCGAGGAGGCGGCCGTGGCGCTGATGCGGCGGGTCGAGGACATGGGCGGTGCGGTGGCCGCCATCGAGCGGGGCTTCCAGAAGGAGGAGATCGAGCGCAACGCCTACCGCCTCGCCCAGGAGACGGACGCCGGTGAGCGGGTCGTGGTCGGCGTCAACCGCTTCCAGCTGGACGAGGAGGAGCCCTACGAGCCGCTGCGGGTCGATCCCGCGATCGAGGCCCAGCAGATCGAACGGCTGGCCGTGCTCAGGGAACGCCGTAACGCCCGTGCGGTGTCGGCCGCGCTCGGCGATCTGCGCAAGGCCGCCGAGGGCACGGACAATGTCCTCCACCCCATGCGCGAGGCCTTGCGGGCGAGGGCGACGGTGGGCGAGGTGTGCGATGCACTGCGGGAGGTCTGGGGGACGTATGTGCCCACGGATGCGTTCTGAGTGGGCAGTTGAGGGGGCGGAGGACAGATGAGCGTCGGTACGGGCCATGGCTTCCGTGTCGTCGGGGAACTGGAGCCGGAGGCGTTGGCGGGCGGTTCGCTGGCCAATGCGGTGGGGGCCGTGAAGGCGGTGCGCCGGGGGCGGGATGCGGAGACGGTCCGGGGGTTGGTGGAGCGCGGAGGCGCGCGGGTCGGGGTGCGGGAGGCCGCCTCGGGGCGGTGGGCGGACGACATCGCCCGGCTGGTGGACGCGGCCGAGCGGGCTGATCCGCGGGCGCGGGAGCTGGCCGGGCGGGTACGGGAGCTTGTGACCGCCGAGCTGGGCTGAGTCACACTGGTGTCATGTCGTCACCCCGCCGCGCGTGCCCCGTCTGTACCCGAGAGATCGCCGTTGTCGGCGGCCGCTTCGCCCGTCATGACCCGCCTGGCCGGCGGACGGTGCTGGAGCTGATCTCCTGCCCGGGGTCGCGCCGGATCGCGCCGATGATGGCGCCCGCGGAGAAGCTGTTCGACCCGGAGGAGCCGTCGATCCCGGGGCAGCAGCCGCTGTTCTGAGCCGGGGCGCCGGTTGCCGGTTGCTGTTTGCCCTGACGGTGCGCGGACGTCCTGCCGACTACGGTGCCAGCACGTCCAGTTCGGCCATCGCGCCCGCCGTGATCTCACGGGTCAGGGACTCCGCCCGTGCCGCGTCGCCGGTGCGTACCGCCTCGGCGACCTGCACATGGAGGGTGACCGCGGCCGGGTCGGGGTCGGTGAACATCACATGGTGCTGGGTGCGGCCGGTCAGGACGGCGGCGACCACATCGCCGAGCCGGGCGAACATCTCGTTGCCGGAGGCGGTCAGCACGACGCGGTGGAAGGCCGTGTCGTGGACGAGATAGGCGTCGAGCTGCTGGCCGCGTGAGGTGGCGACCATCCCCATGGCCTGTTCGGTGAGTTCGGCGCACTGCGCGGGGGTGGCGTGCTGGGCGGCGAGGCCCGCGGCGACCGGTTCGATCGCGGAGCGCAGCACGGTCAGCGAGCGCAGCTGCCGGGGGCGGTCCCGGCCGGCCAGCCGCCAGCCGATCACCCGCGGATCGTAGACGTTCCACTCCTCGGTGGGCCGGACGGTCACCCCCACCCGGCGCCGGGAAGCGACCAGCCGCATGGACTCCAGCACCCGGATCGCCTCGCGGATGACCGTGCGGGAGACGTCGAAGCGCTGCTCCAGCTCGTCCGTGCGCAGGACCGTACCCGGAGGGTAGTCGCCCGCGGTGATCGCGGGCCCCAGGGACTCCAGTACACGGGCGTGCAGTCCCTTCCCCTCGTTTTCCATGGGGCAAGCCTACGTTCCCGCCCTCCGGCCAATTAAGTATGACGTTTGCATCACAGGCTCTTGAATACGTCGTACCTAATGGGTTTCAGTAGGGGCCGCACGAGGTCGATGAAGACAGCGAGGTACCACGGGATGAGCACCCCCGACGTGATCGTCGTGATGGGCGTGGCCGGCACCGGCAAGACCACGATCGGCCCGATGGCGGCCGACAGGCTGGGCGTTCCCTACGCCGAGGGTGACGACTTCCATCCGCCGGCCAACATCGCCAAGATGTCGGCGGGCGTCCCGCTGGACGACGACGACCGCGGCCCCTGGCTGGACGCCATAGGGGCCTGGGCGCACGAGCGCGCCGGGCACGGCGGCGGTGTGGTCAGCAGCTCCGCGCTCAAGCGCGCCTACCGCGACCGGCTCCGGGCGGCCGCACCCCGCCTCGTCTTCCTGCACCTCACCGGCGACCGCTCGCTGATCGAGGAGCGGATGGCCGAGCGCAAGGGCCACTTCATGCCGACCGCACTGCTGGACTCCCAGTTCGCCACGCTCGAACCGCTCGGACCCGACGAGGCCGGTGTCGCCGTGGATGTGTCCGGCACCCCGGAGGAGATCGCCGAGCGCGCGGTGGCCGCACTGCGCGCGATGGACCCGCCGGGCGCATAACCCCGTACCCCCACACCCGTACCGCAGCACCCCCTTTCCCCCTCCGTCCAACCAAGGGAATCGCCGTGACTCATCTCAGCGTCGAGATGCTCGCAGCGGACGCGGTCGAGCCGATAACCACGGCCGGCCACGCACAGCTGGGCATCGCCGTCCTGGCCGGCATAGCCGTCATCGTCCTGCTCATCACCAAGTTCAAGCTGCATGCCTTCCTGTCGCTGATCATCGGTTCGCTGGTGCTCGGCGCGGTGGCCGGCGCACCGCTCGACAAGGTCATCACCAGCTTCTCGGCGGGCCTGGGCACGACGGTCGCGGGCACGGGCGTGCTGATCGCGCTCGGTGCCGTCCTCGGGCGGCTGCTCGCCGACTCCGGCGGTGCGGACCAGATCGTCGACACGATCCTGGCGAGGGCGAGCCGGAAGGCGATGCCCTGGGCGATGGTGCTGATCGCCGGGATCGTGGGGCTGCCGATCTTCTTCGAGGTCGGCATCGTGCTGCTGATCCCCGTGGTGCTGCTGGTCGCCAAGCGCGGCAACTTCTCGCTGATGCGCATCGGCATCCCGGCGCTGGCCGGACTGTCCGTCATGCACGGGCTGATCCCCCCGCACCCCGGACCGCTCGTGGCGATCGACGCCGTCGGTGCGAACCTCGGTGTCACCCTCGCGCTCGGTGTGGTCGTCGCCATCCCGACCGCGATCATCGCCGGTCCGGTCTTCTCCCGTTACGCGGCCCGCTGGGTGGACATCCGCCCGCCGGAGAACATGGTGCCCGAGCGCGCCACCGACGACCTGGAGAAGCGGCCCGGCTTCGGGATCACCGTGGCCACCGTGCTGCTGCCGGTGGTGATGATGCTGGCCAAGGCGCTGGTGGACATCGTCGTCGACAACCCGGAGCACGCCGTCCAGCGGGTCTTCGACGTGATCGGCTCGCCGCTGATCGCGCTGCTCACCGCCGTCCTCGTCGCGATGTTCACGCTGGGCCGGGCGGCCGGCTTCACCCGCGGCCGGATCGCCACCACCGTCGAGAAGTCGCTCGCCCCGATCGCCGGTGTGGTGCTGATCGTCGGCGCGGGCGGCGGCTTCAAGCAGACGCTGGTGGACGCCGGCGTCGGTCAGATGATCCTGGACGTCTCCAAGGGCTGGAACATCTCCGCGCTGCTGCTCGCCTGGCTGATCGCGGTCGCCATCCGGCTCGCGACCGGCTCCGCGACGGTGGCCACCATCTCCGCCGCCGGGCTGGTCGCCCCGCTCGCCGCGGAGATGAGCACCACCCATGCCGCGCTGCTGGTGCTGGCCATCGGCTGCGGGTCGCTGTTCTTCAGCCATGTCAACGACGCCGGATTCTGGCTGGTCAAGGAGTACTTCGGGATGAACGTCGGCCAGACGCTGAAGACCTGGTCGGTGATGGAGACGCTGATCTCGGTCGTGGGCATCGGGTGCGTGCTGCTGCTCTCCCTGGTTCTTTAGGGCCCAGGCCCGTCCCACCCCTGTTCCTTCCGGGCGGGTTACCGCCCCGGGCGCCCCACCCCCCTCAGGCGCCTGTCCCCGTCACGAGGCCGTACGAGCGGATGTCCGCTGGTGCGGCCTCGTGCACAGGGGGGCGGGCTTGCGGTGGTGTCCGCCCCGGCCGGACGTGCCGCGCCGCGGTGCACGACGGCGACCGCCGCAAGCCCGAGGGCCAGCCCCGCGGCGGTCTGCGGGCCGAAGGGCTCGCCGAACATGGCGGCTCCCCACAGGGCAGTGACCGGCGCCATCAGGAACATCAGGGTGTTCACCTCGGTGACGCCCCGGCGCCGGAGGATCAGCCAGTACAGCCCGTACCCGCCGAAGGTGGACAGCACCACCAGCCAGCCGACCGCCACCCAGAACGAGAGCGAGGCGGGCGGTTGGAGGGAGCCGGTGCCCGCGGCGAGGGCGGTGAACAGGACGGCGCTGGTGGTGCAGTGGATCGTCATCGACACCGACGGGGCGACCCGGGTGCGCGAGCGGTTCTCCAGGAACGTGGCCGCCACCAGCGAGGACATCCCGAGGAACGGGACGAGGTAGGCCCACCCGGCCACCCCCGAGCCGGCTGCCGCGTCGGCCGTGGTGACCACGATGACGCCGCCCACGCCCAGACCCAGACCGAGCCACTGCCGGCGGGAGACGTACTGGTGCAGCAGCGGACCGGCGAGCGCCCCGGCCACCAGCGGCTGGGTGCCGTCGATCAGGGCCGTGGTGCCGCTGGAGACCCCGAGCTGGATCGCGGAGTAGACGGTGAGCAGATAGCCGCTCTGCGACAGGGCGCCGATGACGGCCTGCCGGGCCAGGTCCCGTGCGGTCAGGCCCCGCCACGCGGCGCGGGCGGAGAGGGCCGCCACGACGACGAGGACGGCGGCGAGCGGCAGGAACCGCCACATGAGGAGCGTGCCGGCGGGCGCACTGTCCGCGCCGAGCTTGGCCCCGATGAACCCGGAGCTCCAGCAGAGCACGAAGGCGGCCGAGAGCAGGAGATGCATGTCGTCGCCCCTTCAGTAGACCGATCTGTATACCTCTCCTTTCACTATACAGATCGGTATACTTTTTGCATGGGTACCTCGCAGAAACCGCTCCGGATCACGATGACGCCTGCCGCGCGGCGCGCCCTGGAGGCCGCCGGGCGGCTGTTCTACGAGCGCGGGATCCATGCCGTCGGGGTGGACCTGATCGCCGCCGAGGCCGGGGTGACGAAGAAGACCCTCTACGACCGGTTCGGCTCCAAGGAGCAGATCGTCGTGGAGTACCTCGCGGACCGCGATGAACGCTGGCGGGCCTTTCTCGCGCCGTATCTCGACGCCGCCCGGCCGTCGCCCGCGGCGGGGGTCCTGGCCGTCTTCGACGCCTCCCGCGCCTGGTCGGCGGAGCACAGCGGCAAGGGGTGCAGCATGGTCAACGCCCATGCCGAGATCAGCGATCCGTCCCACCCGGCGTACGCGATCATCACCGCGCAGAAGGAGTGGATGCTCGCGCTGTTCACCGATCTGGTCAGGGCCGCCGCCCCCGGCCGGGCCGACCGGCTGGGCCGGGCGCTGATGCTCCTTCATGAAGGGGCCCTCGTCGCCCACGGTCTGGGCATCTTCCCCGATCCGATCGGTCAGGCCCGCGACGAGGCGCGGACGCTGCTCGCCGCCGCGGGGGTGCGGCCGTGACCGGCGGTGGGCCCGCCGGACCGGCCGGCGGGGTTCACCGGGCCGCCGGTGCCAGGCCCGCGCCCAGGTAGGCCCCGAGGTCCGCGGTCACCTGCGCCGTCGCGTCCTCGGGCGGTGCGGCGAGGGCGAGATAGCCGTCGGGGCGGATGAGGAGCACGGCGGGGCCGGGGCCGTAAGCGTCGCGGATATGGCCGTCGGTGTCGATCAGGTCGGGGGTCGGGCCGCCGAGGCGGACGAGGCGCAGCAGGTCCGGAGCGGCGGGCAGGGCGGTGTCGTCGACGCCGGTGCCGCCCAGGTCGAGCAGGGTGAAGTGCGGGCCCCGGAAGGCGTCGAAGAGCCGGGTGGGCTTGCCGTCGGCGGTGCTGCACGGGGCGTCGGGGGCCCGGTCGCCCGCGACGGGTATGCCCTCGGCGAGGTCCGTGCGCAGCTCCCGCGTCAGGGGGCTGTCGCGGTAGCCGATGTCGAGCTGGTGCAGGTCCCGGCCGCGCCGCAGCTCGCGGGAGCGGTGCAGCCGGGTGCTGGTGTCGAGGATGCGCTCGGCGATCGGACGGCGCTCGGCGTGGTAGGTGTCGAGCAGGGCGTCGGGGGCGCCGTGCCGCAGCACCTGGCCGAGCTTCCAGCCGAGGTTGTAGGCGTCCTGGACGCTGGTGTTCAGGCCCTGGCCGCCCGCCGGGGAGTGGATGTGCGCGGCATCGCCCGCCAGGAAGACCCGGCCGTGGCGGTAGGCGTCCACCATGCCCGCCTTGGGGCGGTAGAGGGAGGTCCACAGGACCTCGCGGATCTGCTCGGCGCCGAGGTGGGTGTGGGCCACCAGCTGGGCATGGACCGTCTCGGGCGAGAGGTCGGGCGCTTCGGCGAAGGCCACGATGAAGCTCTGGAAGTAGTCGGTGCCGGCCAGCGGAAGCAGCGAGACGAACCCGCCGTTCGCCAGCGGCCAGCGGTGCCAGTGGTCCCGGTCGAGGCCGTCCACCCGGACATCCGCGAGCACTACGGCGCCCGGCTCCAGCGACGGACCGCTCATCCGTGCGCCCAGCGCCCTGCGTACGGTGCTGCGCCCGCCGTCGGTGCCGACCAGATAGGCGCCGTGCACGGTGCGCTCCGCTCCGTCGGCGCGGCGCAGACGGGCGGTCACCCCGGTCGAGTCCTGGTCGAATGCGGTGAGTTCGGTGCCGAAGAGCACCTCGCCGTCGAGCTCCCGCAGCCGCTCGTACAGCAGCTCCTGATTGCGGAACTGCGGCACCATCAGGGTGTTCGAGTACGGGATGGCGGGCGTCGGGTCGACCCGCTCGATCATCTCGGTGGTCTCGGTGATCCGGCCGTTCTCCCAGAGGGCCGTCTTCGGGTAGAGGCCGCCGGCCGCCCGGACGGTGTCCAGCAGCCCGAGGTCGTCGTAGACCTCCTGACTGCGCGGCTGAAGGCCGGTGCCGCGGGCGCCGGGCGAGAGGCGGTCCTGCCGCTCGACGATCAGGGCGCGCACCCCGCGGCGGGCGAGGTCGATGCCCAGGGCGAGGCCGGTGGGCCCGGCGCCGGCGATCAGTACGTCGACGGCCGCACCGTCGTCGGGCAGGGCGGCGCCGAAGGCTTCCTTAACGTTGTTAAGTTCCATGTTTCCGAGCATGGCCTTAACGGTGTTAAGTTGTCAACATGGTTTCGCGCATCGACCGGAAACAGGTCGTGGACACCGCTCTGCGGCTGCTGAACGAAGTGGGCCTCGACGGGCTCACCCTCCGGCGCATCGCCAAGGAGCTGAACGTCCAGGCCCCCGCGCTGTACTGGCACTTCAAGAACAAGCGGGAGCTGCTGGACGAGATGGCCACCGAGATGTTCCGGCGGATGACCGGGCACCTGGCGGCCGGAGGGGCCGGAGGGGCCGCTGCGGGCCCGGACGGCCGTACCTGGCAGGAGACCGTTCGCGACGTCTGCCGGGCGATGCGCCGCGAGCTGCTCGGCTACCGCGATGGCGGCAAGGTCTTCAGCGGCACGCGGATGACCGACGAGAGCTACGCCGGGCCGCTCGACGGCTTGCTGCGCACCTTCACCGAGGCGGGTTTCAGCCTGCGTAGCGCGGCGCGGGCCTGGTGGACGGCGTACAACTACACCGTGGGCCTGGTGATCGAGGAGCAGTCGGTCCACCCGGAGCCCGGACAGCCGGAGGCCCGCGACCCGGCCTATGACCTGGCCGCCCGCGAGCGGCGCCTCATCGAGGACTATCCGCTCGCGGCGCGGGCCGGCGAGGAGATGTTCGGCGACATCGAGCAGAACTTCGAGGCCGGGCTGGGCATCATCATTGCGGGGATCGAGGCCACCCTGGGCCCGGACACGGGGAGCCGGGCGGGCAGTTGAGCGGGGAGTCGGTCAGCGCCGTGGGTCGATCGACCGCTTCAGCACGGGTGTGAGCGGGCGCTCTATGCAGCGGTGCAGCACCCACGCGAGCAGCAGCATCAGCGCGACGGTCAGTATCAGCGTCGCGTACGAGGGCAGTCCGATGCCGTGGTGCAGCGCCCGCACCACGACCCAGCCCAGATGCTCGTGCACGAGATAGAACGGGTAGGTCAGCGCGCCGGCCACGGTCAGCCAGCGCCAGTTCGCCCAGTGCAGCCTGCCCAGCGCGACCGCCGCGACCAGGGCGAAGCCGAGCGTGACGACGGCGATGATGACGGCCGTCGAACGGTAGGAGAACGCGGTGGCCGACGGTGCGTGCCACAGTCCCGCGACCGCGTAATGCTGGCCGATCAGCCAGCTGACCAGCACTATCGCCCAGGCGATCGGATCGCGGGCGCCGTAGCGGTGCAGCAGGTACAGGCCCACCCCGCCGATGAAGAACGGGGCGTACTCGGGCATCAGCACGGTGTCGAGGAAGGGCTGGTGGGCGGCCTGCGCCAGCGCGGCGGCCAGCGTCCAGCCCGCGCAGAACAGCACCACCCGGCGGCGGGTGGCGCCGGGCAGTACGACGCAGAGCGCGAAGAGCGCGTAGAAGCGCATCTCCGCCCAGAGGGTCCAGCACACCCCGAGCACCCGGTCCACGCCCAACGGCTGCTGGAGCATGGTCAGATTGGTCAGCACCTCGCTGGGCGCCAGCGCCTCGAAGGCGACCCAGGGGAGCGCGAAGACCGCGGTGACCAGCAGGATCGCGGCCCAGTAGGCCGGGTAGAGGCGGGAGACGCGGGAGGCGATGAAGGCGCGCAGCGTCCGTCCCCAGCCGCTGAGGCAGATCACGAAGCCGCTGATCACGAAGAAGATCTGCACGCCCAGACAGCCGTAGGCGAACAGCGGCGCGGCGGTGGGGAATTGGTGGGCGGGCGAGCCGCCCCAGGCCTGGGCTATCTCGCCGTTGCGGCCCCCGTAGTGGTACGCGGCGACCATCAGCGCGGCGAGCAGCCGCAGCCCGTCCAGGGCGCGCAGCCGCGACGGTCCGCCGCGGCTGCGCCCCCGTATCGCGGGCCGGGGAGCGGTGGTGACGAGATCCGGCGCGACAGGCGGCGCGCCGGTCGTCAGCTGGGGCGCGCTCATCCGAACGCGGCCCGCTTCTTCAGCCGCCGCTGCACCGCACGCGCCCGGCGCGCGACCCTGCGGACGGTGGCATTGCGCGGAATGAACGACAGCTGGGACGGGAGCGCGCCGGGCAGCGCCAGCGCGGTCAGCCGGCGGCGCTTGAAGTAGCGCCAGGTGACCTGGTCGAGACGGGTCGCGAGATAGCGCTCGGCGGCCGGCCGCAGCTGCGGATAGATCTGGTGCTGCATCGCATAGCCGACCGCGGTGACCAGGCCCTCGATGCTCCCGGCCGTCGCGAAGGCGCGCGGGCGTTCGCTGCGGTCGCCCAGGTCGGGCACCAGCGCGTCCACGATCGTGACCGGGACGCGGTTGCTGTTCTGGTACGGCGTGAGCCGCTCCAGCAGCAGCCCGGTGCCGGTCCGTGCGGTGGGCAGGTCGTAGAACGTGGCCGCCGTCAGCAGGGCGGTGGAGAAGCAGCCGACGACCAGCGCCGGCCGCATCCGCTGGTAGAGCACCTCGGCCAGGACCGGGGTGTCCAGCACGGTCAGCGCGACGTCCAGCTTCTCGGCCTCCCGCTCCAGCAGCCGCGACCAGCGGGCCGGCGCGGACGGGTGCGGTTTGAAGACGATCTCGCGGTGGCCGCGCTCGGCGGCGCCGCGCACCATCCGCACATGGAGCTCCTCTTCCTCCTCGGGCGTGAGGATGCCCAGCGCGGAGAGGTACTGGCCGAGCAGCAGCGCGGCCCCCTCGGGGACCGCCACCTCGCCACTGGCGTCACAGAGTTCGGCCAGCACCTTGGTGAAGGCGTCGGCCGGCACGGTCTGCGGCGCGACGTCGAACTCGGTGAGCAGCAGCGGCGTCAGGCCCGGCACCAGATCCAGATGCAGCAGCCGGCTGATGCGGGTGCCGATCAGCGGGTCGAGCTTGTTGCGGGTGGGCCCGTAGCTCATCAGCCCGTCGGCGTAGACATCGATCGGCGCGTCCGGGAACAGCTGGGCGACCGCCAGCGCCGGGTTGACCTGGATCGACTCCACGACCAGCTCGATGTGGTCGTCGCCCAGGCCCCACAGCAGCCGCAGATGCCGCTCCCACAGCGGGGCGTCGTCCGAGCGCGGCGACCAGCCGCCGGGGTGGAACGGGCTGATCGTCTCGTTCCACGACAGCACCCGGTCGAAGCGGCCGCGCAGCCGCTCGAAGCCGGGCATGGTGTCCAGCGACGCGGTGGTCTCCGGGGTGGTCGCGTTGTTGCTGAGCAGCAGCAGCCGGCGGTCGGCCGGCGCGAAGCAGTCGGCGTCCAGCGCGGCGGCGAGCGTCGCCGCACCGTAGAGCGTGGACGCCATGAAGATCTGGGTACGCGGTCGGGTGGACATCAGGCGGCGACCTCCGCCGGGACGGGGCGACGGCGCAGGCGCCGCAGCCGGGACGCTCGCTGCACATCCATCGAATCCAGGGCTTCCTTCAGTACGTCCTGCGGCATGCGTTTCATGGCCGCGGCGCTCATCGCGCGCAATTTACGGGCGACCTGCGGTTCGAAACGTTCGATCGAACCGAGATGGTGGGAAATGATCGCGCAATAGGTGCGCACCGCCTTGGGCAGCAGAAGATCGGCATCGCGGTCCTGCGCCGTTTCCTCGATCACCTGATCGAAAGCGCGAATGAAGTCCAATTGCCGCACATCTCCGATCTGGGTCAGTGAGGACGCCACTCCGCGCCGGTAGAAAACGCCGAGCAGCCCGACCACCGCCATGGACTTCGCCTCGCGGTGCAGCCGCCAGATCCACGGGCGGTCCTCCGCGGTGCGCAGACCGTCCCGGAAATGCAGCACCCCCTCGTCCAGCAGCCGGCGGTGGTACATCCCGGCCCAGGCGAAGGCGTAGTCGACGGAGGTGGAGCGGTCGGCGGGCAGGATCACCTCGCGCGGGTCCAGCACCACCCCGCGCCGGCCGTGCGGGACACGGTGCACGGTGCGTGCGCGGGCGGTGCACTGGACATGGTCGGTACGGACGAAGTCACATCCCAACTCCTCCATGACGCCGAGGAGTTCGGGGTAATAGCCGGGGGCGAGCCAGTCGTCGCCGTCCAGGAAGGTGACGTATTCGCCGCGGGCCGCGTCCAGGCCGGTGTTCCGGGCGGTGGCCAGTCCGCCGTTCTGTTCGTGCCGCAGGACTCTGGCGCCCGGCAGCTCACGCTCGGCGCGCGCGAGGATCTCCGGGGTCTCGTCGCGCGAACAGTCGTCGACGAGCAGGAATTCAAAGTCCTCGCGGGCATTGGCCGCCAGGCTTTTCAGGGTGTCGGGCGCGTATGTCTGCACGTTGTAGAACGGCACGATGACGGAGAGCTTAACCACCCGGGTGACGTTAGGCGGGCAGACGGCATTCGTCTTTACCGGGTGCGGACCTCAAGGTGAACGAAGAATGGCGGGATGGTTAACCGGGCCGACAATCGGGCTGGTTGGCCATTCGTCGACCCGCTGTTAACCCTTTGTTGCGACCCAGTTGGCCCGCCAAACGGAATGCCTTCCTAGCGTCATCGACGTGCCATCACGTACCTCTTCTTCGCCGCGGGTCGCTGTGCTCGCCGACTCGGATACCCGATGGAAATGGGGCGCTTTGACAGCGTACCGAATCCAATCGGACATCCGGCTCGACGGCTACCTTCTCCGCGGCCGCGCCACTCCCACGGTCCGCCAGCTCGACGAGGTCGGCGCCCGTGCGGACTCGCTGCGCGAAATCAGGGGCGTCGACTTCGTCCGGTCCCTCGACCGTACGGTCTGCGACGTCGTCGTGCTGGCCTGTGTCGGCGGAGCGGTGCAGGCGATGCTGCACGGCCTCGGCCGCGCCTGGCAGGGTGCCGAGCGCCGCCCCGTCGTCGTCACCGGCTACGTCGGTGTGGTCTACGAGAAGCTCGCCGACGGGCTGCTGCTGCGGCACGGCGCGGATGTCGTCCTCGCCAACTCCCGGCACGACGCGGACCGGTTCCGCGAGGTCTACCGCGGTGTCGGCGCCGACGACGGCAGCGTCGTCGAATGCGCCCTGCCGTTCCTCGGCGGCGACCGCTACCGCCGCGACGGCGACACCGGCACGCAGCACCCCTACACCGTGGTGTTCGCCGCCCAGCCCTCCGTCCCGGAGAACCGCGCGGACCGGACCTACCTGCTGCGCCGGGCCGTGGAGCACGCCCGCAGGCACCCGGACCGCGAGGTGCTGATCAAGCTCCGCAGCAAGCCGGGCGAGCACACCACCCATATCGAGGAGCTGCCCTACCAGAAGCTCGCCACGAAGGCGCCCGGCGGACTGCCCGCCAACTGCCGCCTGGTGTACGGCAACATGGGCGAGGTCCTGGACCGCACCGACCTGATGGTGACGGTCAGCTCGACCGCCGCCCTGGAGTCGCTGCACCGCGGCATCCCCACCGCCGTCCTCACCGACCTCGGCGTCCGCGAGGTCCTCGGCAACCACCACTTCCTCGGCTCCGGCTGCCTCGCCTCCTGGGACGAGCTGGACGCCGGGCACCGCCCGGAGCCGGACGCCGACTGGCTCGCCCGGCAGGGCGTCGCCGCCGCCGGGGACTACGAGCAGGCCTTCGACGCGGCCCGCGCCCGGGTCACCGCGCTGCGCACCGCCGACCGGCTGCCGCCCCTCACCCCGTACTACACAGCCCGTACCGCCCCCGGCTACCTCCCCGGCATCCTCGCCCGGCACGGCCTGGACCCGCACGGCGCACCGGTCGCCGGCCATACGGACGCCCCCGAGGAGACCGGCGGACTGCGCCGGGTCGCCCGCGAAACGGTCCGCGAGGCCGCCCGTGGCGCCTACCGCCACGGCGTCCAGCGCGTCGCCCCCGCCATCCGCCGCTGGGGGCAGCTGTGACCGCCCCGTCGCCCGCCAGCTCCCGGAAGGAGCCCGACATGCCGCCGAACCCGCAGAGCAGCCCGCCGACCGTGGTTGCCGTCATCCCCGCCCGCGGCGGATCCAAGGGCGTGCCCGCCAAGAATCTCGCCGCCGTCGGGGGAGTGCCCCTGGTGGCCCGCGCGGTCCGCGAATGCCGCGCCGCCCGCCTGGTCACCGATGTCGTGGTGTCCACGGACGACGCCGGGATAGCGGCCGCGGCCCGCGGCGCCGGAGCGGTCGTCGTACGGCGCCCCGGTGACATCGCGGGCGACACCGCCACCAGCGAGGCAGCCGTCCTGCACGCCATGGACGCCTACGAGGCCGAGCACCACACCCGGGTCGACGCGGTGCTGCTGGTCCAGTGCACCAGCCCCTTCCTCGTCCGCGAGGACATCGACTCGGTGGCCGCCGCGGTCGTCGAGGGCGGCGCCGACAGTGCGCTGACCGTGGCACCGTTCCACGGCTTCGTCTGGCGCGACGCCGCCGACGACGCGGACGTGAGCCCGGCTCCCGCCGAGCGGCCCGTGGGCGCCACGGTCCCCGCGCAGCCCACGGCCACCGCCCCGGCCGCCGTCACCACCACCGGCGGCTACGGCGTCAATCACGACAAGTCCTTCCGGCCGCGCCGCCAGGACCGCCCCCAGGACCTGCTGGAGACCGGCGCCGCCTACGCCATGGAAGCGGCCGGCTTCCGCGCCGGCGGCCACCGCTTCTTCGGCCGCACCGAACTCGTGCGCACCGACCCCGCCCGGGTGCTGGAGATCGACGATCCGCACGACCTGGCCCGCGCCCGCGCACTCGCGCCGCTGCTGGACGCCCCGCGGCCCGGCGCACTGCCGACCCTCGACGACATCGACGCCGTCGTCCTCGACTTCGACGGCACCCAGACCGACGACCGGGTGCTGATCGACTCCGACGGACGGGAGATCGTCGCGGTGCACCGCGGCGACGGCCTCGGCATCGCCGCCCTGCGCAAGGCGGAGCTGAAGCTGCTGATCCTGTCCACGGAGACCAACCCGGTCGTCGCCGCACGGGCCCGCAAGCTGCGGGTGCCCGTCCTGCACGGCATCGACCGCAAGGACCTCGCCCTCAAGCAGTGGTGCGAGGAAGCGGGCATCGCGCCCGAGCGCGTGCTCTACGTCGGCAACGACGTCAACGACCTCCCGTGCTTCGACCTCGTCGGCTGGCCCGTGGCGGTCGCCGGGGCGCACGACGTGGTGCGCGGCGCGGCCCGCGCGGTCACCGCGACGCCCGGCGGCAGCGGCGCGATCCGAGAGATCGCCGCCTGGCTGCTGGGCCCGTCCCTGTAACCCACAAAGACCCCCTGAATACCCCCCCAACACCCCTGATCACCCCGCACACCCCCTGATCGACACGAAGGAACCCTCCCCATGAGCAGCAACTCCCGCCTCCGCACCCTCGGCTCCCGCGAGGCCGGCCCCGGCCGCCCCGTCTACGTCACCGGCGAGATCGGCATCAACCACAACGGCGACCTGGAGAACGCCTTCGCGCTGATCGACGCCGCCGCCGACGCCGGCTGCGACGCCGTCAAGTTCCAGAAGCGGACCCCGGAGATCTGCACCCCGCGCGACCAGTGGGACATCGAGCGCGACACCCCCTGGGGCCGGATGACCTAC
Organism: Streptomyces sp. MCA2; assembly: GCF_023544705.1. NCBI lineage: Bacteria > Bacillati > Actinomycetota > Actinomycetes > Kitasatosporales > Streptomycetaceae > Streptomyces > Streptomyces sp. MCA2. The sequence goes on from NZ_JAMJFM010000026.1 coordinate 72,509, forward strand.
ATCGACTACCGCCACCGTGTGGAGTTCGACGAGGACGGCTACCGCGCCATCGACGAGTACTGCAAGAAGCGCGGCATCGCCTGGTTCGCCTCCCCGTGGGACGTCGAGTCCGTCGCCTTCCTGGAGAAGTTCGACGTGCCCTGCTACAAGGTCGCCTCCGCCTCGCTCACCGACGACGAGCTGCTGCGCGCCATGCGCGCCACCGGCCGCACCGTCATCCTCTCGACGGGCATGTCCACCCCCAAGCAGATCCGGCACGCCGTCGAGGTCCTGGGCAGCGAGAACATCCTGCTCTGCCACGCCACGAGCACCTACCCGGCCAAGGCCGAGGAGCTCAACCTGCGGATGATCAACACCCTCCAGGACGAGTACCCCAACGTCCCGATCGGCTACAGCGGCCACGAGACCGGTCTCCAGACCACCCTCGCCGCGGTCGCCCTCGGCGCCACCTTCGTCGAGCGCCACATCACCCTCGACCGCGCCATGTGGGGCTCCGACCAGGCCGCCTCCGTCGAGCCCGGCGGCCTGTCCCGCCTGGTCCGCGACATCCGCACCATCGAGGAGTCCCTCGGTGACGGCGTCAAGAAGGTCTACGAGAGCGAGCTCGGCCCGATGAAGAAGCTGCGCCGCGTCACCGGCGTGGTCGCCGAGGCCGAGGCCGGCGCCGAGCCGGCGGCGGTCTGACGGCCGGGCCGACGAACCGACGGGAGCGATGGTGAGCTCACCTGAAGGGGCCCCCGCCGGGCCCGCCACGCCCGGCACCGGGGTCCCGCCCCAGGAGACGACGGGTTCTCCCGCCCGTCGTCTCCTGGGGGTGCCGCGGCAGCGCCGCCGGCCCGCCCGCACCGGTTCCGGACCGGAGGCCGCCGCCCGGGACACCGGCACCCTCGCGTTCGTCGAGAGCCCGGTGCAGCTGCTGAACGTCCTGGAATGGGCGTACACGGCACAGGCCACCACGCTCACCGTGGTCGTGCTCTCCCCGCACGACCCGATGACCCGCGGCCAGCTGCGCCGGATGGCCGAACTCGCCCGCGACGAAGGCCACACGGTGCGCTGGGAAGAGGCCCGCGGCGGCCCGACGGCGCCGATGCGCACCATCGGCGGGCTCACCCCGCTGCTGCGCCGCGCCCGCCGCATCGTCATCGGCGACCCGTTCTCCCGCTACGTGCAGCTGCTGCTCACCCTCACCAGGGCGCGCGACCTGGTCGTGGTCGACGACGGCACCGCCACCATGGAGTTCATCTCCCAACTCGCCCACGGCGAACGGCTGGTGCGCTGGCACCGCAACGGCAGCGGGCGCGGCGCGCGGGACCTGCTCTTCGCGCCGTTCTCGGCCACCGCCCGGCGCCGGCTCACCCCGGAGCCCGAGGGCGGCCGGCGCACCGTCGGCCTGTTCAGCTCGATGCCCGTCGAGGCGCCACCGGGCGTCGAGGTCACCACCAACGACTTCGCCTGGACCCGCGGCCGCTTCGGCCCGCCCCGGCTCACCCGCGCCGCCGATATCGTCGGCACCTCGCTGGTGGAGACCGGCGTCGTGGACGCCGACCGCTATCTGGCGGCGGTCGGCATGCTGGCCCGTACGCACGGCGCCACCCGCTACTTCGCGCACCGCAAGGAGAGCGCCGAAAAGCTGCGCCGGCTCGTGACGGAGACGGGGCTGGAGATCGTCCGGCCCGATCTGCCGCTGGAACTGATCGCCCGGCGCGGCCCCATCGGACGGCTGATCGTCAGCTTCCCCTCCACGGTCGTGCACACCCTGCCGCTCGCCCTGCGGGGCACCGAGGTCAAGGTCGCGGTCTGCGACATCGATCCGGAGTGGCTGACGGCCCACGCCTCGCCGCGCGCCCAGGGCTTCCTCGACGGGGTCACCGGCACCGCCCGCGACGTGCAGCGACTGCCGTTCACCCAGCGGGTGGCGGCCGGATGACCGTGCGCGGGAAGCCTTACTGCATACCCGTCGCATAAACCGTCCATGCGCCGAGCGGCCTAGATTTTCTTCCCCTAACGGGCTGAACTTTTGTTGATCGAGGGACAGTTGCCCCATTGAGGCACGTAGCCTTCCACGGGTGAACCACTCGATCTCCCGCGATGCCGGCACCGCCCGTACTCCCGCCGGGGACCAGCTCCCCGGCGCCCTCCCCGAGGCGCTGCGCGCCGAACTCGGCCTCTTCCGCCGTGACTTGCACATGCATCCCGAGCTCGGCAACCAGGAGTTCCGGACCACCGCGGCGCTCAAGGAACGGCTGGAGCGGGCCGGTCTGCGGCCCCGGGTACTGGCCGTCGGCACCGGCCTGATCTGTGACATCGGCACACCGGACGCCACGGCCGACGGAGCGGCGCTCGCCGCGGCCCCCGCGCGCCCCCTGCTGGCCCTGCGCGCGGACATCGACGCCCTGCCCATCCCGGACACCAAGACCGTCGACTACGCCTCGACGATCCCCGGCCGTGCGCACGCCTGCGGCCACGACGTGCACACCTCCGTCGTCCTCGGCGCCGGTCTGGTGCTGGCCGAACTGGCCCGCACGGGCGCCCTGCCGCGCCCCGTCCGGCTGATCTTCCAGCCCGCCGAGGAGGTGCTGCCGGGCGGCGCCTCCGACGCGATCGAGTCCGGCGCCCTGGAGGGCGTCGGCCGGATCCTCGCCGTCCACTGCGATCCGCGCGTCGACGCCGGCCGGATCGGGATCCGTACGGGAGCGATCACCTCCGCCTGTGACCGGCTGGAGGTCGGGCTGGACGGCCCCGGCGGCCACACCGCCCGTCCGCACCTGACCACCGACATGGTCACCGCCGCGTCCCGGGTCGCCCTGGACGTACCGGCCCTGCTCTCCCGCCGGGTCGACGCCCGCGCCGGTCTCGCCGTCACCTGGGGCCGGCTGGCCTCCGGCCACGCCTGCAATGTGATCCCGCAGCACGCCGAACTCTCCGGCACGGTCCGCTGTCTCGATCTCGACGCCTGGCGGAAGGCCCCGGACCTGGTGCATGCGGCGATCGACGAGGTGGCCGCGCTGCACGGCGCGAAGTCGCAGATCACCTACGTCCGCGGGGTGCCGCCGGTGGTCAACGAGCCGGTCACCGTCCAGCTGCTGCACTCCGCGATGGCCGCCCGCCGTGGCGAGGGCGCCATCGAGGACACCGAGCAGTCCCTCGGCGGCGAGGACTTCTCCTGGTACCTCGAACATGTCCCCGGCGCCATGGCCCGTCTCGGCGTCCACCCGCCCGCCGACCCGGCGCGCCGGGACCTGCACCGCGGCGACTTCGATGTGGACGAGCTGGCGATCAAGGTCGGCGTCGAACTCTTCACCGCCGCGGCGCTCCTCGACGGGGATCTGCCGGACTGATCACGACGGTGCGTCCCGGCGCTCACACCCTGAGTGCGGCCCGAGAGGGCGGGTGGAACGGACCACTCACCACAAACTCCTCATAACGGCCCGTTCCGGCAGCTTGCCGGGACGGGCTTCGCATATCGCCCGGCTGTGTTTCCTCCAGGTGCCCTACGCCTCGAATCGATAACGTCCACGCAGTGGAGGGTTTTGCGCCAGGTCTACGCGCGTTAATCTCCCGACAAGCCAGCGCCAATGGGGGCGCTTAGAGCGAAGGGAAGGCCCCGTGCGTCGGGTCATCAGGATTGCCGCCGCGGCCACCGCCACCGCGGGCCTCGCGCTCACCGCCACCGCGTGCGGTCAGAGCTTTGCCGAGGCCAATCGCACCAAACACGCGGGGGTCGGGCTGGCCTTCGACATCGGCGGCCGGGACGACCACTCGTTCAACGAAGCGGCCGCCCGCGGTGTGGAGAACGCGAAGAAGGAGCTGGGCGTCGACGTCAAGATGCTCACCGCCAAGAACGGCGAGACCGAGGCGGACCGCGAACAGCGGCTCACCTCCTTCGCCGAGGCCGGCTACAACCCGGTCATCGGCGTCGGCTTCGCCTACAGCCAGTCCGTGCAGAACGTCGCCAAGGACTTCCCCGACACCACCTTCGGTGTCGTGGACGCCGTGCCGGAGGGCAAGAACGTCGACGCGATGGTCTTCGCCGAGCACGAGGGCTCGTACCTGGCCGGCGTCGCGGCCGCGCTGAAGAGCAAGACCCACAAGGTGGGCTTCATCGGTGGCGTGAACAACGCACTGATCCAGAAGTTCCAGGCCGGCTTCGAGCAGGGGGTCCGCGACACCGACCCGAAGGCCAAGGTCACCTCGCAGTACCTCTACCCGAACAACGACAAGGGCTTCAACGACCCGGCCGCCGCCAAGGCCAAGGCCGACGGCATGCTCGACAGCGGTACCGACGTGATCTACACGGCGGCCGGGCAGTCGGGCGCCGGAACGATCGAGGCGGTCAGCAAGGTCAAGGGCGCCTGGGCGATCGGGGTCGACTCCGACCAGTACCAGCAGCCCGGTCTGGCCCGCTACAAGAACCGCATCCTCACCTCGGTGGTGAAGAACGTCGACGTGGCGGTCTTCGACCTGATCAAGAGCGTCGAGGACCACAAGCCGCTGACCGGCATCCACGCCTACGACCTCAAGCACAGCGGTGTCTCGCTCGCCACCTCGGGCGGCTTCATCAAGGACATCCAGCCGCAGATCGACGCGGCCCGGAAGAAGATCATCGAGGGCAAGGTGAAGGTCAAGGAGACGCCGTAGCCAGGGACCACCGCCGCCCCGGGCCGCCGAAATGCAGGCCCCCGGGGACGCGCGCCACGTCCCCCTTGTGACCGGCCTTTCCGGTCCCCTTCCCCGCTTTTCTTACGTCCTTTCCGCTCCTTCATCCCCGAGGGGAGTGCGCCATCAACGCAGCATCCACGAGCAGCGGCCCGGCCGGCCCGGACGCCCCTGCTGTTGAACTCCGCGGAATCACCAAAAGGTTCCCCGGTGTCGTGGCCAACCACGACATCCATCTCACCGTGCGCCGCGGCACCGTCCACGCCCTGTGCGGCGAGAACGGTGCCGGCAAGTCCACCCTGATGAAGATCCTCTACGGCATGCAGAAGCCGGACGAGGGCACCATCGAGCTCGACGGCGAGCAGGTCACCCTGCACACCCCGGGCGACGCCATCGCCCGCGGCATCGGCATGGTGCACCAGCACTTCATGCTCGCCGACAACCTCACCGTCCTGGAGAACACCGTCCTCGGCGCGGAGAAGCTGCACGGCATCGCCGGCGGCGCCCGCGCGAAGATAAAGGAGCTCTCGGACGCGTACGGGCTGGGCATCCGGCCGGACGTCCTGGTCGAGGACCTCGGTGTCGCCGACCGCCAGCGGGTGGAGATCCTCAAGGTCCTCTACCGCGGCGCCCGCACCCTCATCCTCGACGAGCCGACCGCCGTGCTGGTCCCGCAGGAGGTCGACGCGCTCTTCGACAACCTGCGCGAGCTCAAGTCCGAGGGCCTGACCGTCATCTTCATCTCGCACAAGCTGGGCGAGGTGCTCTCGGTCGCCGACGACATCACCGTCATCCGGCGCGGCACCACCGTGGCCTCGGTCGTCCCGTCCGAGACCACGTCCAAGCAACTGGCGGAGCTGATGGTCGGCAGCGAACTGCCGTCCCCGGAGACCCGTGAATCGACCGTCACGGACGAGGAGATGCTGCGCGTCCGCGATCTGCACCTCTCCGCGACCGACTCCGACGGCGTGGTCCGCACCGTCCTGGACGGCATCTCCTTCACCATCCACAAGGGCGAGGTGCTGGGCGTCGCCGGTGTCGAGGGCAACGGCCAGGCCGAACTCGTCGAAGCCGTCATGGGCACCCGCACCCCCGACCACGGCACCGTCACCCTGGACGGCACCGACCTGTCCGGGGCCTCCACCCGCGCCCGGCGCGAGGGCGGCATCGGCTACATCCCCGAGGACCGCCACCGCCACGGCCTGCTGCTGGAAGCCCCGCTGTGGGAGAACCGCATCCTCGGCCACGTCACCGAGCGCCCCAACAGCAAGGGCAAGCTCCTCGACATCCCCGGCGCCCGCAAGGACACCGAGCGCATCGTCGCCGAGTACGACGTGCGCACCCCCGGCATCGAGGTCACCGCGTCCTCGCTCTCCGGCGGCAACCAGCAGAAGCTGATCGTCGGCCGCGAGATGAGCCACCGGCCCAAGCTGCTGATCGCCGCCCACCCCACCCGCGGCGTCGACGTCGGCGCGCAGGCGCAGATCTGGGAACAGATCCGCGAGGCGCGCCGCGAGGGCCTGGCGGTGCTGCTGATCTCCGCCGACCTGGACGAGCTGATCGGCCTGTCCGACACCCTGCGGGTGATGTACCGGGGCCGGCTGGTCGCGGACGCGGACCCCGCCGTCATCACCCCGGAGGAGTTGGGCTCCGCCATGACCGGTGCCGCCAGCGGCCACCTCACCGCCGCGGACGCGACCGCGGCGGACGACAGTACGCCGGACGGCGCCGGCGAGCAGGACGGTGAGCAGAAGTGAGCACCTCCACCACGAACCCCGCCAAGAACCCCACCGTGGAAGCCATCGCCAAGAGCGCCACCCGGGACAAGGTGATCCTCGCGATCGCCGCGCCCGTCCTGGCCATCGTCGCCGCGATCGTGATCTCGTCCCTGGTCTTCCTGGCGTCGGGCGAGAACCCGTTCCGGGCCTACGGGATCATGGCCGACTACGGCCACTACAGCGACAGCCAGGTCTGGATCATCAACAAGGCGGTGCCGTACTACCTTTCGGCACTGGCGGTCGCCATCGGCTTCCGGATGAACCTCTTCAACATCGGCGTCGACGGCCAGTACCGTCTGGCGGCCTTCGCGGCCGCCGCGGTCGGCGGGGCCATCGCCCTCCCCGGCGCGATCCAGATCATCCTGCTCATCGTCATCGCGATGCTGGTGGGCGCGGTCTGGTCGGGCATCGCCGGTCTGCTGAAGACCACCCGCGGCGTCAGCGAAGTGATCACCACGATCATGCTGAACGCGATCGCCGCCTCGATCATCGGGTACTTCCTCCAGGACGGCCGCCTCGCCATCAAGGACGGCAACCTCCTGCACACCAAGTTCCTCCCGGAATCCAGCCACTTCTTCTCCTTCCCGACCCACCCCAAGCCGGTCCTCGGCTTCGTGGTGATCGCGGTGCTGGCCGGTGCGCTGTACTGGTTCGGCATCAACCGCACCCGCTTCGGCTTCGACCTGCGCGCCGTGGGCGCCTCCGAGTCGGCCGCCGAGGCCAGCGGCGTCAGCGTCAAGCGCATGGTCGTCAGCAGCATGCTGCTGTCGGGCGCGGCGGCCGGCCTGGTCGGCATGCCCACCCTGCTCGGCGAGTCCTTCCAGTACGGCACGGACTTCCCGGCCGGTATCGGCTTCACCGGTATCGCCATCGCGCTGCTCGGCCGCAACCACCCCGTCGGCATGGCCTTCGGCGCCCTGCTGTGGGCGTTCCTCGACCGCACCGGCTCGCGGCTGGAGTTCGAGGGCTACGCCCAGGAAATCGTCGGCGTCATCCAGGGCGTCATCGTCCTGTGCGTGGTCATCGCCTACGAGATCGTGCGCCGCTACGGGCTGAACCTCCAGCAGCGCAAGGTCGGCGAGGAGCTGGCCGCCCTGTCCCGCACGACAAACGCCGACAAGCCCGGCAAGAGCGACAACCCGGAGGTGTCGGCGTGAGTACGGACCTCAAGTCCGCGACCAAGCTCGCGGTCCCAGGAAGGGGCGGCCGGCGCAAGCTGACCTACCCCTGGATCCTGCTGATCATCGCCGTCGGCCTGGTCGCCGTCTCCGCCCTCCGGGCCGTCACCGGCGCCGGGGACCTCACCTCCACCGGCCAGTTCGGCGCCGCGCTGAGCGCCGCCGTACCGATCGGCCTGGCGGGTCTGGGCGGACTGTGGTCCGAGCGGGCCGGCGTGGTCAACATCGGCCTCGAAGGCATGATGATGCTCGGCTCGTTCGCGGCCGGCTGGGTCGGCTGGCAGCACGGCCCCTGGGCGGCGGCCGCGGCCGGCATCCTCGGCGGCGCGCTCGGCGGCCTCATCCACGCCGTCGCCACCGTGACCTTCGGCGTCGACCACATCGTCTCCGGTGTCGCGGTCAACATCCTGGCGCTCGGTGCCACCCAGTACCTGGCCACCCTGTGGTTCGGCCAGGAGGGCAGCGCGGCCATGGCGGCCGGCGGCAACGACAAGCAGTCCCCGCCGATGCCCGACATGCCGACGTTCACCGTCCCCGGCCTGTCGGACTGGCTGAACTCCCTGGAGGGCCACCACTGGTTCCTGGTCTCCGACGTCGCCGGCATCCTCGGCGCCGCGGTCACCAACGTCTCCTGGCTGACCCTGCTCACCATCGGCCTGTTCATCGGCACCTTCTACGCACTCTGGCGCTCCTCGTTCGGCCTGCGGCTGCGCTCCTGCGGCGAGGCCCCCATCTCGGCCGAGACCCTGGGCGTCAACGTCTACTCGTACAAGTACGCGGCGGTGCTGGTCTCCGGAGCCCTGGCCGGCCTCGGCGGTGCCTTCCTCTCCATCGGGGTGCACTTCTACCAGGACGGCCAGACCGGCGGCCGCGGCTACATCGGTCTCGCCACGATGATCTTCGGCAACTGGCGGCCGGGCGGCGTCGCGATGGGCGCGGGCCTGTTCGGCTTCATGGACGCCATGCAGCTGCGCAGCGGCGGCCCGACCGTCCACGCGCTGCTGCTGGGCCTGGCCGCGCTCCTCGCGGTGCTCGCCTTGCTCCGGCTGCGCGCCGCCAAGCGCGCCCAGGCCGCGGTGTCGGCTGTTGCCGCCGCCGTCCTCATAGGGTGGTACTTCCTGGCCGACACCGTTCCCCTGGAACTGGTCGAGGCGAGCCCGTACATCGCCACCCTGCTCGTCCTCGCCCTCTTCTCCCAGCGGCTGCGGCCGCCGAAGGCGAACGGCAGGCCCTACCGCCGAGGACAAGGCGCATGACACCACCGGTGCCGGTCGACTGGACCGCACTGCGCGCGCAGGCCCGGGACGCGATGTCCCGGGCCTACGCCCCTTATTCCGGCTACCCCGTCGGCGCCGCCGCCCTCGTGGACGACGGCCGCACCCTCACCGGCTGCAACGTCGAGAACGCCTCGTACGGCCTGGCCCTCTGCGCCGAATGCGCCCTGGTCTCGGCCCTCTTCACGGGCCGTTCCCAGGACGGCCCGACCCCCCGCCTGACCGCCTTCACCTGCGTCGACCGCACCGGCGACCTGCTCGTCCCCTGCGGCCGCTGCCGCCAACTCCTGTACGAACACGGCGGCCCGGACCTGCTGGTGGACACGGCAGCGGGCATCCGCCCACTGACCGAGCTGCTGCCGGACGCGTTCGGGCCCGGCCATCTGGCTCCCTGACGCACGAGGGGTGGCCGGACCCCGTCCGGTCTGGCCACCCTCGTGTCTATGCGTGTAGAACGGGACCTACCCGTTCGAAAGGAACCTCCATGGACGTCATCTCCGTCATCCGCACCAAGCGCGACCGCGGCGTGCTGACCCCCGATCAGATCGACTGGGTCATCGACGCCTACACCCGTGGCGAGGTCGCCCATGAGCAGATGTCGTCCCTGGCGATGGCCATCTTCCTCAACGGCATGAACCGCACGGAGATCGCCCGCTGGACGGCGGCGATGATCAACTCCGGTGAGCGCATGGACTTCTCGTCCCTGCCGCGCCCCACCGCCGACAAGCACTCCACCGGCGGCGTCGGCGACAAGATCACCCTCCCGCTCGCCCCGCTCGTCGCCGCCTGCGGCGCGGCCGTCCCGCAGCTCTCCGGCCGCGGCCTGGGCCACACCGGCGGCACCCTCGACAAGCTCGAAGCGATCCCCGGCTGGCGCGCGACGCTCTCCAACGCCGAGATGCTGAACGTGCTGCGCGAGGTCGGCTCCGTCATCTGCGCCGCCGGTGACGGCCTCGCCCCCGCCGACAAGAAGCTCTACGCGCTCCGCGATGTCACCGGCACCGTCGAGTCCATCCCCCTGATCGCCTCCTCCATCATGTCCAAGAAGATCGCCGAGGGCACCGGCTCCCTCGTCCTGGACGTCAAGGTCGGCTCCGGCGCCTTCATGAAGGACCTCGACAACGCCCGCGAACTGGCCTCCACGATGGTCGAGTTGGGTACCGACCACGGCGTCAAGACGGTCGCCCTGCTCACCGACATGGCCACCCCGCTCGGCCGGACCGCCGGCAACGCCCTCGAAGTCCGCGAATCCGTCGAGGTGCTGGCCGGCGGCGGCCCCCAGGACGTCGTCGAGCTGACCCTGGCGCTGGCCCGCGAGATGCTCGACGCGGCCGGCCTCGAGGACGCCGACCCGGCCAAGGCCCTGGCCGACGGCTCCGCCATGGACCACTGGCGCCGCATGATCGCCGCGCAGGGCGGCGACCCCGACGCGGCCCTCCCCGTGGCCCGCGAACAGCACGTCGTCACCGCCGCCTCCTCCGGCACCCTCACCACCCTCGACGCCTACGCCGTCGGCCTCGCCGCCTGGCGCCTGGGCGCCGGCCGCGCCCGCAAGGAGGACCCGGTCCAGGCCGGCGCGGGCGTCGAACTCCACGCCAAGCCCGGCGACACCGTCACCGCCGGCCAGCCCCTGCTGACCCTGCACACCGACACCCCCGAGAAGTTCCCCTACGCCCTGGAGGCCCTGGACGGCGGCGTCCTGGTCGGCCCCGAGGACGCGGCCTTCGCCGCCACTCCGGTGGTGCGGGAACGTATCGCCTGACCTGCGCCCACGGCCGGAAGCCGCTGATGACGCGGCTCGTAGGGGTGAAAGGGTCCGTGGGCCCATGATCACCCGCCGCACACGGACGAAGGGCCCGCCCCACCAGGACAGGTGGTGGAGCGGGCCCTTCGGACTGAGGGAGGCTACGCGGCCTTCTCCAGATGGAGGAGGCGGCGCTCGGCCACGGCCTTGCGGGTGGCGTAGAGGGTGATCGAGGCGGCGCCGACCATCGCGGCGAGGCCGAGGAGGACGGTCCCCTCCCAGCCGACGGCGTGGAAGGCGGCGGCGCCCAGGGCGCCGCCCAGGCTGCTGCCGACGTAGTACGCGCACTGGTACAGCGCCGACGCCTGGGCGCGGGCCGTCTTGGCGGTGCGGCTGACCGCGGACGAGGCGACCGCATGGCCCGCGAAGAAGCCCGCGGTGATCAGGATGAGGCCCGCCAGCACCGCGGCGACGGAGTCGGCGAGGGAGAGCAGCAGGCCCGTGGAGGTGGTGCCGACGGCCAGGTAGAGGGCGCCGCGGCGGCCCGTACGGGCGACCAGCTGGCCGGCCGCGGCCGAGGAGACCGTACCGACCAGGTAGACCACGAAGATCGAACCGACAATGCCCTGCGGGAGGTTGAACGGCTCGGAGACCAGGCGGTAGCCGATGACCGTGTAGACCGCGCCGAAGACCGTCATGAACAGGCCGCCGATGGCGTAGAGACGGCGGAGCAGAGGGTCGGCGAGGTGGTTGCCGAGCGTACGGGCCAGGGCTCGCGGGCCCACCGAACGGGGCGCGAAGTGCCGGGCCTTGGGGACCAGCAGCCGGAACGTCACCGCGCAGACCACGGCCAGCACACCCACCGCGGCCAGCGCGGCCCGCCAGCCCCAGGCCTGGGCGACCCAGCCGGTCACGATCCGGCCGGACATCCCGCCGATGCTGTTGCCCGCCACGAACAGCCCGATGGCCGCCACCAGCGCCTTGGCGCGTACCTCCTCGGCCAGGAAGGCCATCGCCGACGCCGGCAGTCCGGCCAGCGCCACACCCTGGATGCCGCGCAGCGCGATCAGCGCGCCGAGCGACGGGGCGAACGGCACCAGCATCGCGATCAGCGCGGCGACCGAGAGCGACAGCGTCATCAGCGTGCGCCGGCCGAAGCGCTCGGAGACCGCGCTCAGCGGGATCACGCCGAGGGCCAGGCCGAAGGTGGCCGCGGACACGGTCCAGCTCGCCTGGTCCGGGCTGACCCCGAGGTCACCGGAGATCGCGGGCAGCAGCGCCTGCGTGGAGTACAGGAGCGCGAAGGTCGCCACTCCGGCGGCGAAGAGGGCGAAGCTCATCCGGCGGTAGCCGGGGCCGCCCGGCCGCAGCTTGGCCGACTCGGGGTCGGGCGCGGCGGAGGAGGCGGAGGAAGGGGAGTCGGTGGACGACAGAGGAGAGGCGGCCGCACGGTCGGTGACGGACGCCCCGGTATCAGCGGGAGGCATGTTTCGAAGGTAGGCCGCGCAGTTTCATGCGTCCAATGCATGGAAACGCCATAATCGATGCTGTGACACATGACCGCAGGTTGCAAGGGCCCCTGTTGCAAGGTCGCAACAGAAAAGACATTGCCGGGTCGAGGCCCGTTGGCGCGGAAGTGGGGGAGGCGGCCGAGCTCGGCGTCGACTCCTGGGCGGTGATCCTCGCCCCGCGGCTCGCCCAGTTCACCGCCGTCGCCCGGCACGAACACGTCACCCGCGCCGCGCAGGAGCTCGGGATGCCGCAGCCGACGCTCAGCCGCGCCCTCGTCCGCCTGGAGGACGACCTCGGCGTCGCCCTCTTCGCCCGGCACGGCCGCACGCTCTCCCTCACCCCGGCCGGCCGCGCGTTCCTCGCCTCCACCGAGCGGGCGTTGACGGATCTGGAGCGGGCGACGGAGTCCGTACGGGCCGATGTCGACCCGGCCGCGGGGAAGGTGGCGTTCGGCTTTCTGCACACGCTCGGCTCGGAGACCGTGCCCGGCCTGATCCGCAGCTTCCGCGCCGACCACCCGCGCGTCCGCTTCCAGCTCGTCCAGAACTACGGCGAGGCGATGATCGAACGTCTGCGCGCCGGCGACCTCGACCTGTGTCTGACCTCCCCGGTCCCCGACTATCCCGACCTGGTCGCCCGCCGGCTCGACGAACAGAAGCTGCGCCTGGTCGTCCCGGACGACCATCCGCTGGCCGGGCGCAAGCGGGTCCGGCTCGCGGAGGCCGCGGGCGAGCTGTTCGTCACCCTCGAACCCGGCTACGGGCTGCGCCGGATCACCGACGCGCTGTGCGCCGAGGCGGGCTTCACCCCGCGCATCGCCTTCGAGGGGGAGGAGGCCGAGACGCTGCGCGGGCTGGTCGCGGCCGGCCTGGGCGTCGCGCTGCTCCCGCCGCCCGCCGTGCCGCGACCCGGGGTCGCCGAGCTGACCGTGACGGCGCCGCGCGCGGTCCGCGAGATCGGCGTCGCCTGGCTGGACGGCCACCCGGACACACCCCCGGTCGCCGAGTTCAAGAAGTTCCTGCTGAGCCGGCGGGGGAGGTTGTTGCCCAGGTGACGGGCGCGGTCCAGGGGCGGACGCCGCTCAGTGCCGCAGTGACGCCCCGAAGCCCGCGGCCAGCGGCATCCGCAGGCCCAGCGGTGGTGGCGCTGCCAGGGCGTCCTTCACGGGTCTGGAGTAGCCCCGGGCGAACAGGGAGCCGAGCATGAAGTCGGCCGCCAGGGCGAGGACTTCGGCGCGGTGCTGGTGGAGCGAGTGGCCGTCGGAGTGCACCTCGAAGCGGCAGGTGTCGCGGTTGATCTTCTTGGCCCGCTCGGCATAGCGGTAGGACAGATCGGGGTCGGTGCGTTCGTCGTTGGTGCCGTGGACGAGCAGGACCTGCCGGCCGATGAGCTGTTTCACCGGATCGGGCCGCCCGTCGTTCTCGCCGGGGTCGGGCAGCCAAGGGGCCAGTGCCAGTACGGAGTTGACGGCGGGGTGGCCTGCTGCGTGCAGGGCGGCGCGGGCTCCCATGCCCGTGCCGACGAGGCAGACCGGGACATCGCCGTAACGGCGGACCACCTCGTCCAGGGCCCAGGTGGCATCCCGTGCCGGATGCGCGTCGGGACCGTTCCAGCCGCTGCACCGGTAGCGCACGACATGGGCCGTCAGGCCCTCAGGCCGTCCCGCCTTCGCCAGCCGGACCGCCAGCGGACGCACCGCCAGCGCCGCCACCGGCGACGGCCGCCGCACCCCGGTCGGTCCGCCCCCGGGCAGTAAAAGCGCGACCCCGCTCACCTCCCGGCCGGCGCCCCGGCCGCTACCGCTCCGCCACCGGAGCGCCTCGCGCGTGCCTTCCTTGCCGGCCGTTCCCAGCGGTTTTCCCAGCCGGGCCTCGCGCACCGGCAGTGCTTGCTGAGCCATGACCAGAACGATGGCAGACGGCGGCCTGCCCGCCACCCCATGGACGGGTCACTGTTACGTATCGTTCGATGAGATCTACGCGCGTAGGGGCTAGAGTGCCGAAATGACGAGCGAGACCACCACACTCCCGACCAGTGAACAGATCCGCCGTGCCCCCAAGGTGCTGCTCCACGACCACCTCGACGGCGGCCTGCGCCCCGCCACCGTCGTCGAGCTGGCCCGCGAGAACGGCTACGAGGGACTGCCCGAAGCCGACCCGGAAAAGCTCGGGATCTGGTTCCGTGAGGCCGCCGACTCCGGCTCGCTCGAGCGCTACCTGGAGACCTTCGCGCACACCTGCGCCGTCATGCAGACCCGCGACGCACTGGCCCGGGTGGCCGCCGAGTGCGCCGAGGACCTGGCCGCCGACGGTGTGGTCTATGCCGAGGTCAGGTACGCGCCCGAGCAGCACCTCGAACAGGGCCTGACCCTCGAAGAGGTCGTCGAGGCGGTCAACGAGGGCTTCCGCGAGGGCGAGCGGCGGGCCCGCGAGAGGGGCCACCGCATCCGCGTCGGCGCCCTGCTGACCGCCATGCGGCACGCCGCCCGCGCCCTGGAGATCGCCGAACTCGCCAACCGCTACCGGGACACCGGCGTCGTCGGCTTCGACATCGCGGGCGCGGAGGCCGGTTACCCGCCCACCCGCCACCTCGACGCGTTCGAGTACCTCAAGCGGGAGAACAACCACTTCACCATTCACGCCGGTGAGGCCTTCGGCCTGCCGTCCATCTGGCAGGCCCTCCAGTGGTGCGGCGCCGACCGCCTCGGCCACGGCGTCCGGATCATCGACGACATCGAGGTCGCCGACGACGGCTCGGTCAAGCTCGGCCGGCTCGCCTCGTACGTCCGGGACAAGCGCATCCCGCTGGAGATGTGCCCGACCTCCAACCTCCAGACCGGTGCCGCCCCCTCCTACGCGGAGCACCCCATCGGCCTGCTGCGCCGACTTCAGTTCCGGCTCACGGTCAATACCGACAACCGGCTGATGAGCGGCACGAACATGTCCCGGGAATTCGAGCACCTGGTCAAGACATTCCGATACACGCTCGATGACATGCAGTGGTTTACAGTCAATGCGATGAAATCAGCGTTCATTCCTTTCGATGAACGTCTGGCGATGATCAATGACGTCATCAAGCCGGGTTACGCGGAACTGCGGGCCGAGTGGCTGTTCCGTCCGCAGGGTGCAGCTGCCCCGCTGAGCAGTGGTTCTGACTCTGTGTGAGCAGTAGTGCGAGCCTATAGCGCAACGGCCGGTGGAATGTCCACCGGCCGTTTTTTCTTTCCTCGTGGCTGTTTGCGGCGCCGGTTTCGGCCTCGCTAGGTTGATTCGCCGGTCAAACCCCCATCACGAGGACGTAATTCGATGAAGCAGGGAACCATCAAGACTCTCGGTACCGTCGCGCTCGGTGCCGCTTTCGTCGTCACCGCTGCGGGCGTCGCCAGCGCGGCCCCGGCGGCCGCCGGCTCCGACACCACCGGGGTGCTGAAGAGCCTGCCGGTGAAGGACGCCGCCAAGACCGTCTCCGGGCTCACCAAGTCCAAGCCGGCCGGCAACGACGTCAAGACCAAGCTGAACTCCCACGGCAACAAGCTGCTGGGCGGCCTCCAGCCCGGCAGCCTCCTCGGCGGCTGACGCGGCCCGTCCCACCGGACGCCCACTGCGCCGTGCCCCGGCCGTACGCCCTTGCGCGTACGGCCGGGGCATCGTCATGTGCGGCCGGGAGCCGGGAGCCGGGAGCCGGGAGCCGGGAGCCGGGAGCCGGTCGGCGGGGCGCGCCGGTGCGTCGGGTCAGCGGGGCGCGTCGGGCCGACCGGGTCAGCGGTGCGCGCCGGGCCGTCGGCCGCCGGCCCGCCGGGTGGGTCACCAGGCGGCGGCGCCGGTGGCCTTCTCCTCGGAGGGGAGGAGTATCCACAGCGCCAGATAGAGCAGGAACTGCGGGCCGGGAAGCAGACACGAGACCACGAAGAGCACGCGCATCGTCGTCGGGGTCGTACCGAAGCGACGGGCCAGGCCCGCGCACACTCCGGCGATCATTCGGTTATTGCGGGGGCGGACCAGTGCGGCGGCCATGAGGACGGCTCCTTTTCGACTCGGTGGGGCGTTTGCCCCGATGTCTCAAAGGTAGGTCCGGCTGCCGGAGAGAACGTCAGTCTGCGGGGCCAGTTCAACCCTGGGGATTCTCGGGGTCGTGTCCCCGAGATGCCCGTACCGGCGGCGCAGCCGGCACCGCGCCCCGGGAACGACCGCAAGGTGCACCACGGCCACCCCGAGGGTGCCGAGCAGCACCGAGTCGACGTCGGGGACCCGGCCGGGCACCCCTGTCTGAAGCAGCTCGATGGCCAGCGCGATCATCGCTCCGGCGAAGGCGGTACGGGTCAGGGACACCAGCGGCGAAACGTTCAGTCGGCCTGCCGAGAGGGGCAGCAGCACGCCCAGAGGTGCCAGCAGCAGCACCGATCCGCCCAGATGCTGTATGACGTCCCACGACGGGCCGCGCGCCAGCTCGGCCTGGATCGTCGCCAGTGGTTCGAGATTCGCGGCGGGTACCCACGGCACCGTACGGGGGCGAAGCGTCAGCCAGCCGACGATCGATAGATGCGCCACGAGGAGCAGAAGTCCGGTGACGCGCATGCGGGGGGCGGCTGTGGTGCCGGGGCCATGACGCTGCACACAGCCCAGGACGCCGGGAGCGGGGGCCTCGGTTCCGCCCAATTGCGCCCGTCTTGGCCCGTCCCCTTTCACCCCCGCCGTGGCGCCCGGTCTCACTCCTCTTCCGACTCCTGCGACTCATGCGACTCCTGCGACAACGGGTCCCCCCACCCGGCGTTCTCCGCGATGTCCGGGTTGGCCAGCACATCCGCCGAGCAGTCGTAACGGTGCGCCGTATCGTCGCCGGGCCCGCCCAGCACCGCCGCATGCCCACGGCCCAGCGCCGGGCTCGCGCCGTAGGTGCACACCAGCTGCGCCAGCGCGAACGACGGCAGGTCGTCGGGCCGGATGCTCAGCCGCAGTGCGTCCGACCGGTCGCCCGCGCGGGGCCCGGAGACCTTCAGGTCCTGCGGCAGCGCGCTGCTGAAACCGGCCTTCTCCTCGTCCGGCGACGGCTTGCGCTGGAGCTCGCCGAGCAGCGCACGGGCGGCCGGCAGCCGTGGGCCGTCGGCCTCGGACGGCGGCACGGCCCGCTCCACCTGGGCCAGCGCCGAGCCGCACACCAGATACACGACGGACCGTGTCCCGTCACCGGACGGGCTCGGCGACGACTCGTTCCCCGGGGCCTTGCAGCTCACCCGTGAGGGCGCGCCGCCCGCGTCGACAGGTACGGACGTGCCCCGGATCCCGCAGCCCGCGACGGCGAGCGCGAGCGCCGCCACGGCGGCGCCGCGCCGTCCTATCCGCCTGCTGGACCTCATCGCCCGCCCTCCGTGCCCTCGCCGGCCGGGCCCTCCGGGCCGCCGTCCCTCCGGTCGCCGCCCGCCAGCGGGGAAGCGTCCATCGGCAGCCGCAGGGTGAAGACCGCGCCGCCCTCGGGGAGATTGGCCGCGGTGATCTCCCCGCCGTGGATATGTGCGTTCTCCAGCGCGATCGACAGGCCCAGACCGCTGCCCTCCGACCGCGGCCGGGAGGCGCTCGCCTTGTAGAAGCGGTCGAAGACATGCGGGAGGACCTCTTCGGGGATGCCGGGGCCGTGGTCGCGTACGCGGATCACCAGCGTCCCGCTCCCCGGCCGCTCCGCGTCCTCCGCCCACCCGGACTGCTCCGCGTCCGCCGTCCACCCGGATCGCTCCGTGTCCGCCGTCCGTCCGGACCGCTCCGGACCGCCGTCCCCGGCACCGCCGGCCGGTCCGCCGTCCGCCTCGGGCCCGGCCGGAGCGCCCGCCCCGCCGCCGACGGCCGTGCTGCCCGTCCCGCCGCCCGCGTCGTCGCCCGCCACGCCTTCGGTACGGACCGAGACCCGCACCGGCGAGCCGCCGTGCTTGAGGGCGTTGCCGATCAGGTTCGCCAGGATGACGTCCAGCCGCCGCGGGTCCAGCCGGGCCACCGTGCCGCGGTCCGCGTCCAGCTCGACCGCGTCCAGCCAGGCCCGTGCGTCGATACAGGCGGTCACCTGGTCGGCGACATCGACCTCGTCCAGCACCAGCCGGGCCGTGCCCGCGTCGAAGCGGGTGACCTCCATCAGGTTCTCCACGAGGTCGTTCAGCCGCCGGGTCTCGCTGACCACCAGCTGCACCGCGGGCGCGATCATCGGGTCGAGGGAGTCGGCCTCCTCCTCCAGCACCTCGGAGACCGCGGTGATCGCGGTCAGCGGCGTCCGCAGCTCGTGCGACATATCGGCGACGAACCGCCGGGACGCCGCCTCGCGCCCGCTCAGCTCCTCGACCCGCTGCTCCAGACGCTCCGCCGTGCGGTTGAACGTCCGGGAGAGGTCGGCGAGTTCATCCGTGCCGGTCACCCGCAGCCGGGTGTCCAGACGCCCCTCGCCGAGCTGCCGCGCCGCATGGCCCAGCCGCTGTACGGGCCGCAGCACCGTCGTCGCCGCAGCCTGCGCCAGCAGCGCCGAGCCGACCAGCGCGAGCGCGGTCGCGATGCCCAGCGACCAGGCCAGCGAGTTGAGGTCCTGCCGCTCGGTGGCCAGCGACTTCATCATGTAGCCGGTGGGCCCGCCGCCGATCACCTTCGCCCCGGCGACGAGGTAGGGGCTGTCCCCGACCTGCTTGCGCTGCCAGTAGAGATGGTGCGAGTAGCGGTTGGAATCGTCGACCGGACGCACCTCGTCGACCGCGCTGCGCAGCGACGTCGGCACGTTCTTGAGCGTCAGCATGTCCTTGTGCGTGGTGGCCGCGCAGTCCTTGCCCTCACGGTCCACGCCGATCAGCAGCACCGCGTAGTTCTGCGGCCCGCCCGCCATCTGCCGCGCCGCGTCCTGGAGTTCGGTGCACCGCGGACGCAGCGGCAGCGACCGCGTACTGTCCTCCAGCGACTTGCGGAAATCCTTGAGGACGGCGTTCTG
This sequence comes from Streptomyces sp. MCA2, assembly GCF_023544705.1. Classification (NCBI taxonomy): domain Bacteria; kingdom Bacillati; phylum Actinomycetota; class Actinomycetes; order Kitasatosporales; family Streptomycetaceae; genus Streptomyces; species Streptomyces sp. MCA2. The sequence continues at coordinate 91,602 of NZ_JAMJFM010000026.1, forward strand.
TGTGCGGTCCAGAACGGTGTTGCGGTTGAGCCAGTACGCGATGCCGGACGCGGAGACCGCCGCGGTCAGCGCCACCAGCGCGAAGACCACGACCAGCCGCAGCCGCAGACTCGTCCAGCGCAGCAGCCCCGACGCGCGCCCCAGCATCCGCAGCACCCGCCGGCCGGCCGCGGGCGCCCCGGCGCTCCCGGTACCGCCGCCGGGGCCGTCATCCGTCGTCGCGCCGCCCGTGGCACGCTCCCTCACTGCGGGGAGTCCAGCCGGTAGCCGACGCCACGGACCGTACGGATCAGGGTCGGGGAGGACGGTACGTCCTCCACCTTCGCGCGCAGCCGCTGCACACACGCGTCCACCAGGCGCGAGTCGCCGAGGTAGTCGTGCTCCCACACCAGCCGCAGCAACTGCTGCCGGGACAGCGCCTGACCGGGCCGGCGGCTCAGCTCCAGCAGCAACCGCAGCTCGGTCGGTGTCAGTTGCAGATCCTCGCCGTTCTTGGTGACCGTCATCGCCGACCGGTCGATCACCAGCGAGCCGAACGTCGCCGAATCGCTGGACTCCCGCTCGCCACGGCGCAGCACGGCCCGGATCCGGGCGTCCAGCACCCTTCCCTGCACCGGCTTGACGACATAGTCGTCGGCTCCGGACTCCAGCCCCACCACGACGTCGATGTCATCGTTACGCGCGGTGAGCAGGATGATGGGCAGCTGGTCCGTACGCCTGATCCGCCGGCACACCTCGAAACCGTCGATGCCCGGCAGCATCACATCCAGCACGATCAGGTCCGGGCGCTGCTCACGCAGCAGTTTCAGGCCGTCCTCGCCCGTCGCCGCGGTCACCACACGGTGACCTTGGCGGGACAGCGAGAGTTCGAGGGCCGTGCGGATGGCGTCGTCGTCCTCGATCAGCAACAGGAAAGGCACGTCAGCCATTCTGGCCCATGGGACGCCGGGAGATCGACCAGTGCCGCTCTCGTACACAAGGCCCGCACGCCCGGGACCCCCGCGACGCGCCGCAGCGACCCCTGTGACAGGCCTGTGACAGTCGGCGGACAACGCGATGAAACTGGGTTGGCAGTCTTTGGGGCATCGGGAGAGATCAACACCCGAACACACCGAACGAGCTGGGCTCTACGACGGGGGGCGCGAGATGAACACACTGCACGGCACCACTTCCAGCGCAGTTATCACGCGACTCCACGACGTCGTCAGGACCAGCGAGAAGTCCGGTGTCGGCGGGGGCACCTCCTTCGGGGGAAGTAGGGGGTGCGCTCGCGGCATCGGGCGTCAGCGGCCGCCGTACATGGTGGCCATCGACGCCACGACGGTCACGCTCGACGGGGCCGACGGGGAAAACCGGGGGCACGGGGGCAACGCCGCCCACGGGGGAAGCAACGGGGGAGCGGAGTACGGGGAGGCCACGGGGGAACGGCGTTCCCCGGCGGAGACGGCGGAGGCCGAAGCGGCCTTCACCGCCTACGTCCAGGAGCGCCGGTCCTCCCTGTACGCCACCGCCTACCACCTGACCGGTGACCGCTACGAGGCCGAGGACCTGCTCCAGAGTGCGCTGTTCTCGACCTACCGGGCGTGGGACCGGATCAGTGACAAGGCGGCGCTCGGCGGCTATCTGCGCCGCACCATGACCAATCTGCACATCAGCGCCTGGCGTCGGCGCAAGCTGAACGAGTACCCGACCGAGGAGCTGCCGGAGACGGCGGGCGACGTGGACGCGATGCGCGGCACCGAGCTGCGCGCCGTGCTGTGGCAGGCGCTGGTCCGGCTGCCCGAGACGCAGCGCACGATGCTGGTGCTGCGTTACTACGAAGGCCGTACGGACCCGGAGATCGCGGACATTCTCGGCATCAGTGTCGGCACGGTGAAGTCGAGCATCTGGCGCGCCCTGCGCCGGCTGCGCGAGGACGAGGTCCTCAGCTTCGGCCGTGACCAGGAGGAGTCCTTCGGCGAGCTGGTGGCCTGAAGGATCGGGGGAGCCCGAGGGCCGGGGGGCCCGAGGGAGAACCGGGGGAAACGCCCGAGGGGAAAAGGGGATACGGGGGAACCGGCAGCAACGGAGCAATCCGCTCAAGTCGGACGTATCGGGGGATGCGGGGGAAAGTACGGGGGCGTACAGGGGAAGAGGAAGCGGGTTCGGGCGGCCGGGGGGTCTGCCCGAACCCGCTTCTTCGTATGCGCCGGCGCGGTCTTGAGCGTGGCCGGGGCCGGAACCGCCCATCAGGAACGTGCGGCCGCGGCCGGACCGCCCGTCAGGAACGTACGGCCGCGCCCTGCCCGTCCGTCGCCCGCGCCGCCGATATCCGCGCCAGCGCCTCCGGCTTGGCGCAGGGGTGTGCGCCCAGCGCGGTGTGCCGGGCGACGATCGACCGCTCGTTGCGCAGCAGCCGCAGGCCCCGCCGTACGAGATAGAGGGCCGACTTGCGGCCCTCGCGCAGATCCCGTGCCAGCCGGCGGCGGAACGTGGTGGTGGGGCGGCCGCGCAGACACAGCGCGTCGGCCAGCAGTCCCGCCGCACGGCACTCCGCGATGACATCGGCGGCGAAGACACCCTCCGCGATGAACAGCGGGGCGCCGCCGAGGTCGAGCCCCGACGCGCCGACCCGGGCGCTGGCCCCGATGTCGTAGACCGGAACGTCCGTACGCCCCGTACGGCACAGCGCATCGATGGCGGCGACCGCGGCTCCGGCGTCCCAGGACAGCGGCGCGTCCCAGTCGGCGCCGCCGCCGTCGGGCAGTTGCGGCAGCGTCGGGTCCGTCCCCTCCTTGTAGAAGTCGTCGAGACGGAGGACGGGCAGTCCGCTGCGCGCGGCCAGGGACGTCTTGCCGGAGCCCGAGGGGCCGGTCAGCAGGATGACCCGGGCGGGGGCGCCCCCCCGCTCATGGGGGTCCCTCCGCTCATGGGGGTCCCCCCGCTCGAACGAGGCCGAGAGTGGGGGAGAAGCCGAGCGTGGCGGAGGCGTCGAGCGCATGGGGGCGGACGGCGGGGTGCACGAGTGGGAGCTCACGGGCACCCATTGTCGCGTATGGGGCCGTGTGGGGTACCCCTGGCGCGCGAGGTGGATCGGCCATCCCCGCCTCAACTACGCTACGCAGTCAATCGATTACCCGACTGCTCTCGCTCGCACAGCACTTCGACCGCTTCGATCCACAGGCAGGTGGCACATGCCCTCCCATGCACGTCCCAAGCCCAGCCGTATTCCGCGCACATTGCTGCGGGCCGGGCTGGTCATCTCCGCGGCCGGCGCCGCGATCGCGGCGGGCGGTGCGGCAACGGCGGCCGCCGCCCCCAAGGCCGCCCCGGAACGCAGCAGCGACACCGGTGCCACCGCCTCGGCACTGACCGGCGCGCTCGTGAACTCCCTCGGCGGCGGCCTCGGTCCGGTCAAGAACCTCCAGGTGAACCCCTTGGCCAACACCCCGGTCGACCCGCTCGCCAACGCCGTCAGCACCCAGATCGCCGACTTCAAGCCGGTGGGCACCACGCTGGTGACCGGGGCCCTCTCGGACGGCGGCGCGCTCAAGGACCTGCCGCTGGTGGGGACGCTGACGAGGGTGCTGCCGGGGTGAGGCCGGTGCGGCGGGCGCTGCCCGGCTGAGAACCAGGGGGCCGGGCGCTGTCCCGGCGGCCCTCAGCCGCCGGGACCGGTCGCGCCCGCCGCCCCGCCGCCTTGCCGTCCGGGGTCAGCGCCCGTGGAAGGCCGTGACCATGGCCTCCATGTCCTCCTGGAACGAACAGCACAGCGCCAGCCACGAGCCGTCGACGAAGACCAGGTCGAAGCGGCCGCGGGGGAACGTCATACGCGGACGGGGCCGCAGCTCCGCGATGTTCGACAGCTGGATCTGGACGGCGACTTCCAGCTCCGGCTCCCGCTCCCGCCACCCGGTGGCCTGATCCGTCAGCACGAACAGCCGACGGTCGGTGAGCGCCTGGTGCCGGGGCTCGCCGCCCGCGTTGGTGACCTGGGCATGGAACCGGCCGGCCATGCTGGTCCAGCTGCCCTCCATGGTCTTGCCGAACAGCGCGCGGTTCGCGGCGTCGTCGAGGGCGTCCTCGATGTTCTCCTGGGCCTCGTTCAGGTTTTCCGCGACATTTCCGGCCGCGCGCGTCATCCGGTTGTCGATCAGCCTGTTGTTGAGCAGGCGGCTGTCGGACGGTCGACTGGCGGCCGCACCGCCGGACGGCTGCGACGCCTTGTCGAGGATGTCGCTCAGCTTCCCCAGGAGACCCTTTGCGCGCGGCGGCCGCTTGCGGGGCGCCCGAAGATGAGCGGGCACGAGCGGGAGATCCGGGTACTCGTGGTAGTCCCGGGCCTCCCGTAGTACTTCGCCAGGGTGGAGGAACTGGCGGCAGGGCGTTGCATGGTCCATCTTCGGCACGCGGTCAGCTCCCCTGGAACATGTGAATCAGACGCCTTGGTGGAAGGCGGCGACAACGCCCTCCATATTCTCGCGGTGCAGACTGCCCAGGGCGATCCACGAACCGTCGACGAAGGTGACGTCGAACCGCCCCTTGGTGACGGCCTTCGAATGCGCGGTGACCCGGGCGATGTTCGTACGGGGCACCGCCACCCCGAGATCACACTTCGGCGTGCCGTCCAGCCAGCTCTTGTTGCGGTTCACGAGCACGATCAGCCGGCGGTCGGTCAGCGCCTGGAATCTGGGCTCGTCGCCCGCGTTCGTCAGATCGACCAGGAAACGCCCGGCCATGCTCGACCAGCCGCCCTCCATGGGCTTGCCGTACATCATGTGCTCGACGGCGTCGGACACGGCGTCCTCGATCGTCTCCTGAACTTCGAACACCGCCTCGCTGAGATCGCGGTCCGGCCGCCTTCCGTAGTTGTCGCCGAAGTCTCCGGCGGCATAAGTGGCGACGTTTTCGCCCGCTCCGCCGACGGGCCGCGGCGCGCTGTTGTCGGCGGACCCGCTGACGGCCCGCGTCACGGGATTGTTCGCCAGCCGGTTGTTGATCGCCGGGCCCAGCGGCTTCGTCACCTTGCCCAGAGCGTTCCCCAGCGCGCCCCGTACCCGCGGTTCGAGAGGGGACGGGGTGCGCGGGGTGCGCAGCCCGGCAGGGACGAAGGGCAGCGCCGCATTGTGGCAGTAGTCCGAGGCGATGATCAGCCTTTCCCCTGGCTGGAGGAAAGGGGGAAAACAGTCGCGGTAAAACGGCTTCATCCGGTGCCGCTCCTCTCGTCCGGTGTGCGGCTCAGCCGAACGGGTTGTCGGGATCGCGGGGCGCGGTCGTCCGGGCCGCCGCCGGCATGGTGGTCACTCCGGGATTCTCCTCAACGGCCGGTTCGCGGTAGCGGCTGAGTGGGTCCTGCGCGACCGGTGCCGGGTCGGTGGGGAGTCCCGTCACCGGTGGGTTCTGGTGGCCGCTGACCGCCGGTTCGCGGTAGCGGCTGAGTGGGTCCTGCGCGACGGGCTGCGCTTCGAAGTCGGACGCAGGCGGCAGGTGGGGGCTGCCGTGACCGCCGCTGCCGCCACTGTCGTGGGACCCCTTGCCGCTCAGCGCGTCGTCGAGTTCGTCGGCCTCGTGCTGGACGATGGGGGAGACCGCCTGGGTCGGATCCCCGGAGAAGCCGAGGCCGCCCATTCCCAGCTCCACGGCCCCCTTCATCGGCGTCTTGATGACCTTCAACGCCTTCTTGGCGGCCAGCGCCTTCGCGAACTTCTCGGCTTCGACCGGGTCCTTGAGGTGCTTCCAGGTCCAGGGCTTGAGCTTCTTGACCTTCGACATCTTCTTGGCTTTTTTCAGCAGCTTGATGATGTTGACGAAGGCCTTGAGCTCCTTTGCCAGTTCGGCCAGCACCCTGGCGATACGCGCCGACACGAAACTGGCCTCGGCCACCGCTGCTGCCGCGGCAGCAGCGGCCGAGATGCCGGCCGTGACGATCGAGGTGGCCAGGGCCACGGCGAGTTCGATGAGGGCCCATTCGATCAGCTCACGGATGAGCGTCTCGACGACCTGCTCGGCCATCTTCGCCTGCGCGCCGGCCTGCTCCAGGACGTCGGCCACGGCGTCCATGTCCTCGGCTTCCGCCTCCAGGGCGGTTTCCAGCTCGGCGAGGTGCCCCTGGAACGCCTCGGCGGCCTCGCCGGTCCACTCGTGGGCGAGGTCCGCACGGTCACGCCGCTGATCGGCGATCAGGTCGCGTAGCTCGGCTGCCTGGTCGCGCCAGAGCTTGGCGGCTTCCTGGATGCCCTCGTCATCGCCGGTGACCGCCTCCAGGTGCTCGGCGAGCGGTTCGACGAGCGGACGCATGATGCTGTCAACGGCGGAGTCGAAACCGCTCATCCAGTCGTTGACCTTGTTATAGGCGCCCAGCGCCCCCGACACCGGCCCGCTCATCGGGTGCTCCCCGGCCCGCCCTGGTGGATCTGCCGCATCGACGCGGCAGTCTCGTCCTCGTCGGACTGATAGGCACGTGCCGTCTCGGTGACGCCCTCGCTGATCTTCTCTTCCAGCGTGGCCGCAGAGTCGAGCGTGTCCAGGCAGTGCTCGCTCTGCTCGTCGTAGGCCTGGTAGAGCTCATCGGACTCCGGGAGCTTCCCGAAGGCCTCCTTGTTGAGCTCATGCGAGGCGAGCTTGCTGCGGATCGCCCGCATCTTCTCGGCCCGCTGGTCGGCGCTCTTGGCGAATTTGTGCAGCGCTTCCTGGGCAGCGCTGAATTGCTCCGACACGGATCTCCCCCGAAATGTTGTCGTCGTGCGGTCAAGCCAATGGTAGTGAAAGGCTCGGGCAGCAGTGCGGGGCCCCGCCTTCAGGCGAGGCCCCGCAAGGGCATTGGTGACGGCACGTCATAAGGCCGCCAGAGCAGCCCTAAACACCCATCGGATGCCACACCGTCTTCGTCTCCAGGAAGCCCAGCAGACGGCCGGTGCCGGGGTCGGCGGTCCAGTTGACCGCCGCCGGGCGGAGCACCCGCTTGAGGTTGTCGGCCGCGGCCTTCTCCAGCTCCGTCGCCAACTCCTCGCCGGCGCCCGCGAGATCGAGGGCGTTGACGTCCTGGTGGGCGGCGAGTGGGGCGCCCAGCTCCGCGGTACGGCCCGAGAGGATGTTGACCACGCCGCCCGGGAGGTCGGACGTGGCGAGCACCTCGGCCAGCGAGAGGGCGGGCAGCGGGGCGCCCTCGGCGGCCGCCACGACCACCGTGTTGCCGGTGACGATCGCCGGGGCGATCACCGAGACCAGGCCGAGGAACGACGAGTCCTGGGGAGCCAGGACCGCGACCACGCCGGTCGGCTCGGGGGAGGAGAGGTTGAAGTACGGACCGGCCACCGGGTTGGCGCCGCCGGCGATCTGGGCGACCTTGTCGGACCAGCCCGCGTACCAGACCCAGCGGTCGATCGCCGCGTCCACCTGCGCCGCGGCCTTCGCCTTCGACAGCCCCTCGGCGGTGGCTACCTCCGCGGTGAACTGGTCGCGGCGGCCCTCCAGCATCTCGGCGACGCGGTAGAGGATCTGCCCGCGGTTGTAGGCCGTGGCGCCCGACCAGCCGCCGAACGCCTTACGGGCGGCGACCACCGCGTCGCGGGCGTCCTTGCGGGAGGCCAGCGGCGCGTTGGCGAGCCATGTGCCCTTGGAGTCGGTCACCTCGTACACCCGCCCGCTCTCGGACCGGGGGAACTTGCCCCCGACGTACAGCTTGTAGGTCTTGAGCACACTCAAGCGGTCAACAGTGTTCATCAGTGCTCGCCCTTCGGGCTCGACGGGGCGAGGTACGCCTCCAGACCGTGCCGGCCGCCCTCGCGGCCGTAGCCCGACTCCTTGTAGCCGCCGAAGGGCGAGGCCGGGTCGAACTTGTTGAACGTGTTGGACCAGATGATGCCCGCGCGCAGCTTGTTCGCCATCCACAGCATCCGCGAGCCCTTCTCCGTCCAGATGCCGGCGGAGAGCCCGTAGGGGGTGTTGTTGGCCTTCTCCACGGCCTCCGCGGGGGTGCGGAAGGTCAGCACGGACAGCACCGGGCCGAAGATCTCCTCACGGGCGATGCGGTGCGCCTGGGTGACGCCGGTGAACAGCGTCGGGGCGAACCAGTAGCCGGAGGTGGGGAGCTCGCAGGACGGCGCCCAGCGCTCGGCGCCCTCGGCCTCGCCCGCGTCGGCCAGCGCGGTGATCCGGGCCAGCTGCTCGGCGGAGTTGATGGCGCCGATGTCGGTGTTCTTGTCGAGCGGGTCGCCCACGCGCAGGGTCTGCATCCGGCGCTTGAGGGCGTCCAGCAGCTCGTCCTGGACCGACTCCTGGACCAGCAGGCGCGAGCCCGCGCAGCAGACATGGCCCTGGTTGAAGAAGATCCCGTTGACGATGCCCTCGACGGCCTGGTCGAGCGGCGCGTCGTCGAAGACGATGTTGGCCGCCTTGCCGCCCAGTTCGAGGGTCACCTTCTTGTCGGTGCCGGCGACCGTACGGGCGATGGCCTTGCCGACCTCGGTGGAACCCGTGAAGGCCACCTTGTTGATGTCGGGGTGCCCGACCAGCGAGGCGCCCGTGGAGCCGTCGCCGGTGAGGATGTTGACGACGCCCTTGGGCAGGCCCGCCTGGCGGCAGATGTCCGCGAAGAACAGGGCGGACAGCGGGGTCGTCTCGGCGGGCTTGAGGACGACCGTGTTGCCGGTCGCCAGCGCCGGGGCGATCTTCCACGCGAGCATGAGCAGCGGGAAGTTCCAGGGGATGACCTGGCCGGCGACGCCCAGGGGGCGGGGGTTCGCGCCGTACCCCGCGTGGTCGAGCTTGTCGGCCCAGCCCGCGTAGTAGAAGAAGTGCGCGGCGACCAGCGGCAGGTCGGCGTCGCGGGACTCGCGGAGCGGCTTGCCGTTGTCGAGCGACTCCAGCACGGCCAGCTCGCGCGAGCGCTCCTGGATGATCCGGGCGATCCGGAAGAGGTACTTCGCCCGCTCGGCGCCGGGCAGCGCGGACCACTTCTCGAAGGCCTTACGGGCGGCCTTCACGGCGCGGTCGACGTCCTCGGCGCTCGCCTGGGCGACCTCCGAGAGGGCCTCCTCGGAGGACGGGGAGACGGTCTTGAAGACCTTGCCGTCGGAGGCCGGGGCGAACTCGCCGTCGATGAACAGGCCGTAGGACGGCGCGATGTCGACGACCGCGCGGGATTCGGGTGCGGGTGCGTAATCGAAGGTCATGGGAGCCTCAGTCCACCGTGACGTAGTCGGGGCCGGAGTAGCGGCCGGTGCTGAGCTTCTGGCGCTGCATCAGCAGGTCGTTCAGGAGGCTGGAGGCGCCGAAGCGGAACCAGTCGGCGGTCAGCCAGGGCTCGCCGAGGGTCTCGTTGACCATCACCAGGTACTTGATCGCGTCCTTGGTGGTACGGATACCGCCGGCCGGCTTCACACCGACCTGGACGCCGGTCGTGGCGTGGAAGTCACGGACCGCCTCCAGCATGAGGAGGGTGACCGGCGGCGTGGCGTTGACGGCGACCTTGCCGGTCGAGGTCTTGATGAAGTCGGCGCCCGCGAGCATCGCGAGCCAGGAGACCCGGCGGACGTTGTCGTACGTCTGGAGCTCGCCGGTCTCGAAGATGACCTTGAGGTGGGCGGCGCTGCCATCGGGCCGCGCGCAGGCCTCCTTGACGGCCTTGATCTCCTCGAAGACGTCCATGTAGCGGCCGGAGAGGAAGGCGCCCCGGTCGATCACCATGTCGATCTCGTCGGCGCCGGCCGCGACCGCGTCACGCGTGTCGGCGAGCTTGACCGGCAGCGCGACCCGGCCGGCCGGGAAGGCCGTGGCCACGGACGCGACGTGGATACCGGAGTCGCCGAGCGCCTCCTTGGCCGTCGCGACCATGTCCGGGTAGACGCAGATCGCCGCGACCTTGGGGGCGGTGCGGTCCGTGGGGTCCGGGTGGACGCCCTTGGCGCACAGCGCCCGGACCTTGCCCGGGGTGTCCGCGCCTTCGAGGGTCGTCAGGTCGATCATCGAGATGGCGAGATCGATGGCGTACGCCTTCGCCGTCGTCTTGATCGAGCGGGTGCCGAGGGTGGCGGCGCGGGCCTCGAGGCCGACCGCGTCGACGCCGGGGAGGCCGTGGAGGAAGCGGCGCAGCGCACCGTCGTCGGCGGTCACGTCCGCCATTGACGCCAGACGCCCCGCGGCTTCCTTGCCGTATGCGGGAACAGTGATGGGCATGGTCACGAGGGGAGCATATCTACGCGCGTAGCGCCATGTCATCCCCTTCAGCGGTCCGAATCCGGCCGGAATGGAGCGTGCGGGAGCGCGCCGGAGGACACAGAAGGGCCAACTGCCCGGTGGCGGCGCCGAACGCGACCGTACCCGGGGCCGGAAGGGCACGGGGCACGGCTCCCGAATGATGCCGTAACGCAATGTCCGGCATGCGGACGGTCAGGCAGAATCGGCGACATGACGAGCCAGGACCGTTCCACCCCGCCCCAGCAGCAGTACGCGGAGCGCAGCTACCGCTCGCCCGCGGCCCTCGCGGGCGGCGTCCTGCTCCTCCTGCTCGGAGGCTGGCTCGGCGGCGACGCGTTGCTCCAGGGCGTCACGCAGACCAAGCTGATGGCGGTGTTCGCGCTGCTCCTCGGGGTCCCCCTGGTGATCGCCTACACCCTGCGGCCGCTGGTCAGGGCGGGCGAGGACCGGCTGACGGTACGCAATCCGTTCCGTACGATCACGCTGCCGTGGGGCGCCGTGGAGACGCTGCGGGCGGCGTTCTCCACCGAGGCGGTCACCGCCGCCGGCACCTACCAGCTGTGGGCCATCCCGGTGTCGCTGCGGCAGCGCAAGAAGGCCAGCCGGCAGGCGCGCCGCGGCGCCATCTCCGGGCCCCGCTTCGGACCGCAGGTGGAGCCCGGCCCGGCACCGCGCGCCGTGGCCGACCAGGCCCTCGAAGAGCTCCGCGAACTCAAGGAGCGCGCCGCGGACCGCGAGAGCGCCCAGGGCGAGCCGGTGGTGCGCTGGGCGTACGCGATCGTCGCGCCGATCGTGGTGGGTGCGGTCGGGCTGGCCGTGATGGTGGCGCTGTAGAAGGTGCGGCCGTGATGGTGGCGCTGTAGACAGTGCGCCGGGGCGCCGGCAGTACGGGAAGTGGGGCGCCCCTGGGTTGTTTCCCCGCCGCCCCTGGGTGTTGTTGTTTCCCCGCCGCCCACCCCGGTGTTGTTGTTTCCCCGCCGCCCACCCCGGTGTTGTTGTTTCCCCGCCGCCCACCCCCCTTCGGGGGGTGGGCGGGTGTAGTGCGTCGGTTTCGGGGGGCGGGTGTAGGGCGCCGGGTCGGCGTGAGCGGTACGTCGGGGCCGGCGGGGCAGCACGTCGGGCCGGCACGTGCAGTACGTGCCAGCCCGACGCGTGCAGTACGTGCCAGCCCGACGCGTGCAATACATCCGGCCGCCGTTCAGCCGCCCGTCAGCCGTTCAGGCGTCCGGCCGACGCGTGCGATGCGTCCGACCGCCGTGCAGCCGTGCAGCCGTTCAGCCGCCCGTCAACCGTCAGCCGTCCGGCCGCCCGTCAGCCGTCAGCCGTTCAGATCCCCGCCGCCGCCGACAGATCCCGCTTGATCGACGCCAGTGTCGCGGCGGCCTTCGTCCGGGCCTCCGGGAGCGCCTCGGGTGCGGCCACCGGGACCACGACCTCCAGGTAGCACTTGAGCTTGGGCTCGGTGCCGCTGGGCCGGACCACCACACGGGCGGCCTCGATGCCGGCCTCCGGCGAACCGGACAGGTAGTAGCGCAGCCCGTCGGTCGGCGGCAGCGTCTCCGTACCCCGGTCCAGGTCGTCGGCCCGGGCCACGGTCAGACCCGCCAGCGCGGCCGGCGGCTGCGCGCGCAGGGTGCGCATGGCGTCGGCGATCAGCGACAGATCCTCCACGCGGACCGAGAGCTGATCGGTGGCGTGCAGCCCGAACTCCACCGCGAGGTCGTCGAGCAGGTCGGTGAGGGTGCGCCCGTCCCGCTTGAGCTCCGCGGCCAGCTCGGTGATCAGCAGCGCCGCGGTGATGCCGTCCTTGTCGCGGACGCCCTCCGGGTCGACGCAGTAGCCGAGCGCCTCCTCGAAGGCGTACCGCAGGCCGTCCACCCGCGCCAGCCACTTGAAGCCGGTCAGCGTCTCCTCGTACGGGAGCGAGGAGGCGGCCGCAATACGGGACATCAGCTGGGAGGAGACGATGGTCGTCGCGAACGTGCCGGTGGCGCGCTTGCTGACCAGATGGGCCGCGAGCAGTGCGCCGACCTCGTCGCCGCGCAGCATCCGCCAGCCGTCCGGCGTGCCGGGGTCGGGGACGGCGACGGCGCAGCGGTCCGCGTCGGGGTCGTTGGCGATGACGATGTCGACGTCGACGCCGGAAGCGCCCCGTTCGCGGGCGGCGGCGAACGCGAGATCCATCGCGCCCGGCTCCTCCGGGTTGGGGAAGGCGACCGTCGGGAAGTCCGGGTCCGGCTCGGCCTGTTCCGCGACGACCGTCGGGGCCGGGAACCCGGCCCGTGCGAAGGCGGCGACGAGGGTGTCCCGGCCGACGCCGTGCATCGGCGTGTAGACGACCTTCGTGTCCCGGCGGGAGCCGGGGGTCAGCACCGCGTCCGTACGCGCCAGATAGGCGTCCAGGACCGTCTCGTCGAGGGTTTCCCAGCCGGCCTCGGGGCGCGGTACGCCGGCCAGCGGGCCGACCGCGGCGATCTCGGCGGCGATCTCGCCGTCGGCGGGCGGCACGATCTGCGAGCCGTCGCCCAGATAGACCTTGTAGCCGTTGTCGCGCGGCGGGTTGTGGCTGGCGGTGACCTCGACACCGGCCACCGCGCCCAGATGCCTTATCGCGAAGGCCAGGACCGGGGTGGGCAGCGGGCGCGGCAGGACCGCGGCGCGCAGGCCCGCGCCGACCATCACGGCCGCCGTGTCGCGGGCGAAGTCGGCGCTCTTGTGGCGGGCGTCGTAGCCGACGACGACCAGGCCGGCACCGTCGCCCTGCGCCTTGAGGTACGCGGCGAGACCGGCCGCCGCCCGGATGACCACGGAGCGGTTCATCCGCATCGGGCCCGCGCCCAGCTCACCGCGCAGCCCGGCGGTGCCGAACTGGAGGGTGCCGGCGAACCGGGCGGCCAGCTCCGCGGCGATCTCGCCGTCGTCGGCGGCTTCGATGAGCTTGGACAGCTCGTCCCGGGTCTCCGGGTCGGGGTCCTCGGCCAGCCATGCCTTGGCCCGGTTGATCAGCTCCGCGGGATCGGTAGCCACGTGATGCTCCTGACGGTGGATGCGGGTGGGGGCGCGCTGGGGACAGCTGCGGGGGAGGGCCCCTCTCGGCTCGTCACGCCTACCCATTACGCGGGGGAGGGGAGCCGCAGAACCGGCCAATGCCACTGGATGGCAGCGCGGGGGACGGCGGTGTAGCGCGGCGGGAGCGGCCGGCGGCCGGGCGGCGGGGCCGCTGCGGTGGTGACGGCGGCGGGGCGGCCCGGCGGGTGTCGCACACCCGCCGCGGCCGTCCTCCGTCGTCGTGCGGTGCTCGACGCCGTGACGCCGCAACGCCGCAACGCCGTGACGCCGTGACGCCGCAACGCCGTGACGCCGTGACGCCGTGACGCCGCAACGCCGTGACGCCTGACTCCATGACGTCATGACTCCATGACCTCATGACGCGGTGAGGTCGTGACGACGCCTGACTCCATGACGTCGCGGCGCGTGACTCCATGACGTCATGGCGCCTGACGCCGTGACGGCCTCAGAGCTTGCCGAGCACCTGGGCGAGCAGGCTGCCCATCCGGGTCGCGGAGTCGCGGCCGGCCTGGAGCACCTCTTCGTGGTTGAGCGGCTCGCCCGTCATGCCGGCGGCGAGGTTCGTCACCAGGGACAGACCGAGCACCTCGGCGCCGGCCTCGCGCGCCGCGATGGCCTCCAGGACCGTGGACATACCGACCAGGTCGGCGCCCAGCGTCCGGATCATCTTGATCTCGGCCGGGGTCTCGTAGTGCGGGCCGGGGAACTGGGCGTAGACGCCCTCCTCCAGGCTGGGGTCGACCTCCTTGCACAGCGCGCGCAGCCGCGGCGAGTACAGGTCCGTCAGGTCGACGAAGTTCGCGCCGACGATCGGGGAGGTGGCGGTCAGGTTGAGGTGGTCGCTGATGAGGACCGGCTGGCCGGGGCGCATGCCCTCGCGCAGACCGCCGCACCCGTTGGTGAGCACGATGGTCTTGCAGCCGGCCGCCGCGGCGGTACGGACGCCGTGCGCGACCGCGGCGACACCACGGCCCTCGTAGTAGTGCGTACGGCCCAGGAAGACCAGGGCCCGCTTCTCGCCGACCCGGTACGAGCGGATCGTGCCGCCGTGTCCGGCGACGGCCGGCGCCGGGAAGCCGGGCAGCTCGGTGACGGGGAATTCGTGCTCGGGCGCGCCCAGGGCCTCGGCGGCCGGCGCCCAGCCGGAGCCCATCACCAGGGCGACGTCATGGGTCTCGGCGCCGGTCAGCTCGCGCAGACGGGCGGCGGCGTCGGCGGCGGCACCCTGCGGGTCGCGCGCGATGTCCGGGGTAACAGATGCGTTCACGCGGACGAGGGTAGCCGGTATTCCCCTACGCGCGTAGATGTCACTGCTCACGGTCCTGGGATCGTTGTCTTGTGGCTTCTGCCGAAAGTGTCGCCCCGGGCGCGTCGCGGCACCCGTACGGCGTACCCCTACGGCGCACCCCTACGGCGGTGTGCCCGCCGCGGCCGTCCGCCCGCCGCCCGTCAGCAGGGCCGCTTGCGCAGTTCCATCACATAGTCGTGCGGTGCGCCCGCCGATTCCGCGGCGTCCGCGATCTCGCCCAGGTAGCGGGCCGACGGCAGGCCGCCCTCGTAACCGTTGAGGACATAGATCCACGCCGTCTCGTCGCCGTCGAGGGTGTGCACCCGCACCCGCATCCGGCGGTATATCTCCAGGCCGACGCCCTCCCAGCGGTCCATGGACTCCTCGTCCATGGGCGCGATGTCGTAGAGCGCGACGAAGAGCTGGGAGGCCGGGTCCTCCACGACCGTCGCCAGGGCGCCTTCCCAGCCCATCTGCTCGCCGCCGAAGGTGAGCCGCCAGCCGTCCAGCCAGCCGGTGCCGCGCAGCGGTGAGTGCGGTGCGCGGCGGGACATCAGCCGCGCGTCGAGGTTGCCGGCGTACGCGGCGTAGAGCGACATGGTTCCGAGGGTACGGGAGGTTGCCCGTCGGGCTCGTGGGACCCGAGGTCCGGACAAGAGGCCTGGCAGGGCGCGCCCGGTTGCCCGCAAGGGGCGCAGACCGCCCCCGGGCGAGAGGGACGTACGGGCGTGCGGGAGAATGGAGTACGTGACTCGGATCGTGATCATCGGTGGCGGACCCGGCGGATACGAAGCGGCCCTGGTGGCCGCCTCTCTCGGCGCGGAGGTGACCGTCGTCGACTGCGACGGTCTGGGCGGGGCGTCGGTGCTCACCGACTGCGTGCCGTCGAAGACTCTTATCGCCACGGCCGAGGTGATGACCACCTTCGATTCGTCGTACGAAGAGCTCGGCATCATCGTCGAGGACGACACGCCGCACATCGACCGGCCCGCCCGGGTCGTCGGCGTCGACCTGGGCAAGGTCAACCGACGGGTCAAGCGTCTCGCGCTCGCCCAGTCGCATGACATCACCGCGTCCGTGACCCGGGCCGGCGGCCGGGTCATGCGCGGCCGCGGCCGGCTGGAGCCGGGCCAGGCGCCGGACGGCTCCCGCAAGGTGACGGTCACAGCCGCCGACGGCACCACCGAGGGCCTGATCGCGGACGCGGTGCTGATCGCCACCGGCGCGCACCCCCGTGAGATCCCGGACGCGCTCCCCGACGGCGAGCGGATCCTGAACTGGACGCAGGTCTACGACCTCGACGAGCTGCCCGAAGAGCTGATCGTGGTCGGTTCCGGTGTCACCGGTGCCGAGTTCGCCGGTGCCTACCAGGCGCTCGGCTCCCGCGTCACCCTCGTCTCCTCCCGTGACCGGGTGCTGCCGGGCGAGGACCCGGACGCCGCCGCCGTCCTGGAGGACGTCTTCCGCCGCCGCGGCATGAACGTGATGGCGCGCTCCCGGGCCCAGTCCGCCAAACGGGTCGGCGACCGCGTCGAGGTCACCCTGGCCGACGGCCGCACGATCTCCGGCACGCACTGTCTGATGGCCGTCGGCTCCATCCCCAACACCGAGGGGATCGGCCTGGAAGCGGCCGGCGTCAAGCTCAAGGACTCCGGCCACATCTGGACCGACAAGGTCTCCCGCACCTCCGCCCAGGGCGTGTACGCGGCCGGCGACTGCACCGGCGTCTTCGCGCTGGCGTCCGTCGCCGCGATGCAGGGCCGGATCGCGATGTACCACTTCCTCGGCGACGCGGTCACGCCGCTGAACCTCAAGACGGTCTCCGCGAACGTCTTCACCGACCCGGAGATCGCCACCGTCGGCTACTCCCAGGCCGACGTCGACAGCGGCAAGATCGACGCGCTGGTCGTGAAGCTCCCGCTGCTGCGCAACCCGCGCGCCAAGATGCAGGGCATCCGCGACGGCTTCGTGAAGCTGCTCTGCCGCCCCGGTACGGGCATCGTCGTCGGCGGTGTGGTCGTCTCCCCGCGCGCCAGTGAGCTGATCCATCCCATCTCGATCGCGGTCGACAACAATCTGACCGTCGAGCAGATGGCCAATACCTTCACGGTCTACCCGTCGCTGTCCGGATCGATCGCCGAGGTCGCCCGTCAGCTGCACATCCGCAAGACGGCCGGCGAGTAGCCGGCAATGAGGCGATAAACGCACGGCAGCGGCCGGCCGATTGAAATCTTTGTGCCAGCGGTGAGCACTTGGGATGAAACGTCCCTGCATCCGCGGGGGGCCGGTCCGCCCGGCCGGGCCGCCGCCGTACGGGCCGTGCAGGGCGGCTGACCAGGGGGCAAGCGGGTCGCGCCGCCCGGCAGTTCGACATCCGCACGACATATGCATACCGCATACCACGTCACGCTCCGCGGTGCGTACAACTTCCGTTAATTGGTGCAACCTGCTGAAAACAGACGGTCGTTGGCGTTACTGTCAGTTTCGTGTTCGCTGCAGAACGTCGCCAATTGATCCTTGAAATGGTGCGCGCCAATGGAGCCGTATCGCTCCGGGAGCTCGCCCGCGTCGTCCAGACCTCCGAAGTAACCGTACGGCGGGACGTGCGGGCGCTGGAGGCAGAGGGACTGCTCGACCGCCGACACGGCGGTGCGGTCCTGCCGGGAGGCTTTACTCGCGAATCCGGATTCCCACAGAAATCCCATCTAGCGACCGCGGAGAAAACGGCCATTGCCGATCTCGCGGCCGGCTTCGTCGAAGAGGGCGAGGCCATTGTCGTCGGTGCCGGAACGACCACCCAGGAGCTGGCCCGCCGGCTCGCCCGCGTCCCCGGCCTGACCGTCGTCACCAACTCCCTGCTGGTCGCCCAGGCGTTGGCCCATGCCAACCGCGTCGAGGTCGTGATGACCGGCGGCACCCTGCGCGGCTCCAACTATGCGCTCGTCGGCAGTGGTGCCGAACAGTCCCTCCAGGGCCTGCGGGTCTCCCGCGCCTTCCTGTCGGGCAGTGGACTGACCGCAGAGCGCGGTCTGTCCACCTCCAACATGCTCTCCGCCAGCGTCGACCGGGCGCTGGTGCAGGCGGCGGGGGAGGTGGTGGTGCTCGCCGACCACACCAAGCTCGGGTCCGACACGATGTTCCAGACCGTGCCGACGGATGTGATCACACGGCTCGTCACGGACGAGCCGCCGGGCCATGACGACCGCGCCGCCACGGAACTCCAGGCGCTGGCCGACCAGGGTGTGCAGATCGCCGTCGCCGGCGGTCCGGGCGCGGGCCGCGGCCCGGGGCAGCCCGGGATGGACGCCGCGGCAGACCGCCGGGGCCCCCGCCGGGACGTCCCCCTGCCGGGCCAGCGGCGCAACCACGCGCCGGGCGGCGGGGGCGGCGGACCACAGCTCCGCTCGGCCACGCCACTGTCCGAGGCCTCGGGCGGCCGGGTCGCCGATCTGGCCCCACGACGGCGCTGAGCGCAGGAGCCGGAGGCGCGCCGAACGGGCGCGCCGCCCCGGCGACGGTGCCCGGACCACGGCTTCCGGCGGCGCTCCACGGCGTCAGGAAGATCCGCCGGGCATCGCTCAGTGGTGCCGCTCGCCCTTCAGCCCGCTCAGGGTGAGCGTCAGCAGCCGGTCGGCGAGCCGGGGGTCGTCCGGGGATTCCTCGGCGGCCAGCGCGATGCCGTTGGTCAGCTGCATCAGGTCGCTGATGCTCACATCGGGGCGTACGGCTCCGGCCTGCTGGGCACGGGTCAGCAGTGCGTCACCGGCCTCCCGCATCGGCACGCTGCACCGCGCCATCCCCGAGCTGTCGTCCGCCGACGCCGTCATCAGCGCGCGCGACAGCCCGCGGTAGGTGCTGGCGTGGGTGATGATCGCGCGCAGCCACTCCACCAGCGCGGCGCACGGCTGCGGCGCGTCGGCGAGCTTTTTGGCATGCGTCAGCAGGGCGTCCACCTCGCCCTGGAAAACCGCGCCCATCAGGGCGGTCCGGTTGGGGAAGTGCCGGTAGAGCGTCCCGATGCCGACGCCGGCGCGGCGCGCGATGTCCTCCAGCGAGGTGTCCGTGCCGTGCTCGGTGAAGGCCGTACGGGCCTCCGTGAGCAGCCGTTCGTAGTTGCGGCGCGCATCCGCACGCATGGGCCGCACGTCATGCGACCGCACCGGTGCATCCGCCACCGGACCCTGCGCCGTCCGCCGCTGCCCTGCCGTCTCGGTCGCCATCGCCGTCCTCCCTCGCCCCGGCCGGTTGCGGCCCGGTGGCTCCAGGATGCCATTGCGCGCCGAGGGGGCAGGCAAGGGAGCCGGTCTCTGCTCCCTCCGTGCGGCTAGGAGATCCGGGCCGTGGTGCCGAGGCCCCGTGGGCCCGATCGCCGCCACCTCAGGCCCGGCGGCTGCGCGCGGCGGCCGGAGCGGCCGGGCCCGGCGCCTTCGCGGGCTGCTCGCTTCACCCGCCCTCGGCGGGCCGCGATTCCCACAGGCGGAGGACCGCACGGGCCAGCGCCGTGTGACCCGCGACGAGGACGGGGGAGTCGAAGGCGAACTCCCGGCCGCCCGCACCCAGAACCGCCCCGCCCCGCTTCCGGACGAGTGCGGTGCCGGCAGCGACGTCCCACGGCCTGGGGCGCAGGCAGACGCAGGCGTCCAGCCAGCCCTCGGCCACGCCCACGAGGTCCAGGCTCATGGCCCCATGCATCCTGATCCGGTACGCCGTGCTCTGGAGCAGGCCGATGCGCCGGGGGTCGCCGGAACCCGTACCGGTGAGGCCGATGACCGCTTCGTCCACGGTGCGGGCCACTGGCGCGGAGGGTGGCGGGCAGCCTTGCTGTCCCGTGTGCCAGCGGCGGCCGAGGGCTGGAGCGTCGACGACGCCCAGTCGGGGGAGGCGGTCTTCGACGTACGCCAGCGATATGGCGTGGAATGGGGAGCCCCGAGTGAAGTTCATCGTTCCGTCGATGGGGTCCAGCAGCCAGCACCGGGGCGGGAGGGTCGTCCCGACGGCAGTCTCCTCGCCGATTACGGGGACGCCGGGAGAATGCCGTCGCAGCACGGCCGAGACCACTTCCTCGACTTCGAGATCCGCCGCGGTGACCTCTTCTCCCGACGCTTTGAACCGTCGGGCGGACCAGCCTTCTCCGGCGTCGGCCAGCCGGGCGATGCCCGCATCGACGGCCTGCTCGGCCAAGTCGAGCAGCGCGTCGGGCTCACTCACGTCCGGTCCAGCGCCCGTTCAGCCAGCGTCTGCGCATGGGCACCGTGCTCCCCCATCACATAGACGCTGAGCCGGTCGAACACCCAGTCTGTCGGAATGGAGGTGCGCTCGGACGCGGTGTGCACCACATCCTGGGCGATCCGTTCCTCGGCTCGTCCGAGTGTGATGTGTGGTGCGTAGGCGTCGCCCGTGTACCGGTATCCGTATTGGGCGAAGCTGGCACGCTCGCTCTCCGAGAAGCGTGTGGTGTCCTTGGCCGTGTCGAATGCTCTGCGGTCGAGGTGGGAGTCCAACACGTCGAGGGCTGCCTGCTGTAGGCCGACCAGCAGCGCTGGTTTCGCCAGGGAGAGGAAGACCCACCCTGTGGGCTGGTACACGATGCCCACGGTGGCCAGCCGGATCTCCTTCAGGGCCGTGGACCTGCCGATCTTCTCCAGCACGGTCTCCGGGTCGAGGGAATCGGAGAACGGGCCCTGGAAGACGGTGACGTGAGGGAGATTGCCGTCCGCTGCCAGGGCTGGGTGCAGCCGGTGCTCACCTCCGACCTCCTCTTGCAGTTGGATTGCGGAAAGCAGGTGGTCCGCTCTGGGAAGCAGCGCTACGCCAAGCCAGCTGGTCACGGATGGGCTCCTCTCTTAGTGATCACGTGTACGGCAGCGTCGAGGCCCCGGCGCAGACACTCGGTCGGCGGGGCGCCGCTCAGCCTCGCCGCGATCACACCGGCGTTGAAGGCATCACCGCCACCGGTGCGGTCCACCGGTTCGACGGGAATGGTGGGGACCAGCAGCGGAGGGCGGCCGGGGGAGGCCCATAGCGCACCGTCCGGGCCCAGGGTCACGATCACTTCGGCCGACAGCGCCTCGGCGTACCGCTGTGCAGTGACCGCAGGGTCGTGCGCCGCTGCGCCGGGGAGATTCCTCATCTCGTCCGCGTTCATGAGGTTCAGCGTCGCGGGCCCGGCGAGCGAACTCATGTCCCGGCCGTTCCATTCGACCGACACCGAACGGCCGAGCCGCAGGGTCAGGGCCACTAACCGGGTGAGCGGCGGAGTGATGTCACCGACGACATGCACATGGTCCAGGGCGAGTATCTCGTCCGCAGTGACCGCGTCGATCGCCGCGTCCCGGTCCGCACCCGCGAAGGTCATCATCCTTTTGCCCGCGCCCGAGGAGAAGACGATGGCCATGCCGGTCCGGGTGGCCGGGGCGATACGCGTCAACGAAGTGTCCACCCCGCCGGCCCGCAGATCGTCGAGGCACACCCGTCCCAGGGCGTCGTCACCCACCGCGGAGACCAGTGTCACCGCGCAGCCGTGATGGGCAAGCCCCAGGGCGGTGTTGGCCGCGGAGCCTCCTGGTGACGCCCAGCATGTCCCGCCCCGGAGTTTCTCGTGTTCCTCCGGAAAGCGCTCCGTCTGGACGATGATGTCGAAATTGGTACTGCCGACGACGAGGACCCGGCGTGCCGCCGGCGAGTTGTGCTCTAGCACGGTTCGCCCAGCCGGTAACTCTCGAACAGGACGTGACGTACCAGCCGTTCCCTGCCTTCGGGGCCGCATTCCTGGGGGAAGGAGGCATGGGCGACCAGATCTTGGACGACTTCCTCGAGGCGGGCCGCTTCCGATCCCATGGCGTGGAAGCAGCGCATCAGTTCGCGGTGGAGCTCACCGGCATCGGTTCTCATCTCGGTGAGCCAGGAACGATTGGCGATCAGGACGTTGGCGGCTGCCGAACGCAACCTTTTCCGCGCGCACGGGGAAAGCATCTCGGAATCGAGAAGTTCGAAGTAGTCATCGCTGTCGCGTGCGTGCATCCGCAGATTCTGTCCGCCGACGGCCAGCACATCCCTGTTCAGGTGAAAGAGCTCCAGGCCGAGATGGTGCGGAACGTCGAGAATGGTGACGCCCATGTCCCGCAAGCCCGCCTCATCGGTCGAGAAAGCCGCCAGGACGTTGTCGAACATATCGCTGTGCTTTGGCACGGCGATCTGTGCCCCGGCGGGGTCGGCCAGGAATTCTGCTCCGGTCGTATTCCCCCAGCGGCCCGCGCGTGCGGCGAGCAGATAGAAATTCCGGCCGCCCATCGAATACCCCACTCGTCCGATGGGCACCACCTGGTCCCTGACGTCGTCCTCGGACTCCAAGAGTCGCAGTACGCGTTGCTCGTTGTAGATCGCCACGTCCAGCAGCCGCTGCGACACATCTTTGACCAGCTGGTCCGACCAGGGGAGTTGGACGTGCACCAGCCGGTGACGGTGCCGTGCCAGCAGCTGCTCGAAGCCGCAGCCGAGGAGTAGCGCCTTGACCACGATCAATGAGGAATCGGCGAGGCGTGTCGTGCTCGTGGTGGTGTGCTGAACGGCAGCCAGTCCCTGTCGTGCCTCGTCCTCGGCCAACGCCTTGCTCGTGCGCCCGTACCAGACCGCCAGCTGTGTCAGCGCGTTGAGGCACGGCTGCACGTCCTCGGCGGAAATCTCCTCGCCGGAACTCTTCTGTGCGTGGCTCCCGTAGTTGCCGTAATTCTGGATGGTCCGTACGGCCAGAACGACCTTTGGGGGCACCAGATCCTTGGCGGCCAGCACCGTCAACAACGATTCGAGTGTCGGCTTGGAGCCAACTGCTTCCTGTAGGGCGATATCCAAAAGGATCGACTCCGCCGCTCTCCTCGCCGCGCCGAGAAAGACCTCTGGGTCCGACTCGGCATACCGTAAAGCCTTCTTGTACAGCCGGAGCGACTCGCCCTCGTTGACCGTCACGTCGTCCGTGTCCTCTTCGGCGGATTTTGTTGCACCCTACCAAGGGATCCTTCTCAACTTGCTCTTTTTTGAAGGCACTTGGATGCCCGCAGGGCCTGAGCGCGCCACGTCAGTCGTCCAGGCTCCTGATGCGATCGCGCAGGGCCGATAGGACGAGACGGCCGTAGCGGCTGGTGAAGGCGATGGCCGTGGCAAGGGCGGCAGCGCCCAAGGCGGCAAGCAGGTGACCGGGGTCGTGGTCGTCGAGTACCTGGAGGACGCTCAGGGCTGTGCCCAGGGGGAGGCCGAGGATGGTGAGGACACCGAGGGCGCCGGCGATCTGCTGGCTGTCCTGCGTCTGGACGAGCCGGGCGTAGTCGGCCGCCTCGGAGAGGATTTCCGCGAAGCGGGTCGGCAGGCGGTACTGCGCCTGGTAGGCGAGGAGCAGTTCATTTGCCGGGCCGTGGGCGGTCAGGTGCTGTCGCCAGTACGTGCTGCGGAAGCCCGCGATGTGCCGTTCCAGAACGGCGACACGGGAACCGAGCTTGGGGCCCTCGAAGACGCCGGAGAGCGAATCGGTGAGTTCGTCGATGTGGTCGCGCTGGACGGTACCGAGCAGCAGTGCGTCGAGGTAGATGGTGCGGTGGTGCAAGGCAGCGAAGTCGTAGAAGTCACCGTCGCCCCAGTCGGGGCGGTGCCCGAGGAACGCCGCCCCGTGGCGGAGGACGAGCGCGCTCCAGTCGGCGGATATCCGCACCGTGTGCTCCGTCTGGGACGGCAGGTTCTCCGGCGCTGCCGGGAAGTCGGTGTCCGTGGACCGGGACGCCAGGTGCCACAGCCAGCGGTCGGCGGTTCCGGGGAGCCGGCCGTCGTCCCGCAGGGCGTCCGTGTGCTCTGCTCCGGGGGTGAGGAACGCGATGGTGTACGGGCGCGCGATGGCGAAAGGCGACTCGACGGTTCTGGGTTCCGCCGCGCCGGCGAGAAGGACGGCCGGAGCCAGGGGGCCGTCGAGAGGATCGGCATCCGCTGTGTGTCGGTGCCCGATGGCCCGCAGGGTTTCGAGGAGCGCCGGACCTTCCACGGTGAAGTGCAGGACCGCCAGCGCGTGCCGGCGCTGCCGGGCGGTCATCGTGCGCATCAGTTCCATGCCGTGCAGGTGCAGCGCACCGTGCGAGATGTCCGCGAGACGGTGCCATCGGCAGGGTCGCTCCGGTGTGCCGTAGAGGACGCGGGCCGCAGCCGGTGTGAAGTACGTCTGCCGGGTAAGCGTGTCGGTGCGGCGGCTGCCGAGCTCGAACGGTAAGGGTCCCTCGGCCCACGACGGCAGGTCGGGGAGCTGGACCGGGAGCACGACGGTGATTGCCTGGCGGACACCCGTCAGGGAGCTGAGTTCCACGGTCACGGGTTCGGTGCCTCCTCCTGCCTGCGCTTCTCGGCGCCGGCGCGATCTGCGTGGGGTCCTGCCTACGGTCTCCTGTCCCCACGCGGGGACGCGTCCTGCCGCCGGACCGTTCCCGCCGGTCCCGTCCCCGCTTCCGTGACCATGTGGCCGGCCGCTGTCTCAGGGGCCCGGGGACCGTGCTGCTTGCCGCGTCAGCCCCCGGTGGCCGGCGACATGCACGCTCATCCATGCCCCTGAGTGCGCCGGCCATGCGGCGCCCTGCACGAGCCGGCGCATTGAACCGTCTCCGGGCAGCTGTTCCTCGCCGGCGACTCGTTGCACAGGTGGATCCGGCGCATCTGGTGGACGTGGAGGGGCGGCCCGGTGAAGCCCCGGCATCCCCCAGTGGTCGTGCGGGCGAACACCTCGGTGAGGCCGCAACGTGGCGTCGTGAGGAGGCATCAAACCAGGCGCAATGAGGTCTTCCGGAGGGTTTCGGGGGCCTGGGAATACGCCGTGAGGGGCCGCCGGGGGAGCGGGGCGCGGCGCGGGACATCTGGGGAAGAGTCATGGGACTGACCAGCCGCTCGCTGTTCTACGCCGTGGCCGCGGCCGCCGTGGTCTGCGTGGGGCTCACGCTCTGGCTGTGGCCGCGGTTCGCGGGGCGCGGGCCGCGGGCGCTGCTGGGGCGGCTCGGTTCGATCGCGGCGACCCAGCTGACCATCGTGGCGGCGCTCGGCCTTGTGGTGAACGCCAACTTCCAGTTCTACGCCTCCTGGCACGAGTTGCTCGGGCTGTACGACGACGCGCCGGCCGCCGTCGGCAAATGGGGCGACGGGGGGACGGCCGGGCCCGTCGGCGACCCGTCGAAGGGTCTGGTGCAGCCCTCGGCGGCGGACGGGCTGGACAAGGTGCACGGGCTGCCGAAGGGCGATCCGGCGCTGGCGGGCAAGGTCGAGTCCGTACGGATCGTCGGCAAGCGGACCCGGGCGGTGGACCCGGCGTATGTTTATTTGCCGCCGCAGTACTTCCAGCCGCAGTACGCCCGCCAGCGGTTCCCCGTCGTCGTCGCGCTCAGCGGTTACCCCGGCGGCACGTTCCTGCTGGGTCAGCACCTGCGGCTGCCGCAGACCGCCGGACGGCTGATCCGGGAGGGCAAGATGCAGCCGACCGTGATCGTGATGCTGCGGCCCACCATCGCGCCGCCGCGCGACACCCAGTGCGTCGACGTACCGGGCGGCCCGCAGGCCGAGACGTTCTTCGCCCGCGATGTGCCGGACGCGCTCAGGTCCCGCTACCGCGTCGGGCACGACCCCGGCGGCTGGGGCGTCCTGGGCTACTCCTCGGGCGGCAGCTGCGCCCTCCAGCTCGCCATGCGGCACGACCGTACGTACACCTCGGCGGCCGCCCTCTCGCCCGACTACAAGGTCAGCAACGACCCCACGACCGGCAATCTGTTCGGTGACGGGCGCGACCGGGTCCGCCGGCGCCAGGAGCACGACCTGATGTGGCGGCTGCGGCATCTGCCCGCTCCGCAGGTGAACGTCCTGGTGGGCACGAGCCGTACCGGCGAGAAGAACTACCCGGCGGCCCGCGCCTTCCTCGCCGCCGTCAAGCCGCCGATGAAGGCGGAATCGATCGTTCTCCCCCACGGCAGCCACAACTTCGCCACCTGGCGGCGCGAACTGCCCGCCGCGCTGGAGTGGATGAGCCGGTCGCTGAGCTTTCCGGAGGACGTGGTGGGCAACTCGTAGCCGGGCGGGAACGGACGCGAGGGGCCCCCGGCCGGTGCCGGGGGCCCCTCGTGCGCATGCGGGGTGCCGTCGGGTCAGTCCTTGATCTCGCAGATCACGGCGCCGGACGTGAGCGCGGCGCCGACCTCGGCGGTCAGGCCCTTGATGGTGCCGGAACGGTGCGCGTTGAGCGGCTGCTCCATCTTCATGGCCTCCAGGACGACGACCAGCTCGCCCTCGGTGACCTGCTGGCCTTCCTCGACGGCCACCTTGACGATGGTGCCCTGCATCGGGGAGGCGAGTGCGTCGCCGGAGGCGGCGCCGCCGGACTTCTTGGCGGCCTTGCGCTTGGGCTTGGCACCGCCGGCGACCGCGGCCCGGGCCAGGGGCATGCCCAGCGAGGACGGCAGCGAGACCTCCAGGCGCTTGCCGCCGACCTCGACGACGACCGTCTCGCGGGTGTCGGCCTCGGCCTCGTCCGCGCCGGGGGCGGCGAACGGGGGGATCTCGTTGACGAACTCGGTCTCGATCCAGCGGGTGTGGACCGTGAACGGGTCGGCGGAGCCGGTGAGTTCGGGGGCGAACGCCGGGTCCCGGACGACCGTGCGGTGGAAGGGGATGGCGGTGGCCATGCCCTCGACGGTGAACTCCGCCAGCGCACGGGCGGCGCGCTGAAGGGCCTGCTCGCGGCTGGCGCCGGTGACGATCAGCTTGGCGAGGAGGGAGTCCCAGGCGGGGCCGATGACCGAGCCGGACTCGACGCCCGCGTCCAGGCGGACGCCCGGACCGGACGGGCCGGCGAAGGTGGTGACCGTGCCGGGGGCCGGGAGGAAGTTGCGGCCCGGGTCCTCGCCGTTGATGCGGAACTCGAACGAGTGGCCGCGGACGGCCGGGTCGTCGTAGCCGAGCTCTTCGCCGTCGGCGATCCGGAACATCTCCCGGACCAGGTCGAGGCCGGTGACCTCTTCGGTGACCGGGTGCTCGACCTGGAGGCGGGTGTTGACCTCCAGGAACGAGATGGTGCCGTCCTGGCCGACGAGGAACTCGCAGGTGCCCGCGCCCTCGTAGCCGGCCTCCTGGAGGATGGCCTTGGAGGCGCGGTACAGCTCGAGGTTCTGCTCCTTGGTCAGGAACGGGGCCGGGGCCTCCTCCACCAGCTTCTGGTGGCGGCGCTGGAGCGAGCAGTCACGGGTCGAGACGACGACCACGTTGCCGTGCTTGTCGGCCAGGCACTGGGTCTCGACGTGCCGCGGGCGGTCCAGGTAGCGCTCGACGAAGCACTCGCCGCGGCCGAAGGCGGCGACCGCCTCACGCACCGCGGAGTCATACAGCTCCGGGACCTCTTCGAGCGTCCGGGCCACCTTCAGACCGCGGCCGCCACCACCGAAGGCCGCCTTGATCGCGATCGGCAGACCGTGCTCCTTGGCGAAGGCCACGACCTCGTCCGAGCCGGAGACCGGGTCGGGCGTGCCGGCGACCAGCGGCGCACCGGCCCGCTGGGCGATGTGCCGTGCGGCGACCTTGTCGCCGAGGTCACGGATGGCCTGCGGGGGCGGCCCGATCCACGTCAGCCCCGCGTCCAGGACGGCCTGCGCGAACTCGGCGTTCTCCGACAGGAAGCCGTATCCCGGGTGGATGGCGTCCGCGCCCGAATCGGCGGCGGCGGCCAGGACCTTGGCGATGTCCAGGTAACTGGTGGCAGGAGTGTCACCGCCCAAGGCGTATGCCTCGTCTGCCGCGCGTACGTGCAGTGCGTCCCGGTCGGGGTCGGCGTAGACGGCTACGCTTCCGATCCCCGCGTCCCGGCATGCACGGGCAACGCGTACAGCGATTTCGCCACGGTTGGCGATGAGCACCTTGCGCACGATGGGTCCTTCCTTGGCGCTTCGCCGTAACAAATGGATGCGGCGATTTTAGGGACTGGCGACACCGCGTGCCGACCCGTTCCCTGGGGTGAGCTTGCCCACACGGAGTGTGCTCGGGGCGCCAGTGAGGAACCTAAGTCCCCTGGTATCCCAGGGTAGGCCCGGATTCCTGGGCTCCTGCTCGAGTCCCGGTGTGGCCTAGGTCTCCAACTTTGGACGTCCAGCGGATCGTCAATTCTTTGTGGAGTCCCTACGAATGGGCGAAGGAAACTTTGCGGGCGACTCCGTCCGTGGGCGTGCCGCCGGACCTCTCGCGCGCGGCCGGCCGCACCCGCCCGCGCACAACCCTTGCCCAGCTTTTACCTTCCGCCAAGGTCTTCCCGAGCAGGGGGGACCCCCATGTAGCGTGCGCGATGCCTGTACCCCTCGGTAACAGGGGCACCAGTGGCATCAGGCGTCCGCAAGGGCGCATCGGGCTCGGCAAACGGCGGAAGTGGGTGGACGGGGTGGTGGTGGCACGACGGCCGGTGGCCTTGGCCGCGGCGGTGGTACTGGTCCTGGAAGCGTTCGGGATCGTGCTGCTCAACTGGATTCTGAGCATCGTCGTGGACAGGCAGCAGATGTCCCTGGCCGGGCTTCAGCCCCGCGCGATGTCCACCGGCTCGTGGATCGGCGGCATCGTCTTCGGGCTCTATCTGCTGTTCTGCGCCGGTGTCCTGATCCGCACCGGGCTGCGCGACCGCGCCCCCGGAGGCTTCACCCGTATCGCCCTCATCAGCTGTGCGGTGGTGCACGGCGTCCTCGGCGCCTTCGCCGTCGGCCTGGTCGGCTGGGTCGCCTTCCTCGCGATGACGGTCGTGCTGGCACTGCTGGTGCTGACCCTGGTGGCGTACGGGGAGGGCCTTGCGGGCGACGGGCGGGGAAACGCGGAAAACCCCCCGAACGGCGCACCGCCCGCGGCTCCCACGTCGGCCTGACCCCGTTCCGCGCGGCGGCCGGGTCCGAACTGCCCGCTCCCCGGGCCGGATCGATGCCGCCCGGGGCCGTGCGACACGCCCGGGTAGGCTCTCGCGCGGTGTCGTCGGACGGGGGATGGTGCGGATGCCTGCATCGGTTGCGGGTGCGGAGGGCCGGGCGCGCGGGAGCGCGACAGGCCCGTACGCGGTGTTGCGGGAGCTGGATGACGCGGCGTCCGGCATACCCGTACCGGAACGGCGGTTCATCGGGCGCAGCGCGGACGGCGACCGTACGGTCCTGATCGGTGTGCCGTTGCCGGGCGCCGACCCCGGGCGGTTCCTGGCCGAGGCGGAGACCTCGCGCTATCTGCTCGGGCCCTGGTCCTCGCCGGCCACCGAGGTCGCCGCACCCGGTGACGCGCCCTGGCACGCCCGCCCGTATGTGCCCGCGCTCCCGCTGCCCGCCGCGCTCACCGTGCACGGCGGCCCGCTGCCCGAGCGCACCGTACGGGCCCTCGGCGCGGCCCTCGTCGAGACCCTGGTCATCGGGCACGGGCAGGGCCTGGCCCATGCCGGTGTGTCGCCCGCGGCCGTGCTGCTGGCGGCCGACGGGCCCCGGCTGACGTGCTTCGGGGCGGCACGGGCCGCCGCCGAGGACGGCACCCCGCGCTCCGGGCTGCCGGGCCTGGAGTCGGGCAGCCTGCCGCCGGAGCAGGCGACCGGCGGGCGGCCGCACCCGACGGGCGACGTTTACGCACTCGGTGCGACGCTCGCCTATGCCGCGACCGGATACACCGTGCCGGAGCGGGAGGAGCTCCCCGCCGCCCTGCGGACCGTCGTCACGGCCTGTCTGTCCCGGGACCCGGCGGCCCGCCCGCGCCCCGCCGAACTGCTCGACGCGCTCGCTCCGGTCGCCGGACCGCCCGCGCCGGGAGCCGGGGCCGCCGCCGGACCGCCGCCTCCCGCCACGGCGCTCGACGCCGCCGGAAACCCGGCCGGCCGCGCCGGCGCCCTGCTCGGTCCCGGCTGGCTGCCGGGCCGGATCATCGCGGCCCTCGCCCGCCAGTCGGCCGAGCTGCTCGCCGCCACCCTCCCGGTTCCGCCCGCCCCACAGGACTGACACCCCATGCCCTTCCCCCTCGCCCATGACGACCCGCCCGGCCTGGGCACCTACCGCCTCCTCGCCCGGCTGGGCAGCGGCGGTATGGGCACCGTCTACCTGGCCCGCTCCCCGGGCGGCCGGACCCTGGCGCTCAAGACGATGCACGCCCGCATCGCCACCACCACCGAATTCCGTACCCGGTTCCGGCTGGAGGCGGATGCCGCCCGGGTCATCGGCGGCCGGTACGGCGCACAGGTCGTCGATGCCGACCCGCTCGCCGAGACCCCCTGGATGGCCACCGAGTACGTGCTCGGCCCGCCCCTCGACGACGCGGTGGAGCTGGCCGGCCCGTTGCCCGAGGCGTCGGTACGCGCCCTGGGGGCGGCGCTGTGCGGGGCGCTCGGCCAGCTCCATCACTCGGATGTCGTGCACCGTGACCTCAAGCCGTCGAACATCATGGTCACGGCGCACGGCCCGAAGGTCATCGACTTCGGTATCGCCCGCGCCCTCGGCGACGACCGGCTGACCCACACGGGCGCCGCGGTCGGCACCCCCGCGTTCATGTCGCCGGAGCAGGCCACCGGGCAGGAGCACACCCCGGCCGGAGACGTCTTCGCGCTCGCCGGGGTGCTGGTCTTCGCCGCCACCGGGCGCGGCCCGTTCGGCGAGGGGCAGCCGGCGGACCTCCTCTACCGGGTGCGCTACGCCGAGCCGGACCTCACCGGGGTGCCCGCGGCCCTGGTCCCTGTCCTGTCCCGTTGCCTGGCCAAGGACCCCGCCGAGCGCCCGACGACGGCCGAGCTGGCCGCTCAACTCCACGACGGCGGCGGTGACTTCGTCGACCAGCTGCCGGACGCGGTGCTCGCCGAGATCGGACGGCGGGCGAGCGAGGTCTGGCAGGTCGTACCGCAGCGGCTGCCCGCACCGCCCGACCAGCCGGCGACCGTGCCGTCCGCCGATGTCCCCGCCGCCCGTGGCCTGTCCCGCCGGGGGCTGCTGATGGCGGGTGCGGGCTCGGTGCTCGGCGTCGCGGGGGCCGGGGCGGGGGTGTGGGCCTGGCTGGGCGGGAGCGAGCCGGGGCCCGGCACCGGGCCGGGGTACACCAAGCCGAAGCCGGGGCCGAGCGTCAGCGCGGTGAAGAAGAAAAAGCTGGACTCGGTGTGGCAGAAGCAGTTCGGCGGCCCGGATGACGACCAGAACCCCGAAGTGCCCCTGCTCGCCGGTGACCAGGTCGTCCTGGTGGCCAATGCCGGGGCGCGCGGTGTGGACGCCAGGTCCGGTGCGTCCCGGTGGACGTTCTCGCTCTATGCGGACGACTCGTGGCAGGTCGCCTCGGACGGTACCCACGTCTACCAAATAGCGAGGGACGAGCACCGTGACGCGAACGGCTCGCTGCGGACCGTCTCGTTCTTCCTCGCCCGCGTGGACCTCGCCACGGGCAAGGCCGGCAAGCGCCTCGCCCCCGTCTCGGACGCCCAGCACAACGGCATCATCAACCGGTTGCTGGCCGTCGCCGACGACACGGCCTACCTGGCGATCTCGCACGGGAAGGTCAAGCGGTACGAACGGCAGCTTCCCTGGTCCGTGATGGCCGTGAACCTCGCCACGGGGAGCCGGAAGTGGACGGACCCGCTGCCGTTCCGTTCCGCCGAGAGCGACGAGAACCACTTCCTGTCCGCCAAGGTCGTCGGCGGCCTGCTGGTGGCCCTCCAGCAGATGAACGACGGCAAGGTCCGGGTCGTCGCCCGCGACATCCGCACCGGCAAGGTCGCCTGGGACAAGCCGTGGAAGGGCGCCGACCGGCGGCTCGTACGGGATCCGCTCACGGCCGATGACAAGCATCTCTACCTGGGCTACGGCCCGTTGCGGGCGCTGCGGCTGAGCGACGGCGGACAGGCCTGGGACACGGCCGCCACCCGCCCCGGGAAGACGTACGGACCGCCGGCCCTCAAGGACGGGGTGCTGTACGCGGTGGAGAAGGACCTCGGCCTGGTCGCGTTCGGCACCGGGAGCGGGAAGCCGCGGTGGGCGGAGAAGAGCGAGGAGGGCCCACGGGCGGACCACGTCGTCCATCCGGTGGTCGGCTCCGCGTACGCCTACACGTACAGCCAGACCGACCAGGTCCTCCGGGCCGTCGGCCTCACCTCGCACACCACCGAGCAGCTCTACAAGACCAGCGGGACCCGCTTCACCGCCCATGAGAAGAGCCGGATGGTCATCGCGTCCGGGCCCGACTTCCTCGCCGGCTTCCCCCTCCGCTGAACGTGCCACCACGTGCCACGAGACGCCTGAACCTGCCCACACCTGCCCGTACTTGCCTGAACCCGCCTGAAGGACACCGCCCATGAAACCCCTCGGCACCGGCGACCCCCTCCGCCTCGGCCCCTACCGCCTGCTCGGTGTGCTCGGCGAGGGCGGTATGGGCAAGGTCTACGTCGGCCAGGACGCCGTGGGCACCGTCGCCGCCGTCAAGGTCCTCCGGCCCGAGCTCACCGACGAGGCGAACCTCGCCCGTCGTTTCGTCCGCGAGGCGCAGGCGGCGACGGCCGTGACCAGCAAGGGCGTGGCCCGCGTTCTGGGCACGGACACGGAGGGCGGCCGCCCGTGGATCGCCACCGAGTTCCTGGCCGGACCGACCCTCGACGAGGCCGTCGAGGCGTACGGCCCCCTCGACGAACCGGCCGTGCGCGCCCTCGCCGCGTCGATCGCCCACACCCTGGCGGACATCCACGCCACCGGCCTGATCCACCGCGACCTCAAGCCCCCGAACATCGTCCTGACGTCGGCCGGCCCCCGCGTCATCGACTTCGGCATCGCCCGCCCCGAGCACGGCCTCACCCTCACCTCCACCGGCCAGGTCCCGGTCACCCCCGGCTACGGCGCCCCCGAACAGGTCCTGGGCCGGCGCGTGGCCTCCTCGGCCGACGTCTTCTCCCTGGGCGCCGTCCTGGTGTACGCCGCCAGCGGGCACCGCGCCTACGACGCCTCGCACATCGCCGCCCTCCAGTACAAGGTCGTCCACGACGCACCCGACCTGACCGGTGTCCCGGAAGCCCTGCGGCACCTCATCGCCCCGTGCCTCGCCAAGGACCCGGCCGCCCGGCCCGCCCCCGCCCAGATCGCCGCCGCCTTCGCACCACCGCGCGGCGCCGAACGGGCCTGGCGGCGCGGCCCGGTGAACCAGGCGATCAAGGAGCGGGAGAGCGGCCTCCACGAGCTGACCGCGGCGACCCTGCCCGACGGCGGCTCCGGCCGTGCGGTGCCCCGGCGCCGGCTGCTCACGGGGCTGGCGGCGGGCGGCGCGGTCCTGGCCGCGGGCGGCGGCGCCGCGGCGGTCTGGTGGCCGCGGGGGCCGCGGCAGCCGGCAGGCCGGCCCGACCTCTTCGCCTTTCCGCCCGCCGCCAGGACCCCGGTGGCGCATGTGCTCGACGCCGACAACGGCGACTACCTCGCCGGCGGTGAGGTGAAGCCGTTGTGGGGCCCGGTCGACGTCCTCGCGGAGGACACGCCCGCGCCCCTGCCCGTACGGGACGTCATCGTCCTCGGCGCACGCGGCGGCGGGATCGCCGCCCACAACGTCGTGGACGGCAAACGCCGTTGGGCCGTCCGCGACGTCAGCGCGCCCAGCCGCTACCTCTCCCTCTCGGACCGGCTGATCGCCGCCGCCGACACCAAGGGCACCCTCCGCACCTTCATCGCCTCGACGGGCGAGCCCCGTTGGACCGTCGACGCCGAGGCGAGCGTCCTGCTGGCCGCCGACGACGAGAGCGTCTACGCCCTGACGAAGGACCACCGGCTCCGCGCCGTGCGCTGCTCCGACGCCACGATCCGCTGGACGGCGAAGATCGCCGCCGGCTACCGCACCAAGGTCGAGCCGCCGGGTGTCGTCGCCCACGGCCGTCTGATCCTGGGCACGAGCGACGGCAATGTGTTCGCCGTCGATACGGCCGACGGCCATCAGGTGTGGGAACTGCGGGACCAGTGGGACCGGCTGGTCCGCCCGGCCGTCCACGGCACCACTGTCTACCTCAACGGCACGACGCTCACCGCCCGCCGGATCCGCGACGGCAAGAAGCTGTGGTCGCTCGACAAGCGGGACGCCTGGGACAAGCACGAGGACTGGGGCCCGGCGACGGTCTTCGACGACGACACCGTCTGCGCCGCGCACGACGAGTGGCCCAGCATCAGGAAGACCCGCGACGGCAGCGAGATCCAGGGCGGGAACGGAACGTCGATCCGGTGGCTCCCGGTGTTCATCCACGGGCGCGCCCTCTGGTCCATCGAGGGCGACCCCTGGTTCAAGGTGTTCGCCGCGGATCTGTCGACCGGTGTCCCCGTCCTGACGTACAAGCTCCCCGCGGCGGAGCGTTCCTGGCTGGTGGCGGACGGCAACCGGGTGTTCGTCCTCCACGGCACGTCGCTCTATGCGCTGCCGGTGCCCTGAGCGCCCGTTGTGCCCGGTGTGACGGGGCCCGGTGACGCGGAGCCGGGTGCGACGGGGGACGGGGCCGGAGACCGCAGTCCGGCCGGACGGGGCCGCAGTCCGGCCGAACGGGCACCGGCCCGGCCGTCCGGACTGCGGCGGGCCGCTCAGCCCTTCACCGGCGCATGCTCCCGCAGGACCTCCATGAACGCCCGCATCCACTCCGGCTGGTCGTTCCACGCACGCGCCGAGACGACCTTGCCGTCCACCACCGCCGAGCCGTCGACGAAGATCCCGCCGCCCATCGCCACATCCGGTGCGCAGGCCGGGTAGGCGGCGGTGCGGCGGCCCTTGAGGACGCCGAGGGGGGCCAGGGTGATGGCCGCGTGGCAGATGTGGGCGACGGGCTTGTCCTCGTCGAAGAAGTGGGTGACCACACGGCGGTAGTCGGAGTCGTTGCGCAGGTACTCCGGGGCGCGGCCGCCCGGCAGCACCAGCGCGGCGTACTCCGCCGGGTCGACCTCGGACAGGGCGAGGTCGGACGGCCAGGAGTGGCCCTCGCGCTCGACGTAGGTGTCGAAGTCGTCGACGAAGTCGTGCACCACGAACCGCAGCTTCTTCCGCGTCGGGGCCGCGACCTGCGTCTCGTACCCCTCCTCCAGCATCCGCTGGTACGAGTAGAAGAACTCCAGGTCCTCGGTGGCGTCACCGGCGATGATCAGGATCTTGGGCATGGTGCGGACTCCTCACGCTGGCATGGACCGGACCGATCCGGCCGATCGGGCCGTATCGGATCAATCGGTTCCCCACTCGGTGACCTCGAATGCGTCGCCCACCGCCACCTTTCCCGTCCCCAGCACCGAGAACTTCGATCCGAACGCGACCCCGCCCTCGGGCACCCGCCGGTACGAGGCGAGCGTGCGCAGCGGTTCCGGCCCCGCCTTGTCGCCGGTGCGCTGGTCGACGAGGGTGACCGCGCAGCGGACGGCGAGCTTGGCGAACCCCAGCTCACCGCCGCCGACCGTGACCCGCCGCGCCCGGTCCTCGGTCTGCGGTACGTCCCAGCCGTCGACGACGATGTTGGGCCGGAAGCGGTCCATCGGGACCGGCGAACGCCCGGCCGCGGTGATACGGCGGTTGAGGTCGTCGAACGTGGCCAGGGAGATGACGTGCACCGGGCTGCTGTCGGCGAAGCCGGAGGTGCCGGGGGTGAGGCCGTCGGTCACCCGGTCGTGCTCCGGCGCTGCGCGGACCAGCCGGCTGGCCGCGCCGAGCGCCTCGGACAGCCACTCGGCCACCCGGTCCCCCTGGTCGACCGCGCGGTACGGGTCACCGAACATCTCGACGTCGCAGCGCGGTGACGGCCCGGCGCCGAGGTCGATGTCCAGGTGGAGGGGCTCCAACCCGGGGGAGTTCAGGGTGAGTTGGGTCCCGTCGGTGCTCACCTCGGGCCGTACCACCGCCAGCCGGGGGTCGGTGCGCTGGCTGCGGAAGACGCCTTTGGGGCCGACGACCAGAAAGCTGCGGTCGTGCGGGAGGCCGGCCGGGGTGAGCTCCGCCGCGGCCGCCGGGGTGCCGGCGCAGCCCTTGACGGGGTAGCTGGTCAGTTCGATGACAGTCGCCATACGGGCAGCGTAGGACGGGGCGGCCGCCGGGTGCCGCCGTTTACCGCCGGTGGGCGCACCGCCGTGCGGGCCGCCCGGCGCCGGACCCGGCCGGTGCGGGGAGGCTCAGGTCCACAGGTCCGTGATCGCGACGTCCAGGCCGGCCAGCAGCCGGCGCAGCAGCGGCAGGGAGAGACCGATGACATTGCCGGGGTCGCCGTCGATGCCGTCGATGAAGGGGGCGGAGCGGCCGTCGAGGGTGAAGGCGCCCGCGACGAACAGCGGCTCACCGCTCTCGACGTAGGCGGCGATCTCGTCGTCGCTGGGGTCGCCGAAGCGGACCGTGGTCGAGGCGGTGGCGGAGACCTGGCGCCCGCCCGCCGCCGTGTCGATGACGCAGTGCCCGGTCTGGAGGACGCCGGAGCGGCCGCGCATGGACTTCCAGCGGGCGGTGGCGTCCTCGGCGTCCGCGGGCTTGCCGAGCGCCCGCCCGTCCAGCTCCAGGACCGAGTCACAGCCGACCACCAGCGCGCCGGCGGTCTCCGGGCGGGCGGCGACGGCGGCGGCCTTCGCCTCGGCCAGTACGCGGGCCAGCTCGCCGGGCGTGGGGGCGGTGAGCGCATCCTCGTCGAAGCCGCTGACGACGACCTCGGGCGCCAGCCCGGCCTGCCGCAGCAGGGCCAGCCGGGCGGGGGACTGGGAGGCGAGGACGAGACGGCGGGGGCGGGGCTCTTCGGTCATGCCCGCCATCGTACGGAGCCCGGGGGGCCGCCCGGGCGCCCGGACTACTTGTTGAGCACGGCCTGCATCACGGACTTCGCGATCGGGCCGCCCAGCTTGCCGCCGGCGATCTCCGACCGGGGGATGTCCATGTCCTTGGGGTCGACGAAGACGGCCACCGCGACCGGGGAGCTGCCGTCGCTCTGCTTGGCGTAGGAGACGAACCAGGCGTAGGGGCGCTCGTCGTGGAC
This sequence comes from Streptomyces sp. MCA2, assembly GCF_023544705.1. Lineage (NCBI taxonomy): Bacteria > Bacillati > Actinomycetota > Actinomycetes > Kitasatosporales > Streptomycetaceae > Streptomyces > Streptomyces sp. MCA2. Next base: position 128,111 of record NZ_JAMJFM010000026.1, read on the forward strand.
GTTCGCGCCGTGCTGGGCGGTGCCGGTCTTGCCGCCGACGGTCACCCCGTCGATCGCGGCCTTGTCGGCGGTGCCCTCATTGACCGTGTACTCCATCATCTCCTGCACCTTCTTCGCGGTGTCGGCGGAGACGGCCTGGGACTTCATCTTCGGCTCGATCTTCTCGATCGTCGACAGGTCGGGGCCGCGCAGCTCGTCGACGAGGTGCGGCATCATCACCTTGCCGTCATTGGCGAGGCCGGCGACGACCATCGCCATCTGCATCGGCGTGCTGGTGAGGCTGCCCTGGCCCATACCGGTCAGCGCGGTCTGCGGCTTGTCGAGCTTGTCCGGGTAGAGGCTCTTGCTGGCCAGCAGGTCGCCGAGGTCCTCGTCGTAGACGTTCGCGTTGAAGCCGAACTTCTCCGCGGTCTTGCGCATCTTGTCCTTGCCGACCTTCAGCGCGGCGTCGAGGAAGACGTTGTTGCACGACCACTGCATGCCGGTCTTCAGCGAGGCCTTGTCGCACGGAGCACCCACGACATCGTTACCGATCTTCGTCGTGCTCTGCGGCAGCTGGTACGGGGCGGCTGCGCCCGACGGGGCGTTGATGTCCGACACCGCGCCGCTCTCCAGGGCCGCCGCCGCGGTGAGGATCTTGAAGGTGGAGCCGGGCGCATAGGTCTCGCGCAGCGCCCGGTTGCTCAGCGGCTTGCTCTTGTCGGCGTCCAGCGCCTTGAACTTCTGGGCCTCGGCGTTGGAGATGCCGGTGAAGATCGACGGGTCGTAGGAGGGGGTGGAGGCGAGCGCGAGGACCCGGCCGTCGCGCGGGTCGAGAGCGACCACCGCACCCTTGGCGTTGAGGTCGGTCAGCCCCTTGTACGCGGCCTTCTGGGCCTTGGGGTCGATGGTGGTGACGACATCGGCGCCGCGCGGCTTCTTGCCGGTCAGGATGTCCTGGGCGCGCTTGAGGGCGAGCCGGTCGTCCTTGCCGCTGAGCATCTTGTTGTAGATGCCCTCCAGGAAGGACGTGCCCTGGGCCTGGGAGGCGAATCCGGTGACCGGCGCGTACATCGGGCCGTCCTTGTACGTCCGCTTGTACTTGAAGTCGCCGGGGGTCGCCACCGAGCCGGTGATCGGCTTGCCGCCGACGATGATGTTGCCGCGCGGGTAGGAGAACGCCTCGATCTTGACGCGCCGGTTGTGGGGGTCGTTGGCGAGCTCGTCGCCCTGGACGAACTGCACCCAGGTGGCACGGGCGAGCAGGGCCAGCACCAGCACCCCGCAGAAGACGGCTATATGCCTCAGCGGCCTGTTCATCGCTCTCCCACTCCTGCCCGGCCGGCCCCCGGGCGGCCGAGCACCCGAATTGCTCTGTCGAGAGGGATAGAAGCGATTTCAGCGCTGATGGTTGCGGAAGGGAACTGTGAGGGTTACCTCCCCGGGGACGGGAACAGCCACCTCCCCGGGCACGTGGACGGCTACCTCCCCAGGAGGAGGACCATCATCACCACCGCGACCACGGCCAGCACGATGCCCATCCGGCGGAGCTTGGCCTGCACATCGCGCAGCTCCTCTGGAGGCTC
>NZ_JAMJFM010000027.1:0-124111 GCF_023544705.1 Streptomyces sp. MCA2
CAGCGGACCCGCCCGCCGCAGGCGCAACGGCGAACAACCACCACGGCGGGCCAGACAAAAACGTGGGCTCAAATCCTCTCAAGGCTGCGGCCCGTACTGCGTGGCCCCAACAGCGCCACGTCCAGGCACAGCAGCAGCATCAGCGCCGCCGAGCCGGTGAAGACCGCGGGCGCTCCGAGGTCGTTCAGCACGGTCAGTGCGACGAACGGCAGCAGGACCGAGGTGAGCCGGGACAGCGAGTAGGCGATGCCGATCGCGCTGCTGCGCAGGCCGGTCGGGAAGATCTCGGTCTGGTAGACGTGGAACGCGTTGGAGAAGACATTGCTGCACACCGTCAGCAGGAAGCCGAAGGTGACGACGGCCCAGGTGGCGTCGGCGAACCCGAAGGCCAGACCGCAGCCGGCGATACCGAGCGCCGAGGCGATGATCAGCGTCCGGCGCTCGATCCGGTCGATGAGCGGGACGGACAGCGCGGAGCCGATCGGATAGCCGCAGAAGCTCAGCGCCGCGTACAGCAGCGACTCGGTGACGGTGTGGCCCTTCGCGGTGAGCACCACCGGCGCCAGCGACCCGAAGCCGTAGTAGCCGACGGTCTGGAGCACCTGGAAGATCCACCACATGACGGTGCGCCGCCGCTGGTCGCCCCGGAACATGTCGGCCAGCGGCACCTTCCGCTCCGGGACGGTCTCCGCCTCCGGTACGGACGGCAGGCTGCCGCCGCTCTCCCGGGCCACCCGCTCCTCCAGCCCGGCCACGATCCGTTCGGCCTCCTCACCGCGCCCCCGTACCGTCAACCACCGTGGTGATTCCGGCAGTTGGCGGCGCATGAGCTGGATGAACGCGGCACCCAGCGCACCGGCCACCAGCAGCCAGCGCCAGCCCTCGATGCCCAGCAGCCGCTGCTCGGCCACCAGCCGGGCGCCGAGCAGCGCGGCGACCGGAACGCCGAGGAACCCGAAGGTGTAGGCATAGGCGATATAGCGACCGCGCACCGCCCGGGGCAGGAACTCCGCGAGATAGGTGTCCACCAGCACGAGTTCGGCGCCGAGCCCGAGGCCGGACAGAAAGCGCAGTACCAGGAGCCAGGACAGGTCCGGGGCGAACGCGCACAGCAGCGAGAAGAACGAGTACGCCGCCAGGTTGATCATGAACATCCGGCGCCGTCCGAAGCGGTCGGCGAGCACCGACAGCACATTCGCCCCGACGAACATCCCGAGGAACCCGGCGGCGATCACCCAGGATTTCGCGGTGTGCCCGAGGTGCCACTGCTCGGCGAGGACCGCAGCCAGCACCCCGCCGAGGAAGATCTCGTAGAGGTCGAAGAAGGCGCCGAGGCCGACGATGAGGGTGATCCGGCGGTGCCACCGGGACGGCGGCAGCCGGTCCAGCCGCGCGGCGGCCCGGTGGCCGATGGGGGGTCCCCCGCGCCGTTCAGGCGTGGAGGAGGTGGTGTCCGTCATGGCGGTCCTCCCCTGAGCAGGTCCCGGCGCACAGGGCGGAGCCAGGTCCGCACCGCGTGGTCGGGCGTACGGCCAGGACCGTACTCCTTCAAGATCAGCAAGCGGAAGACCGCCTGCCCGCCCGCCCCGGACGGTGGACGGAACCTGCGGATTCGGTACGGGTGCGGGGCCGGTGGATACCATGCCGGGGTCAACCGAACGGTCCGGGAGGGGCTCCGCGTGACGGCGAAGCAGGACGCGCCACGGCTGTCCGATCTCATGCCGTGGTCCGTGGCGCCGCTGCGGCTCGGCCGTTCCTGGGTACTGGCGCCCGATCCGGCCACGCTGCGCGCCCGCTGGGCGGCGCTGGTGGACGCCGAGGACGCGGCGGCCCGCGAGCGGCTGTTCCGGCCGTCCCGCGCCCGGACCCTGCACTCCGCCGTCGGCCAGCTGCCGGGCCAGGCCACCCCCACCGAGCGGCTCCACCGGGCGAGCGGGCCGTGCCCCGAGCCGGTGCGGGTGGCGCACGGCCCCTTCGACCAGCAGTGGCTGCTGCCCGACCACCGGCTGATCGACGGGGCGCGGCCGGAGCTGTGGCGGGTGGCGGACGCACGGCAGCTGTTCGTCGTCGAGTGGGGGCAGGTGCCGCAGGTGCCCGGCCCCGCGGTGGTGTGCTCCACGCTGCTGCCCGACGGGCGTTCGCCGGCCGGCCGCCCCGGACGGATCCATCCGCTCTACCGGCGGCCCGGCGGACAGGAACCGAATCTCGCCCCGGGCCTGCTCGATCTGCTCGCCCGGCGCCTGGACCGCCCGGCAGGCCCGACGGATCTGCTCGCCTGGCTCGCCGTGAGCGCCCAGCACTCCCCCGACGGCTGCACGGTGCCGCTCACCGCCGCCCCGGAGTTCTGGGACCGCGGCGTCGCGCTCGGCGAGCGGCTGCTGTGGCTCGGCACCCGTGGCGCCTGCGCGCACGGGGCGGCGGGCGCCGGCGGCGGCGAACGGCCCCGGATGCCGGGCGGCCGCCGCCCGTACGTACGTTCCGCGCTCCCCGCCCGCGGGCTGCCCCAGGACTTCGGTTACGACCCGGAGGAGGAGGCGCTGCTGCTCGGCGGCGGCCGGATCTCACCGGTGCCGCGGGGCGCCTGGGACTTCCACGCGGGCGGCGTACGCGTCCTGGAGGCCTGGCTGGCCGAGCGCACCGGCGCCGCCGCGGCGGGGACGGAGGCGCCCGAGGCCGGTTCGCTGGCGGCGCTGCGCCCCGCGAACTGGCCGCAGGAGTGGACGTCGGAGCTGCTGGAGCTGATCACCGTACTGGCGCTGCTGGACGAACTGCGGCCGGAGTGCGAGGAGTTGCGGGAGCGGACGACGGACGGTCCGCAGCTGACGGCGGGCGAACTGCGCGCGGCCGGCATCCTCCCGGCGCCGGTCTCCGCGCACCGCCCGGCCTCCGTGCTCGACCATCACGAGGAGGGCCCGGAGGGGCAGTTCGCGCTGTTGTGAGGGCCCCGGTCCGTGCCGCGGCCCGTGTCCGCCCGGCGTCGTGCTCTCCACCGCTCAGGGCCGGCGGCGCGGCATCACGGACAAAAAAACCCACCCGTCGCGGAGCAACGGGTGGTGGGGAGTGGTGCACCGGCCGGGCGGGGACGAGGCCGGGCGAAGAGCGGGCGCCGCACGGCACCTCAGGGGCGAGGAACTCCGCCCCGGCGAGCACACCGACGAGCTGCCGGCGCCCTGGGCCTGACGAGCGATCGGACCGCAGTGCCGCGCCGGGACGGTGTGATCGCCCGAGATGCCGCTTCAGAAGCGGCTCAGCCGTGACCCCCGAACAGCGAGCGCCGCAGCCTGCGCAGCGGCGCGAACAGCGACACCCTGGCGCCGCGGCCGTTCCTCGTACGCGAATGATCACGCTTGGTGAGCTCACGCATCAGCAATGTCGCCCCCTCCGCCTCACGCTGTGGGATGGCGGGGCCACCCAGCACCGCGAGATGGCGGTCGAGACGCGCACTGGACGCACTGCTCCCGCAGTTGATGGCAGGGACTCGCGCCCTGCTACGCACTGTTATCTGTTCCATGACTCTCCCCACCCTACGAGGGCACCCGGCCCGGGCAGGGTAACCCTATCTCTCTTGGAGGACACGCGTGCAGACCGGTCAACGGATTCACCTGCCTCGCCTTGACGTTGACGAACACCATACGGAATGTCACGTACACCGCATGGACCAGGGCGAGTTGAGCGTCATCGGGCTTCGATGGAAGCCCTGCGGGACGTCTGACGGGCCGCCAGAGCCGCCGGGAAGAGAGCGGGATCTCACCGTCTCTCCCCGGTGCCCGGCGGGCGGATGATTACGCAGCGGAGGCGAACACCGGCAGATAGCCGCCGGACTGCCCGGTGGCGGTGGGGTGGTAGGACTCCAGGACGGGGAAGGTCACGCTGTGCAGCCAGGCGCTGCCGGAGCACAGCTCATGGCCGGTAAAGGTGGCATTGACATCGGCGAAGCGGAAGCCGTGGTCGGCCGCCCGCTTGGCGGTGACGCCGTTGATGTCGTCGGCCGCGGCGTTGATCGCGGCGCGGGACTTCTCGGAGAGGCCGGCGATACAGCTGCCGCCGAGCTTGTAGAAGTGGGGGTAGCCGACGACCACCACATGCGCGGCCGGGGCCTTCTGGGAGATGGCGTTGTACACCCCGTCGAGCTGACCGGGCAGGGTGTTGTCGATGTAGCTCCTGGCCTGGGCCACCCGGGACAGACAGGCGCTCTCGCCCTGGAGCGCACAGGTCGTCATGGTGTCGGCGAATCCTGCGTCGTTGCCGCCGATGGTGATGCTGACCAGGCCGGTGGAGCTGTTGAGGGGGGCGAGCTGACCGCTCAGGACGTCACCCGTTCGGGCGCCGGAGCAGGCGGTGAACTGGAAGGAGGAGGGGGAGTGCGCGGCCGCCCAGAGGGCCGGGTAGGCCTTGGAGCTGCGCTTGCAGGAGCCGCTGGCGCTGTCGTAGCTGCCGGCTCCGACACCGGAGGAGTAGGAGTCGCCGAGGGCCACATAGCCCGTGGCGGTGGGGAGTTGGGCGGACGCGGCGGCGCTCGCGCCGGCGAGCGCGAGCGCCGTGGTGACGAAGAAGGCGGACGTCAAGGCCGCAAACCGGGACAGTCTCATGGAACCTCCCTTAGCAGGATCTCTGCCACTTTTGTCGTACCAAAACTCGTCGGTAGCCGGAAGTGTCCATGCCAAAAGTTATGGGCGAGCCACGGTAAATGTGCCGTTCCGGGGGGTTGCTCACCGCGCGTTCCTGCTCCGGTGTGCAGGGCGGCGACGGCTGTCACGGCCGAAGCGGGGCGGCCTGATCGGGCCCCTGCGGTGGGGCGCGATCTTGACACCTGCGGGCAGTCGGCCGACACGTCAGCCCTCGGTGGTGCGCCGGCGGCGGGCGAGGCCGGGCACGAGGAAGGCGGTGGCCGCGATGAACGCGGCCACCAGCAGGAGCACCAGTGCCGGACGGGTCCCCAGGCCGAGCAGCCCGGCACCGAGGAGACCGCCGGCGAACAGCCCGGCGACCGAGAACAGCCGGCGGCCCCCGGCGTGACTGCCGTACCCCAGTCTCTTGTCGCGCCCCAGTGGTGACCCGCTCACCAGGGCCGTCATCGCCCGGGTCTCCACCGTCGTCGTGAGGTCGGGCACGGCGGCCCGTATGGCGGTGACATTGCGCATGCCCATCGCCACCGCCATCAGCCCGATGGCGGCACAGCGCCGGCCCGGCGGCAGGCCGCGGGACGGCCCCGACTCCCAGGCGGCCGCCGCGGCGGCGACCAACAGCGCCGCCTCCGTGGTCAGCGCGACCGGGAACCACTGGTGGTGCCGTGCGGCCAGCGCCGATTCCAGCCGGGCCCCCAGCGCCGCGCCCACCGCAAAGGCGCCGAGCGACACCGCCGTCGCCAGGACCGGCCGCCCGCCCTGCCCGGCGATCCCGAAGCCGAGGAAGAGCAGATTGCCGGTCTGGTTGGCGGTGAAGACCTGACCGAGCGCCAGAAAGCTGACGGCGTCGAGCACTCCGGTGGCCACGGTCAGACCTACCATGATCACCGTCAGGGCAGTTCCGCTCGGCGGCTCCACGGACGCGGCTCCTTCCAGCGCTGTCACCCCGCCTCCCGGCACGTCCTCCCAGTCTCCGGACGGCCGGCCCGCACAGCCGCCATTGCGCCGTCCGAGGGCGGCCCGCCAGAGCCCCGCCCCGTGCCCGGTTGCGTAGGTTTCCGGTCTTCTTCGTGTCTTGACGGTGCTCCGAGCGTTGCGCGACATTGAGGCCCGGCATCCGGCGCTTATGGGGGGCAAAGCTGCCAATGCACACCAAGACCATCGCTCACGACGGCTCGTACGATCAGCCACCACCCGACGAACGGCCGACGAGCGCCACCGTGTCGCTGGTCGCGGGGGTGGCGGCCGGCATCGGTGCCATGGGAGCCGTCCTCGCGCTCGCCGGCATCGGCTCGCCGCTCCGTGCGCCGTTCACCCTCTTCTTCCTTCTGATGGCGCCGGCCGGTGCGCTCGCCGTGGTGCTCGGCCGGATGGATCCGCTCGGCCGCGCGGTCGCCGCCGGGGCCGGCGCGCTGGCCGTCGATCTGCTGGTGGCACAGACCATGCTCGCGCTGCATCTGTGGTCGCTGCGCGGCGGTGTTCTCGCCGTGGCGGCGCTCAGCGGCGCCCTGTTGCTGGTCGGTGCGGTGCGGCGGCGGGCCCGCCGGGCGCCGGGAAGCCGGGCGGACTGATATGGACGTGGCGGTGTACCGCCCCGGTGAACTGACCGGGGCCGACCGGAGCGCCTGGACCGCCCTCCAGTCCCGGGCACGCTCCCTGGGGGCGCCGCAGCTGGCGAACCCCTTCCTCTCCCCCGAGTTCACGCTGGCCGTCGGCCACTGCCGCGGCGGGGTACGCATCGCGGTGCTCCACCAGGACGGCGGTCCTGCCGCGTTTCTGCCCTTCCAGCGCTCGGCGCTCGGCACCGGCCGGGCGATCGGTCTGGGCGTCTCGGATGCCCAGGGGCTGGTGCACCGGCCCGGGTTCCGGTGGGACGCCCAGGATCTGCTGCGGGCCTGCGGGCTGTCGGTGCTGGAGTTCGACCACCTGGTGGCCGGCCAGAGCCCCTTCGAGGCGGCCTCGTTCAGCGGTCACGCCTCGCCCGTCATCGAGGTGGACCAGGGCTTCGAGGCCTATCTGACGGGGCTGCGGGCGCGGTCGCCGAAGTTCACCCGGTCCACCCTCGCCAAGGAACGCAAGCTCGGCCGGGACGTCGGGCCGCTGCGCTATGTCCATGACGAGCGCGATCCGGCGGCGCTGCGGGAGCTCATGCGGTGGAAGTCCGCGCAGTACCGCAGGACGGGTCGCAGCGACCGCTTTGCCCAGCCCTGGATCGTCCGGCTCGCACAGCGGCTCTTCCACACCCGTACCGATTCCTTCGCGGGGCTGCTGTCGGTGCTGTACGCGGGCGAGCGGCCGGTCGCGGCGCACTTCGGGCTGCGTTCACCGTCCGTCCTCGCCTGCTGGTTCCCGGCCTACGACCCGCAGTTCGCGAAGTTCTCCCCCGGGCTGGTGCTGCATCTGCGGATGGCGCAGGCGGCGGCCGCGGACTCCCTGGACTATCTCGACCTGGGGCGCGGTGCGAAGGACTACAAGGACTCCCTCAAGACCCGTGAGCTCGTGGTGTCCGAGGGGTGGGTGATGCGGCGGCATCCCGTGGCGCTGGGGCATCGCGCGCGGCGTGCGCCGGTCCGTGCGCTGCGCAACGCGGTGCTGGCCAGGCCGGAGCTGTTCGCGCCCGCCGACCGCCTGCTCAAGCGGGTGGGCCGGATCCGGTCGGGGGGATGACTCATAACCGTCGCAAGCCCCCGGCGCCCGGGTTTTCGCAGCCTTCAAGACGGCGCAACGGGGCGTGCGCCGGTGCATCAATACGGGCGTGCCCCCATGTGCACCTGTCGGTTGCCGCAAAGGGTATTTGACGCCGGATGTCGTGCCCTACAGTCCCAGTCATCAATACCGACGCACATCCACCCGCACCGGACGATCATCGCAAGACGGCTCTTGGGGAGAGCGCGAGCGACACGATGAAGCGACCGGTGCGGTGCGCGGTGGGGGGGTCCCGTGCGCTCGGTCGTCGCCTGCTGATCACAGCTTGCCGATGACCGGAGCACGAGCCGCGCAGCCGGAAACCCGCATGCCTGCTCGCCCTGTTCGGACGGTGATCCCTGCCGTGCCGACCGGGGTGTGAACCCCCCTTTCGACCCGGATAACCACACGGACCGCCCGGGGGTGGGCGGTCCACCGGACGAGAGGGCAAGAAACCCGATGAGCTCGTTCCTTCGCCAGGCCGATGCGGAAGAACCGCCGCTGACGCTGCCGCCGGACCACTCCGTCTACCGTCCCGTCTCCTCGCATCTGGCCATCGCTCCGCCGGTCAGTGTCGTCATCCCGGCGATGAACGAGGCGGAGAATCTCCCGTACGTCTTCAAGACCCTGCCGGACTGGATCCATGAAGTGATCCTGGTCGACGGGAACTCCACCGATGACACGGTCCGGGTCGCCCGTGACCTGTGGCCGGGCGTCACGGTCGTACCGCAGCGCGGCAAGGGCAAGGGCGACGCCCTGATCAGCGGATTCGCGGCCTGCACCGGCGAGATCATCGTGATGATCGACGCGGACGGGTCGGCCGACGGCGGCGAGATCGTCAGCTATGTCTCGGCACTGGTGTCCGGGGCCGACTTCGCCAAGGGCTCGCGGTTCGCCAACGGCGGTGGCACGGACGATATGACGCCCGTCCGCAAGCTCGGCAACCGCGTACTGACCGCCGTCGTGAACACCAAGTTCGGCGCCCGCTACACCGACCTGTGCTACGGATACAACGCCTTCTGGCGGCACTGCCTGGACGAAATAGCCCTGGACTGCGCCGGGTTCGAGGTCGAGACGCTGATGAACATCCGGGTGGTCAAGGCCGGGCTGCGGGTGCAGGAGATCCCCAGCCACGAGTACAACCGCATCCACGGCGTCAGCAATCTGCGGGCGGTCCGGGACGGGCTGCGGGTGCTGAAGGTGATCCTGCGCGAGCGCGGCTCCAGAAGGAACCGGGCGGCGCGGCCCGCGCTGATCACCGGGAACGCCCGGTGAGCGCGGCGGGACCGGCGGCCGGCCCGGCGCCGCGGATCTCCGTCGTCATCTGTGTCCACACCGAGGACCGGTGGGACGACATCCTCGCCGCGGTGGCGTCGGTGGGCGACCAGTCCCATCCGGCCCATGAGCTGCTGCTCGTGGTGGACCATCACCCCGCGCTGCTCACCCGGCTCAGGGAGCACTTCAGGGGCGCTCACGCGGGCGCATCCGCTCCCGGTGCTCCCACAACTCCCCTGCTGATCATGGCCAATTCAGGACCCCGCGGACTGTCCGCGGGCCGCAACACCGGTATCGCGAGGGCCGACGGCGAGATCATCGCCTTTCTCGACGACGACGCGGTGGCCGAGCGGGACTGGCTGCGGCACTTCGCCGCGGCGTACGCGGACCCGGCGGTGATGGCGGTCGGCGGGCGCACCGAGCCGGTCTGGGCGTCCGGCCGCCGTCCGGTGTGGTTCCCCGAGGAGTTCGACTGGGTGGTGGGCTGTACGTACCGCGGTCTGCCGGCGGGGACGGTGCGGGTGCGCAATGTCCTGGGCGGCAATGCCTCCTTCCGCAGGGTGGCGTTCGACCTCGTCGGCGGGTTCGCCGTCGGCATCGGCCGGGATGCCGGCCGGCGCCCGCTGGGCTGCGAGGAGACCGAGCTGTGCATCCGGATCAGCCGTTCCCTGCCGGAGGCGGTCCTGCTGATCGACGACCGGTCGGTCATCCATCACCGGGTCCCGTACGAGCGGCAGCGGTTCGGCTACTTCCGCAGCCGGGCGTATGCCGAAGGCCTGTCCAAGGCGCTGGTGGCCCGCAGCGTCGGCGCGCGGGACGGGCTGGCGACCGAGCGGCGTTACACGACCCGGGTGCTGCCCGTGGGGGTGCTGCGCGGGGTACGGGACGCGCTGCTGCGCAGGCCGGGCGGCGCGGGCCGGGCGGGCGCGATCGTCGCCGGGGTGGCGGCCGCGGCGGGCGGTTATGTGTGGGGAACGGTACGGGCCCGCGGGAAGCGCACCCCCTTCGAGCCCCCGGTGGGCGGGGACCGCGCGGAGAGCGGGGCCGTGGGGGCGGTCCCGGCGCGCGAGGGGGCGGCGGCATGAGCGAACACCCGCCCGTGGTGCCGATTTTGATGTACCACGCGGTGACCGTGGCCCCCACACCCGCCGTACGGGAGCTGTCCGTGCCGCCCGAGGCCTTCGCCGCGCAGCTCGCGGTGCTGGCCGACGGCGGCTTCACCCCGCTGACCACCGCCGCGCTCGCGGCGGCCTGGCGGGGCGGCCGTCCGCTGCCGGCCAAGCCGGTGCTGATCACCTTCGACGACGGCTATGAAGGCGTGTACCGGCATGCGCTGCCCGCGCTCGCCCGGCACGGCTTCCCCGCCACCCTCTTCGTGTCGACCGGGTGGCTGCGCGGCCCGTACGACACCGGGGGCGCCCTGGACACCATGCTCGACTGGGACCAGGTACGGAAACTGGCCGCGGCCGGTGTGGAGATCGGCGGGCACAGCCACAGCCATCCGCAGCTGGACGGCCTCGGTGACGCACGGCTGCGGCACGAGGTGCTGCGCTGCAAGGAGATCATCACCGAGCAGGTCGGGGCGCCGCCGGAGTCCTTCGCCTACCCCTACGGCTACTCCAGCCGGCGGGTGCGGCAGACGGTGCGCGGTCTGGGGTTCCGGCAGGCACTCGCGGTGGGCAACGCGCTCGCGGCCCGCTGTCAGGGGCCCTATGCCCTGGCGCGGCTGACGGTGCGGCGCCGTACGGACACCGAGGAGTTCGCCCGGATCGTCGAGGGCCGCAGTCTGGTCCGCGCCTTCGCCCGGGACCGGGTGCTCACCAAGGGATACGCCGTGGTCCGCAGAGCGCGGCAGGCGGTACGGCTGTGCACACCGGGCCGCTGAGCACACCGCGGCACGCCCGCGGCACAAGAAAGGGCAACCGAGCCGGTGTCTGACACCACCACCAGGACCGAGGAGCACACCGAACCGGAGCCACGGGGAGGCGGCGGCCCGGGACCGCGCCTCCCGGGGCGGGGCGGCGGAAGTCCGCTGTTCCGCAACGCCTATGCGCTGATGCTCAACACCGGCGTCTCCGGGCTGCTCGGCCTGGGGTTCTGGCTGGTCGCGGCCCGTTACTACACGGAGTCCGCGGTCGGCCAGGGCTCGGCGGCCATCGCCGCGATGAAGCTGCTGGCCGGACTGACCGCGGTGACCCTGACCGGTGCGCTGGCCCGCTTCATCCCGGTCGCCGGGCGGAACACCGGCCGGCTGGTGCTGCGGACCTACGCGGGCAGTTCGGTCGTGGTGGCCGTCGCCGCGGCCGTCTTTCTGCTCACCCTCGACCTCTGGGGGCCCTCCTACCGCTTTCTGCACGGCACGCTGAACGGCCTGGGCTTTCTGCTGGCCGTGGTCGCCTGGTCGTTGCTCACCCTTCAGGACGGGGTGCTGACCGGGCTGCGCAGTGCGCTGTGGGTGCCGGTGGGCAACCTCGCCTTCTCCGCGGTGAAGCTGGGGCTGCTGGGGGTGTTCGCCGTCGCGGTCCCCACGGCCGGGGTCTTCGTCTCCTGGGCCGCGGCGATCGCGGTGTCGGTGATTCCGCTGGGCTGGCTGGTGTTCCGGCGGCTGGTCCCCCGGCACGTCCGGGCCACGCAGCGGGCCGCCCGGCCGCCGTCGCTCAAGGAGATGGGCCGGTTCCTGGCCGGGGACTACACCGGGTCGCTGTTCTCGCTGGCCGTGGTCTACCTCGTCCCCGTACTGGTCGCCTCGCAGGTCAGCGCGGCGGACAACGCGTACTTCTACATCACCACCACCATCGGCGGCACGGTCAATCTGCTCGCCCTCAACATGGGCGCCTCGCTGACCGTCGAGGGGGCGCACGATCCGGCCCAGCTGGCGCACCACACCCGGGCCGCGCTCCTGCGGATGGCCCGCATCATGCTCCCGGTCTGTCTCGTCCTGTTCCTCGGCGCGCCCTACCTCCTGGAGATCTTCGGCCCGGGGTACGCGGAGGCGGCGACGCCGCTGCTGCGCTGGTTCGCGGTGGGGGCCGTGCTGCGGGTCGTGATGGAGGTCCACTTCGCGGTGCTGCGCGCCCAGAGCCGTACGTCCGGACTGGCCGCCCTCCAGGGCCTGTTGTGTGTGCTGGTGCTCGGGCTGACACTGGTGCTGCTGCCGCGGATGGGGCTGACCGGAGCCGGCGTCGCCGAGATCTCCAGCCTGGCGGTGATCGTCGCGATCGCGGGCGTCCGGCTGAGCCGGGTGCTGCGCGGGGCGGTGTCCGGGCCGCGCCCGCGGACACCGGCGGGCGGGAGCGCGCCCGACGGGGATCTGGCGGATCTGGCCGTCCACGGTGACCTGGGGGATGCGGTGCGGGTGTACGCGACGGAGCGTGAGCCGGCCACCGCGGCGGAGCCCCGTTCCCTGCTCCGGCGCGGATCGCCGCTCCTCACGCGGCTGCGGAGCCGCCCCGACCTCGCCGTCTGGGCGCTGCTGGCCACCGCGCTCGCCCTGTTCTGGCTGCCGCTGCGCGGCATGGGCGACACCGCCCTGGACCGGATGAGCGGGCTCGGGCTGATCTCGGTGCTGCCCGCGGCGACGCTCGTCGGGGTCGTCCTGCTGGTGGCGGCGTTCGGCGCGGCGCTGTGGCTCTCCCGGCCGCGGCGGGTGCTGCTCACCGCCGTGCTGCTGCTGACAGTCGTGGCGCTGCATGCGCTGCCGGCCGTACTGGAGACCGAGCCGCGCTTCCCGACGGCCTGGCAGCATCTGGGTTTCCTGGAGTACCTCGGCAGAACCGGCACCGCGGTACCGGACCTGGACGCCCGCTGGAGCTGGCCGGGCTTCTTCGCCGGGGTGCAGTTCGTGGCCGGGGCCTGCGGGGTCACCGACCTCACCGAGGTGCTCCGCTGGTGGCCGACGGCCGTACAACTCCTCGCTCTGGCACCGCTCTTCCTGCTGCTGAAGGCGGTGCGGGCGAGCTGGCGGGCGAAGTGGTGCGCGGCCTGGCTGTTCGCGCTGTGCGGCTGGGTCGGCCAGGACTACTTCTCCCCGCAGGGGTTCACCTACCTCCTCTACCTCGCGTTCGTGGCGATCCTGCTGGTGTGGTTCCGCGACCCCCGGCCGACGTGGGGTCTTCGCAGGCCCGGCGAGGCGGAGGTACGGCCGGCCGGCCGCGGCCAGCTGGTGACGCTGCTCGGCGTGCTGATCGCACTGTTCGTGGCGTCGGTGGCGGGCCATCAGCTCACCCCGTTCGTGATGCTCGGGGTGCTGACCGTTCTGGTGCTCGCCCGCCGCACCAGCCTCTACGGCCTGCCGCTGCTGTGCGGCGTGCTGGTCGCGGCCTGGGTGGGGTTCCTGGCCGAGCCGTACTGGTCCGGCCACTTCGACGAGCTCTTCGGCGGGCTCGGCGGCATCGGCGGCAATGTCTCCTCGTCCGTCACGGACCGGATCGGCGGCGACCCCACGCACCGGCTGGTGCTCTACACCCGGGTCGCGCTGGCGGGCGGGGTGCTGGCGCTGGCCTGCTGGGGCGTGCTGCGGCGGCGGGCGGCGGGCTTCACGGAACGCGCCCTGCCGGTGCTGGCCTTCGTCCCCTTCCTGGCGTTCGGTATGCAGTCCTACGGCGGCGAAATGGGGCTGCGGGTCTTTCTGTTCGCGCTGCCGGGTGCCGGTGTGCTGGCGGCGCTGGCCTTGTTCCCGCGCGATACGGGAGCCCGGCGCGGTCTCGGCCCGCTCGCCGCGCTGCTGACCGGTCTGATCCTGGCCGTCGGGTTCCTGGTGGCCCGCTGGGGCAACGAGCCGTTCGAGCGGATCAGACCGGGCGAGGTCGCGGCGATGGAGTACGTCTACGCGCACGACCGGCCGACGGTGCGGCTGCTGTGGCTGAGCAGCGACCCCGTCAACAACGTCACCCCGGCGATGCCCTGGGGCGCGAAGGACATGGAGCGGGTGCAGTACGAACCGGCCCTGGCGCCGCGCGATCCGGACCGGGTCGGCCCGGTCGTCACCGCCCTGCGGGACGCGGGGCCGCAGTCGTACCTCATCGTCAACCACGACCAGTCGGAGTCGCTGCGGCTGGACTCCGGATACCGCAAGGACTGGGAAGCGCGGCTGCGCACCGCCCTGGACGGGCGCCCCGAGCTGCGGCGGGTGCTGTCCAACCGGCATGCGGCGGTCTACGAGCTGACGCGGCGCCCGGCGGGCGAGGTCCCGCAGCCCCGGCCCGGCCGGCCCGGTCCGCAGGTGACCTGGACCCCGTGGTCGGTGCTCGGTGCGCTGGCCGCGCTCGCGCTGGTCGTGGTGCTGGCGGCGCGCGAGGTGCTCCGGGTCGCGGTCGCACCGAGCGTGCGCCAACTGCACTGGATCCAAGGGCTGTTCTGGTTCTCACTGCCGCTGCTGCTGGTGTTCCTGGCGGCGCTGGTGCAGCGGTTCATGACGATGTCGTGAGGGACGGCCGGCGGGACGGGGCGTCCTCGGGGAGCGTTCCGGCCTTCAGAAGCGGCGCCGAAGCGCCACCGAACCGGTGCACAACGACTCAGAGGTGGTTCCCGCACGCCTCACCTGCGGTCGATCCACCGCACCGCGTACCCGTCGAGCGTGACCTCCTTCCCGTCCACCGTCACCACGGCCCGACGGTCCCTGGTGTTGACCAGCAGCGCGGTCCGGTCGTCGGCCAGCCCCCGGACCTTCGTCCCGCCGGTGTCGAGGTCATGCGGCCGGTCCCCGGGCGGAAAGGCACCGGAGAACCGGGACAGCAGGTCCATCATCGGCAGCTGCCGTCCGCCGTCGTCGAGTTCGGTGCTGGTCCACAGGCATCCGGGGCAGTCGGCCCCCTCGTTCTCCGGGTTCCAGTAGAACCCGCTGGTGGCGCCGCCGGCCGCCATCTCGATCAGGGCGGTGGCCTGCGCGGCGGTGCGCCGGCGCTCGCTCCAGCCGGCCCGGTCGTCGTTCCCGTCCGCGATCTCGACGTACCACTCCGCCCACCACAGCGGCAGCCCGGTCTCCTTGCGCAGCCACCGCCCCACATCGGCGAACTTCCGGGCGGCGGCGAACGGGTCGGGAGCGTAGCGGTCGTCCTTGCTGTAGCTGGAGCCGTCGACGACCAGGAAATCCGCGCCCGTCTTGTGCCGGTTCCAGTACGTGAGGGCGTCGAGGGTGCGCCGGTCGATGCTCCCCCAGGGGCCCTTGAGGTCGGAGGCGTAGGTGTCGTCGCCCGGGACGTAACTGTCCATCACCAGATAGGGCCCGCCCACCTGATTGGCGCTGTTCACCTTCTTCAGCGCACGGCGGACGAGGTTGTACAGGCGGGTGTATCCCTCGTAATTCCAGCGGCCTTTGGCATCGTCGAAGAATCCCTTGAATTCATTCCAGACGACGAAGTGCCGGACGTCCGGATAGCGCTCGGCGACCTTTGCGGCGAGGGCGGCGAAGTCCGCGTAATGCGCCGGGTCGGGCGCCTTTTCCAGTGTGCTCCAGTCGGTGTGGCCGGCCTTGCCGCCCTTCATCCAGTCCGGTGCGCCGCACAGGGTCAGGACGGGCGTGCCGCCGGTCCGCCGGATCAGTGCGAGGCGGCGGTCCAGGTCGGCGAAGTCATAGCGGCCCGGACTCGGTTCGGGGTTGTCCGCGCCCCAGCCCATCAGATGCTGGTTCTGCGGCATCGGGTGGGCGGCCAGCAGCCGGGCGGCCCGTGCGGTGGACGTGTCGGTGCCGCGGTCCGCGCTGAACTGGGTGTGGGTGAACCCCCAGCCGACGGCCGGACCCGCGGTACGCGGCCGCGCCGGCCGCTTCGCGTCCCCGCCCTCGTCGCCCGGAAGGGAGCACAGCGCCAGCACTATCGCCAGCACCGCCACCCCGGCCGCAATCGCAAGGACCCGGCCCTGACGTTCCCCACCATGACGTCGCACATTGGGCAGATTAGCGAGCGAAGGAACCGTTACGCCCGGCTTTCTGGGTAACAGTTCTGTTCTGGTACAGGGAAAACGCCGGGATAATCCGTGTACGCGACGGGCCACTGTGACAGATCATGGCGGCATGTGTGCCGATCACGTCCAGCCGACCGCCGCCGAGGAGTCCCTTCCGCTCCGGCTGACCATGGACGACAGCGATTCGCCCTCCGATGTCGTCGATGCGCTCTTCCTGGGGCGGTTCGCCAAGGGCGAGCAGCCGTACGCCCGCAGCCGGTCCCTGGACCGGGTGAAGTCGGGTCTGACGCTGCTGCCGGCGGGCGCACGGATCCTGCGCTCGGCGAAGGACGAGGACCGCAGCGCCACGCTCGCCGAGGGCGACGGTTTCACCGTGCTGGTCTCGCGCTGGAACCGCGGCGCCGATGTGACGGTCACCGCCGTCACCGACGCCCTCGCCGAGAAGGTGCTGGCACAGGCCGCGGACGGGGCGCAGGACGAACCGGAGCCGCAGCCGGAGAACGTCCCGATGGGCTTTTGGTACTTCTCCCCGCGCCGCGGACCGCACCGTACGTCCCGCCAGATCTCGGCCGGCACCTGGGAGGAGATCCGGCCCAACTACACCGCTCCGGTGGCCGATGCGATGGACCGGCTGATGAAGGTGGCGCCCGAGG
Source organism: Streptomyces sp. MCA2 (assembly GCF_023544705.1). NCBI lineage: Bacteria > Bacillati > Actinomycetota > Actinomycetes > Kitasatosporales > Streptomycetaceae > Streptomyces > Streptomyces sp. MCA2. The sequence continues at coordinate 16,139 of NZ_JAMJFM010000027.1, forward strand.
AGATCGCCGGCCGGCTGCTGTTGCTGCACGGCCCGCCCGGTACGGGCAAGACCTCCGCGCTGCGCACGCTCGCCCGCTCCTGGCGCGACTGGTGCCAGGTGGACTGTGTGCTGGACCCGGAGCGGCTGTTCAACGACGTCGGCTATCTGATGGACATCGCGATCGGCGAGGACGACAGCACCGGCAAGGGCCGCTGGCGGCTGCTGCTCCTGGAGGACTGCGACGAACTGATCCGCGGCGAGGCCAAGCACGCCGCGGGCCAGGCGCTGTCACGGCTGCTCAATCTGACGGACGGGCTGCTGGGCCAGGGCCGTAACGTCCTGGTCGGCGTGACCACCAACGAGGATCTGGAGCGGATGCATCCGGCGGTGATCCGCCCCGGGCGCTGTCTGGCCCGTATCGAGGTCGGCCCGCTGAGCCGCGCGGAGGCCGTGCGGTGGCTCGGCACGGAAGCGGGCATCGGACGCGAGGGCGCCTCGCTCGCCGAACTGTATGCGCTGCGCCGCGGTATCCGGCCCACGTCGGTCCCGGCCCAGGACGCGGGAGCCGATGCCGGGCTGTACCTCTGACCGCGCCCCCGTGCCCCCGTGCCTCCGTGCCTCCGTGCCTCCGTGCCTCCGGCGATCCTGCGATCCTGCGAAGGGTGACCGCGCCATTGCCGCGTACCGCTGCCGCACCGCCGCACCGCGGTGCGGCGGCGGCTGCCCTCCGGCCGCGACGGGCGGCATGGCGTATCCCCCCGCGATCCGCGATCGTATGCGGCATGGAGTCCGATGAAACCGAGATGCGCGAAACGGTCCGCGAGCTGGCCGAGGCACTGGAGACGATGCTCAACCTGATCAGAGCCGATGCGCTTCCCACCACTCCCGAGGCGCACCGCCTCATGCGGAAGGCGATGACCTTCCTCGAGGAGTCGTCCCCCCGGATCACCGCCCCGAGCGGGCCCGGCGAGATCCTCCCCCTGGCCGCCGCCCTCAACAGGCTGATCATCTCGGGGCGGGAGCAGATCCTCGACGACGCCGTCGCCGCCTCCCCCGTACCCGACCATCCGGACCTGTGAACGGTCCGCGCAGCTCAACGGTCCGCACCGGCCCCGGAACGAACGGATGCCGCCCTGGATCCCCGGGGTCACCGGGGTCACCGGGGTCACCGGGTCACCGGTCTCTCCGCAGGTCAGCGCGCCCTTCCCCGCGCCTTCAGCGGCACCGGAGGCAGTTCCGGAGCGGGCAGCGGTCCCCCGTCGTACCCCTTCACCTGGCCGAAGCGCTCCCCCGCCGTCCAGTCCGCACGCGCCTCCTCGATCTCCTCCTGTGACCGCCCCACGAAGTTCCACCACATGACGATCTTCTCCTCGAAGGGCTCGCCGCCGAGCAGCATCAGGCTGCTGTCGGAATCGGCGCGCAGGGGCAGTTCGCTGCGTCCGCAGCCGAGGTAGAGGAGAGCGCCGGGGGCCAGGCGCACCCCGTCGACCTCGCTCTCGCCGGAGATGGTCAGCGCCGCGTACTCGAAGTCGGGGTCGACCGGCAGACGGGCGTCCGTACCGGCGGCGAGGGTGAGGTCGGCGCCGGCCAGCGGGGAGTAGGTGGTGCCGGGCGAGGTGGCACCGTCCAGTTCGCCGAGGATGACGGTGGCGGAGAGTCCGCCGCCGCCGGTGATCACCGGCAGGTCGGTGTGGTGCTCGAAGGCCGGGGCGGTGTCGCGGTGTTCTCCCGGGAGCGCCACCCACAGCTGGGCACCGTGCAGGAGCGGGCCATGGCCGGGCGGCGACTCCTCGGAGTGCGCGATCGCCCGGCCCGAGGTCATCAGGCCCAGCTCCCGCGGCCGTACGGACTGGAGGCTGCCGAGGCTGTCGCGGTGCAGCACCTCGCCCTCGCGCAGCCAGCTGACGGTCTGAAGGCCCATGTGCGGATGCGGCGGCACCTGCATCCCGGGCTCACTGGCGATGTCGTCGGGGCCGTAGTGGTCGACGAAACACCAGGCGCCGACCATCCGCCGGCCGAGGTTCGGCAGCAGTCTGCGGACGACGGTGCTCTCGCCGAGCGGTACCTGTTTGCCGGGCTGTACATCGCGGACCGGGCCCGTACGGCCGTTACCGCCGCACGGATGGGGCGCGGGTCTGAGTTCGAGGTTGCTCATGGCGCCACGATAGGCACGGCCGGGGTACGGTCCGGGCAGGCACACGAGGTGCCCGGGGATGATGCCCCGTCATGCATACAGCTCACGCAGCCGTACGGACAGGCAGGTCACACAGCCCTCCAGCTTCTCGAACTCGCTGATGTCCACGCCGACCGGCTGATATCCCAGGTCGGCGAAGAGCTCGGCGCTCCGGGGCGCGGAGGCGGCCATCAGCAGCTTGCCGCCGCCGAGCAGCACGACATGGGAGCCGGACTCCTCGGCGACCGGCAGGAAGCGGGGGAACGCGGCCGGGTCGTCGACCAGGGGCGGGTGGCCGATGACGGTGCCGTCCGGGAGTGCGGTCACCGCGGACTTCAGATGCAGCACCCGGCTCACCGGTACGGCGACCACACGGGCGCCCAACGGCTCGAAGACGGCGCGGAGTTGGCGTACCCCGTCGGCATTGGTGCGGCCGCCGCGGCCGACGTAGAGGGTGTCGCCGACCTTCAGGACGTCGCCGCCGTCCAGGGTGCCGGGCGCCCGGATCTCGTTGACGGAGCAGCCGAGCGCCTCCACGGCCGCGCGGGCGGCGGGCACCTCGGCGCGTCGGGGGCCGGCGCCGGGGCGGGCGAGCAGTGCGACATTGCGGAACACCACCATGGAGTCCTCGACGAAGACCGCGTCGGGGCAGTCGTCGGCGGGGTCGACCTCGGTGGTGTGCCAGCCGTGGTCGCGCAGCACCTGGACGTAGGCCTCCCACTGGCGCAGGGCGAGCACGGGGTCGACCGGGCGCCGTTCGATATGGGTGACCAGGCCCTCGGCGAGGCGGGGGCCGGGACGGCGGACGAGCGCCTGCTTGCTGGGCATGCGGCTCCTTTCGGGCGTGGGCGCGGTGGCTGCGCTCAGGCGTCGGTGCGGTAGGTGGCGCGCAGGGCGTCCTCGACGGCGGCGAGGGCGGCACGGTGGTCCAGGCCGAGGCGCCGGGCGCGGCGGGCGTAGCTCTCGGCGGCTGCGGCGGCTTCCTTGTCCGCGGCCTCGCCGGCCGCGGCGATGAAACTGCCGTTGCGGCCGCGGGTCTCGATCACGCCGTCGGTCTCCAGGGCGCGGTAGGCCTTGGCGACGGTGTTGGCGGCCAGGCCGAGGTCTTCGGCCAGACCGCGGACGGTGGGGAGTTTGTAGCCGACCGGCAGACCGCCGTCCCTGGCCTGGTCCGCGATCTGGGTGCGTACCTGCTCGAACGGCGCGGCGTCCGCGGCCGGATCGATGGTGATGGTCAAGGTCTGCGGGGACACGGTGGCGCTCCTGGTGCTGGTGGTGGTGCGGGCGGATGCACGACGACCCGCTCCCGGGGAATCGTCCCCGGGGATGCGTGGCGTACTCGTACCCGTCGGTGCGCGGTTTTGTCGCACCCATTGTGCGTCAGGAGCACCTGCGCTGCCGGGAGGTCTCACTCTTCGGCGGCTCACCCCTCGGGGCCCACCGTGGCGTTGCCGACGGCGAACCGTCGGCAGACACCGCGCTACTCTCCCCCTCCCCTCCCCTCCGCTCACCCGCTCCTCCTCTCCCCCGCTCACGCGAAAAGGAGCGGCACAACGGCCTACCGGCGCGTACCGTCCGCCGTCATGACGCTTACCGTGCGCGACTTCCGCCCCGCCGATGCCAAGGCCGTCGCCGACCTGAGACGGGCCGTGATGCCGTACCGGCTCGCCACCCCGCAGGGCATCGCCTGGGAGGTCTCCACCGCCCCCGCGGCGCAGTGTCTGCGGCTGTTCGTCGCCGAGCTGGACGGCCGGGTCGTCGGCGCGGTCCAGGCCTCGGTGCTGCACGACGCGGACGTCCCCGGCCAGGCCGCGGCCACTCCTGAGGTCCGTCCCGGGCACCGCGGCCGGGGTGTCGGCCATGCCCTGCTGATGGCGGCCGAGGAGCACCTCGTCGCGGCCGGCGCCGAACGGCTCTTCGCCTGGGCGGTGGACGAGCCCGGCGTCCCGGCCTTCGCGGAACGCCACGGCTACCGCCGCACCCGCCGGGCCCGCTATCTGCGCCTCGATCTCACGGCCGCCGGCCTGCCGCCGCTCCCCTCCGTCCTCCCCTCCGGCGTCCGGCTGCACACCGGCGCGGACTTCGAGGCCGACCCGCACCTGCTGTACGCGGCGGACGCGGAGGTGACCGCGGACGAGCCGGGCGATGTCACCTGCGACGCCATGGCCTACGACGACTGGCTGCTGCACACCTGGGAACACCCCCACATCGACCTGGACCTGACCTCGGTGGTGACCGTCGACGGGGAGATCGCCGCCTTCGCCCTGGCCGCCACCGACGGCCGCGCCCGCTACTCCTCCGCCATGACCGGCACCCGCCGCGCCTTCCGCGGCCAGGGCCTGGCCCGGCTGGCCAAGACCGCCTCCCTCCGCCGTGCCCGCGACGCGGGCTGCACCGAGGCCTTCACCCACAACGACGCCGACAACGTCCCGATGCTCGCCGTCAACCACGCCTTCGGCTACCGGCCGTTCGCCGAGGCATGGCGGTATGTGCGGGAGGCGGCGCGGGACTGACACGCCGCCCGCGCCACCCGCGCCGGCCCGTTCACCCGCTCGGCCACGCCCCGTCCAGGGCGACCGCGCGCGAGGGGGCCGACGGGTCGTGGGCGACGGCGTCGCCGGGCCGGTGCCAGTGGAGCAGGAAGCGGTGTCCCGCCCGCAGTCCGTCCAGGCCGGCCCGGCAGTACGCGACCATGTCGTCCGGCAGCGCGTCCAGCCGGAACCACGCCAACTCGGCGCACTTGTCCGGCTCGCGGTTCCACGGCTCGCCGCCCGCCCCGTACGCCGCCTCGAAGAACCAGCCGATCCGGGGCTTCGCCGGGGGCGGGGCGCAGTGCTGCATGACGAGCGCGACCTTCAGGTCCTCGGGCGCCAGCCGCAGCCCGATCTCCTCCGCGGCCTCCCGGATCATGGCCTCCCTGACGTCCTCACCGTCCTCCGCATGGCCCGAAGGGGCGTGCAGCAGACCGTCCGCATAGCCCGTACCGGCCCGGCGGGCGAGCAGCACCTCCTCGCCGCGGCGCAGGACGAGGTGGACGTCGACCACTTCGGTGTGCCGGCGCGGGAGCTCGGCGATCAGGACATACCGCTCGTCGGTCACCTCCTTGCCCCACAGCGCCGGATCGCCGGAGAGGCTCTCCACGTACGTCCGCGCCGCCAACGGCTCGACCAGGCCGGTGAGTTCGGCGGCCGGGATGCCGACCGGCTCGGCCTCCCCCCAGCGGCCCTCGACCAGCACCAGCCGGCCGCCGGGCGTGAGCAGCCCGGCCCAGCGGCGCAGCGCGGCCACCGGGTCGGGCAGCGCCCACAGGACATGGCGCACCAGGACGACATCGAACCGCTGCTCCCCCACGGGCGGTTCGGCGGCGTCACCGACCGCGAACGCGGCGTCCCGGCCGGCGAGCTTGGCGCGGGCCCGCGCGATCATGCCCGGGGAACGGTCGACGCCCGTGACCCGATGGCCCAGCTCGGCGGCGAGCAGGGCCAGGCTTCCCGTGCCGCAGCCCAGGTCGAGGACGGTGGCGGGCCCGGCCGGGAGCCAGCCGCGCAGCCGGGCGGCCCAGGCGGAGCGGACCGCGGGGTCGCGCAGGCCGTGATCGGGCTCGTCGTCGAAGGAGGCGGCGGCCGCTTCCCAGTAGGCGGCGTCGGCGGTCGGCAGGGCCGATTCCCCTTGGGCGGCAGGGGGGTTGAAAGGTCCGGTGGAGGGCTGAGAGGCCGGGTCGGCGGGCGCATCGGTGCTCATGTGCCGATGGTGCCAGCGGCCACTGACAATGGCGGGTGGAGGCGTTGCGGACGCGTGCCGAGCGGTCCGCCACGGGCCGCCGCGAAGGGCGCCCGGACAGGGTGAGGGAGTACCGTTGTAGGGCCGGTCAGGAGCGATGGCGCCGCCGCGAGAAGAGCGCGTGCCCGCATGGTGGACCGGCACGGAACCGGTCAGATGAGTGCCTCACAGAGCAGCCGTTTCTCCGGAGACGGGGTCTTCGACCTCACACGGACGGCCGTGGTGATGGCCGATCGTGCGGGGGTGGCGCAGGGCTGGACCCGGGGCGCGGAGCGGCTCCTCGGCTATCCGGTCTCGGAGGCCGTCGGCAGGCCCCTGGCGGACCTTTTCGCCGGGGTGGGCGCCGGGTCCGAGCAGGACGGCAGGTGGCAGACCCGGCTGGCGTCGGCGGACGGCTGGAGCGGGCTGGAGGCCGTACGGCACAAGGACGGCCACCGCCTCGACCTGGAGTTCCGTGTCCTGCCCCTCCTGGATGCCCGGAAGGACTCCGTACGTCTCGTGCTCGCCGCGGAGATGGCGCAGACGCCCTGGTCGGGGGCGAGCCGCTCGTTCCTGGAGGGCATTCTCGGCATGTCGCCGATCGGTGTGGCCATGGTGAACGCCGATCTCCAGTTCGTGTGGCTGAACGACGCGCTGGAGGAGATGGGCGGTACCACCCGTGCGCAGCGCCTCGGGAAGCGCCTGGCGGACATCCAGCCGGGCCTGGACGGGGAGGCCATCGAGGCGGAGATGCGCCGGGTGCTGGGCACCGGCATCCCCTCGGTCGGCTACGAATACCTGGGGCGCCCGCAGTCCGATCCGCAACGGGAGCACGCCTACTCCACGTCGTTCTTCCGTCTGGAGGACGAGGCCGGTCAGGTGCTCGGCGTCTGCTACATGGTCCTCGACGTCACCGAAAGTTACCGGGCCCGGCAGCGGATGGCGCTGCTGAACAAGGCCGGCGAGCGCATCGGCAGCTCGCTGGACGTCTGGCGGACCGCGCAGGAGCTCGCCGACGCGGCGGTTCCGGACCTCGCCGACTTCGTCACCGTCGATCTGCTCGATGCGCTGCTCACCAGGGAGGACGCGGCGCCCGGGCCGCTCGATGCGGCGGACCTGCTCACCATGCGCCGGGCCGGAGCGCAGTCCGTGCGCGAGGGCTGCCCCGAGGCGGTGGTCGCCATCGGGGAGGCGGCCGCCTATCCCCCGTCGGCGCCCGTCGTGCGGAGCCTGACCGAGGGCGACTCCACGCTGCTCCAGACGCTGGATCTTGCCGACGGTGGCCGGTCGGCCGACGACCCGTTCCGGGCGGCGCATCTGCGGGGACTGGGCTTTCATTCGCTGATGGTGGTGCCGCTCCGGGCGCGGGGCGTCTTCCTGGGAGCGGCCGCGTTCGCCCGCCGGCAGCCCGTCGGACCGTTCCAGCCCGACGACCTGGTGCTCGCCGAGGAATTCGTCGCCCGCGCCGCGATCTCCATCGACAACGCCCGCCGGTACACCCGCGAGCACACCGCGGCCCTCACCCTCCAGCACAGCCTGCTGCCGCGCGATCTGCCCGAGCAGTGCGCGGTGGAAGCCGCCTACCGCTATCTGCCGGCCGACTCCCTCAGCGGGGTCGGCGGTGACTGGTTCGACGTGATCCCGCTGTCCGGAGCACGGGTCGCGCTGGTGGTCGGCGATGTGGTCGGCCACGGCGTGCATGCGGCGGCCACGATGGGGCGGCTGCGCGCCGCGGTACAGGCGCTCGCGGACCTGGACCTGTCCCCGGAGGAGGTGCTGGCGCATCTGGACGACATGCTCAACCGCGTCGCTAACGACACGAACACCGACGACGGATCCATCGGCGCCACCTGCCTCTACGCCGTCTACGACCCCGTCAGCTGCTCCTGCGCCCTGGCCCGCGCCGGTCACCCCGCTCCGCTGCTCGTCAGCCCCGAGGGCACCGGCCGGCTTCTGGAACTGCCGACCGGCCCACCGCTGGGGCTGGGCGGGATGCCCTTCGAATCCGTCGAACTGCCGTTGCCGGAAGGGAGTCTGCTGGCCCTGTACACCAACGGGCTGCTTCTGGGGAAGGCCCTCGATCTCGACGGGGGGATCAGCAGGCTGCGCGACGCGCTGGCCGATCCGCAGGCTCCGCTGGAGGACCTCTGCGAGACGGTGATCGGCGGTCTGCCGGGCGGGCGGCCGGTCGACGATGTGGCGCTGCTGCTGGCACGTACCCGGGCCCTGCCCCGGACCCGGCTGGCCACTTGGGAGATCCCCGCCGACCCGTCCGCGGTCGGCGAGGCCCGCCGGACCGCCGCCGGACAGCTGAGGGAGTGGGGCCTGGAGGAACTCGCCTTCTCCACCGAGCTGATCGTCAGCGAACTGGTCACCAACGCCCTCCGGCACGCCTCCGCACCGATCGGCCTGCGGATGATCCGGGCCCGCGAGCTGATCTGCGAGGTCTCGGACGCCAGCAGCACCACCCCGCACCTCCGCCACGCCCGGACCACCGACGAGGGAGGCCGCGGCCTGTTCCTCATCGCCCGCTACGCCCAGCGCTGGGGCACCCGCTACACCGCCGAGGGCAAAATCATCTGGGCCGAACTCCCCCTGGGCACCACCCCCGACCCCGAACCGGCCAACGACCTGGACACCCTCCTCGAACACCTGGAGGACCAGGGGGACTTCACGGGGGCCTAGGGGCGGTGAGGGCAGGGGCAGGGAAGGGCCCGGGAGTTGGCGGCTACGAGACCTGGCCCCACCCCGATGCCCCTTTCCTCCCCGCCTGCCTGTGCCCCCGCTTAGCCGTTCCTTAAGGCCGCCATAAAGATCCTCCGGAACGGCCTTCGAGCGTCAAATGCGCTGTTCAGCGGGGCTAGCGTGCTTCTCGTCAGGCGGCGCTGCGGGCCGTTGGCGCCGCTCACCGGGGGACGGCGCCGTGGTCTGCGTCCGACCCCCCACCACTGTGCTGCCTCGTGCCCTCGCTCGACGCAAATGATGAAGGAGACCCCCACGATGACCGTTCGTCGCAAAGTCACCGGGATCGCGCTGACCGGCATCGCGCCGCTCGCGCTCACCGTGCTCACCGCGAGCCCGGCCGCCGCGCACGGTTCGATGACGGACCCGGTCAGCCGGGTCTCGGCCTGCTTCGCCGAGGGGCCGGAGAGCCCGAAGTCCGCGGCGTGCAAGGCGGCCGTGCAGGCCGGCGGCACCCAGGCGCTCTACGACTGGAACGGCGTACGGGACGGCAATGCGGGCGGGCAGTCCCGGACGCGCATCCCGGACGGCAAGCTGTGCAGTGCCAACAGCGCGGAGTACAAGGGCCTGGACCTGCCCCGTGCCGACTGGCCCTCGTCCACGATGCGGGCGGGCAGCCACACCTTCCACTACAAGGCCACGGCGCCCCACAAGGGGTCCTTCGAGCTGTACCTCACCAAGAGCAGCTACAACCCGGCGAAGCCGCTGAAGTGGTCCGACCTGGAGTCGAAGCCGTTCGCGAAGGTCACCGACCCGAAGCTGACCAACGGGGAGTACGTCTTCGACGGGAAGGTACCGGCACGGTCCGGGCGCCATCTGATCTACAGCATCTGGCAGCGGTCGGACAGCCCGGAGGCGTTCTACACCTGCTCGGACGTCGTCTTCGGAAAGGGCAGCGGCGGGTCCGCGGCGAAGCCCGCGCCCACCGCCTCCGCGCCGAGCGCCACCCAGCTCTCGGCGGCCGCCGGCAAGTCGTCGATCGGTACGGGCCAACACGACCACAAGGGGGGCGGGACGGGCGCGCACACCGATGCGGTGACGCCGGCGGAGGCCGACGCCCCTGCACCGGGCGGCAGTTCGAAGGCCGAGGGCAACGCCGCCCAGGCCGAGGGCAACGCCGCGCAGGCCCAGGGCGGCGGCACGCCCGTCGGCGGTCAGCGGCTGGCGGAGACCGGTGGGGACAGCTCCACCGCCCCGCTGGCCATCGGCGGCGCCGCCGTCCTGGCCGTGGGTGCCGGGGTGCTGTTCGCCACCACCCGCCGCAAGGCCGCCCGGCACCACGGCTGAGTCCTGGTCCTGCGCCCCGGTCGTCCGGGAAGCGACGCCGCCCCCTTTCTTCATCTCGGGGGCGGCGTCGCCCTGTTACGGGCCGTTGTCACGGCCCGTTCGGCGGCAGTGGCTCGATGATGTCGTTGGCGACGTGCTGGTAGATGACCGAGCTGCGGCAGTCGACGACCTCGCGGCGCTTGAAGACCTGATCCATGAGGAGCGCATGCAGCCGGTCGACGTCCGGGACGGCGACATGGACCAGGAAGTCGTCGCCGCCCGCGACGACATAGACGTTGAGCACCTCGGGCAGCGAGGTCAAAAACGCCTTGAACCGCTCGATGACCTCGCGGTTCATCGGGCGGATCCGGATCGTGAGCAACGCCTGTACGGGGCGGTTGAGGGCGCGCAGATCGACCGTGGCCCGGAAGCCGGTGAGCACGCCGCGGGCGCGCAGCGCGCGGACCCGCTCCAGACAGGTGGAGGGCGCGATGTTGAGTCTGCCGGCCAGCTCGCGATTGGTCTGCCGTGCATCGCGCTGTAGTTCGCGGACAATCGCCGAATCAATGTCGTCCATGGACTCCATGGTGCCCCGCCCACCGAATTTTGTTCGGCCGGAGCCCCATTTGATCATTTGCACGATTACCTTCTGCGACTGTGACCGTACAAGAAACATCCCTTCCCGCTTCCGAACGTCCGGATGTACGGCGGCTGGGTATCGGCAGTGGTACCGCACTGTGCGCCGGCGCGGTGCTCGGCCCCGGTGTCCTGGCCCTGCCGTCCCTGGCCGCCGACGCGGCCGGGCCCGCCTCGCTCGTGGCCTGGGTGGTGCTGCTGGCCCTGTGCGTGCCGGTGGCCACCGCCTTCGCGGCGCTCGGTGCGCGGTTCCCCGACGGCGGGGGCGTGGCCACGTATGTGCACCGGGCGATCGGGCCGCGGGCAGCGGCCGTGGTGGGGTGGTGGTTCTACGGAGCGGTGCCGATCGGCGTGGTCTCGGCGGCCTGGATCGGCGGGAAGTACGCGGCCGATGCGGCCGGTTGGGGCGGCACGGGCGCGGCCGTGGTGGCCGGGGCGGTGGTGGCGGTGGCGCTGGTCTCCAACGCGGTGGGGCTGCGGCTGTCGGGCCGGGTGCAGCTGCTGCTCGGCGGGCTGCTGGCGGTGGTGCTGCTGGGCACGGTGCTGGCCGCCGCCCCACAGGTGTCCGCCCGCCACTTCACGCCGTTCCTGCCCGGCGGCTGGTCCTCGGTGGGGTCGGCGGCCTCGGTGCTGTTCTTCGCGTTCGCGGGCTGGGAGGCGGCCAGCCATCTGTCGGGCGAGTTCGCCGATCCCGGACGGGACCTGCCGCGGGTGACGCGCCGTACGCTCGCCGTCATCACCGTGCTCTACCTGGGGCTCGCGGTGGTCACGATCGGCGCCCTGGGGCCGGCCGCGGCCGCCACCGAGACGCCGCTGACCGAGCTGCTCGCCCGGAGCGTGGGCGCCGCGGCCCGCCCCGTGGCCGCCGCGGCGGCGCTCTTCCTCACCTTCGGCGCGGTCAACTCGTATCTGGCCGGGGCGTCCCGGCTCGGTGCGGCGCTCGGCCGGGACGGGGCGGCGCCGCGGCTGCTGGCCAAGGGCGGCGCGCCGGGCGAGGTGCCGCGGCGGTCGCTGGCGGTGCTGGGCGGGGCGGCCGTCCTCGTGGGCGCGGCGGCCGGCTTCGGCGGCGCCGATCTGGATGCCCTGATGAGGGCCACCGCCACCTGTCTGGCGGCGGTGACCCTCGCCGGTCTCGCCGCCGCACTGGTGCTGCTGCCGCGCCGCACTCCCCTGTGGTGCGGCGTGTGCGCAAGCACGCTGCTGACGGCGGCGGTGCTGGCCTTCTCCGGATGGCTACTGCTGATCCCCGCGGGTCTGGCGGGCGCCGCGTTCTGCTTTCTGACGCTGCGCCGGGTGATCCGCCGGGACCGCGTCAGCCGGTGAGGCGGTGCAACCACCCGGACGTACGGGACCGGGTCAGGCGGTGAGGCGGTGCGGCAGCCGGACGGAGTGGCTCCAGCGTGCGGGCCGGGCGATGGCGCCCGTACAGGAGAGCCGGTCGGTGTCGCCGGTCGGTGTCGCCGGGCAGGCCGTCGAGCAGCCGGCCCACCTCGGCCCGAGGCACCGGCAGCACCCTCTCGCGCACGCCACAGACACCCATCGCGCCCCTTTCCGCACCTGGTCCCACCTGGCCCTACCTGGTCCGCACCTCTTCCAGGAAGGTTCTAGAGGCGCTTCTCCAATATAGTGGAGAGTACCCTCTAGAACATGGCCAGGCCATCCCGTTTCGATACGCCGCAGCTCCTCGACGCCGCCGTCCGGCTGGCAGCCGAGTCCGGTCCCTCGGGCGTCACCATGTCCGCGGTCGCGGCGGCCGTCGGCGCCCCCAGCGGCTCGCTCTACCACCGCTTCACGGGCCGTTCGGCACTGCTCGCCGAGGTGTGGCTGCGGACCGTCGAGGGCTTCCAGGAGGGCTACTTCGAGGCCCTTGAGTCATCGGACGACCCTCGCGCCGGGGGCCGGGCGGCCGCCCGGCACATCGTGGCGTGGAGCCGCACCCACCCGGCGGAGGCCGCGCTGCTCCTGTACGGGGCGCAGGAGTTCGGGCGGGACGACTGGTCCGACGCGCATCTGCTCCGCGCGGAGGAGGGGAACATGCAGGTCCGGGCGGCCGTGGCGGCGCTCGCGGGGGCCCTGGGGATGCACGGCAGGCCGGGCCTGGACCGGGTGACACTCGCCGTCATCGATCTTCCGCTGTCCGTGGTGCGCCGCCATCTGCGCGGCGGAACACCGCTGCCCGCACACGCCGAGGACCTGGCGGAGCGGTGCACCGACGCACTGCTGGCCGGCGACTGACGGGGACGACGGAGACGACACCCGCGGACGGCGCGCGGCCAGGATCCGTACGGGAGGACCCGGCCCCGCACGGAGCGCGGCCCGACGTCCACGCAGGACCGGCCCCACACGGAGCGCGGCCCGGCCCCCGCACGGGTGGTGGGCCGGACCGGCTCCCGGTCAGCGCGACGCGCAGGTGGTCGGGGTGGCGTGGGCCGGGTCGAGGGCGTTGGCCGTCTCGTGGAAGGCGATGCGGTCGACGAGGCCGATGGCCACATGCTCGGAGAAGTCGGCGGAACACAGGTCCTGGAGCACGACGTTGCGCACATCGGGACCGTCGAGGAAGGTGGTCCGGTAGGGGGTGACGACCTCGTCGTACTTGGTCGCGATCACGGTGTAGTGCACCCCGGGGACGGTGTCGCCGCCCTCGTTGAGGCGGTTGAGGACCTCCGAGCCGGCGATCTGGTCGGACAGTCCCGGGGTCAGCTTGTCGAGGTACTGCTTGGCGCCGGGGAAGTAGGGCAGCAGACGGGTCAGACCGTTCAGATCGGTACCGTGATTGTCGGGGGCCAGCCCGACCAGCGCGTTCACCTTGCCCGCGCCGCCGTGGAACTTCATGTACACCCGCGGCATCATGCCGCCCTGCGAGTGGCCGACGAGATCGACCTTCGAGGTGCCGGTGGCGGCCAGCACCCGGTCGACGTAGGCGGCGAGCTGCTGGGCGGAGGCGTCGACCGGCCCCAGCCCGTGGAAGAACGGGACGCCGGGCAACTGCCCGTAGTCCAGGGAGAAGACGCAGTAGCCGCGGGCCACCAGGTAGGGCGCGAGGCCCAGCCAGTTGTCGATGGCGTTGCCCAGGGTGCCGTGCACCAGGACCACCGGCCGCGGGTGGTCGGCGGAGGGCTTGCAGGAGTAGTTGTTCCAGCCGCTGCGGACGGTGGAATGAGAGGGGAGGCGCGCAGCGTCTCCGGCCGGGGTGGTGGCGGGCGACGGGTGGGCGGCAGCGGCGGGCGCGGTGGTGGTGACACCGAGGGCCAGGGCGAGGGCGGGAAGCAGGGTGAGCGTTCTTGACCAGCGCAGCTTCATACGATGCTCCTTGCGGGGTGAGGGGGACTCCGAAGTGCTCGGTGAGCCGTTCACCTGCGATCCGGATCGCAAGGGCCAACGCAGTTGACTGGCAAGTAAGTTACGGCTGGGTAAGCAAGGTGTACCAGCGGTGTGACGGTGAAGGAAACCGCACATGACCCTCACCGGACGTCCGGGGTGCAGAGCGCCGCTTGTGTGCCTGCGGCCTGTTCCGGACGTCGTGACCGCCTCGGATGCCGGAGCGGTCCCGTATCGTCGATAACGCCTTGACCAGTGGCGTAAGACATCAGACATAACAGGAGGGGGACACCGATGGAGACGGCAGCGGCAGCGGATCCGGCCGGCATCGTGGAGGTCTCGTCGGAGGCGGAGCTGCGCGAGCTGATCGGCGAGCCCAGCTCCCATGCGGCGAACAAGACCCGCCACCGGCTGCACGACCTCGACCGGCAGTGGCTGGCCCACTCGCCGTTCTGCGTGATCGCCACCGCGGACGCACAGGGCCGGTGCGATGTCTCACCCAAGGGCGACCCCGCGGGCTTCACCCATGTCCTGGACGACACCACCCTCGTGATCCCGGACCGTCCCGGGAACAAGCGCCTGGACGGCATGGTGAACCTCCTCGGCAACCCCCATGTCGGGCTGAACTACTTCCTGCCGGGGCGCGGTGACACCCTGCGGATCAACGGCCGCGCCCGGCTGCTGCGTGATGCCCCGTTCTTCGACGAGCTGATCGTCAAGGGCAACCGCCCGCGGCTGGCGCTGCTGGTGGAGGTCGAGGAGGTCTTCTACCACTGCTCCAAGGCGTTCCTGCGTTCGCAGCTGTGGAATCCGGAGACCTGGCAGCCGGACGCACTGCCCTCGCGGGCCCGGATCGTCAAGGGCGTCGAGGCCCAGGAGATGCCGCTGGCGGAGCTGGAGCAGCACTACGGCCCGCGGTATGCGGAGAAGCTCTACGGCTGAGGCGCCACGGCCGGGCGCTACGGCCGCGCGGCCCCGGGGCCGGGCGGCTTGGCGCCCGGGGGCGGGGGCGGGCGCATACGGCCGGTGTGGCCGAGGGTCGCCGCGGGCCGTACGCTCCCGGACCCGAAGCGTGCCCTCGCCCGGTCGACGGCCGCCTCGATACGGTGCGCCTTGTCGTCGGACGGGTCGAAGGTCAGCTGGCGCACGGCGAGTTCGGCGCGGCACAGATCCTCCGCGCGCAGTGCCACGGACCGCACCCGCGCCCGCTGCAATCCGAGCGCGGCATGCAGCGCATAGGCCGTCTCGGTCAGTGCGGGCCCGTGCGCGGTCGGCCCGTCCAGCCGCCGGGTGCGGGTCGTGGTGGAGCGGTCGGCGTAGCGGACGGTGAGGGTGAGCGCACGGGCCACCTGCCCGCTCGCACGCATCCGGGCGCCGAGGCCGTCGGCGAGCGAGAGCAGCGCCCGGCGGCGCCTGGCCGGGTCCAGCTCGTCGTGGACGAAGCGGTGTTCCGCGCCCATCGAGCGGGCCGCGGCGTTGGGCGTCACCGGCGTCGGATCGATGCCGCGGGCCCGCTCGTACACGACGCGGCCGGTCTTCGCGCCGAGGATCCGTTGCAGGGTCGCGGGCGGTGCGGCGGCGATCCGGCCGACGCTGTCGAGCCCGTACGCACACAGGGCGCGCGCGGTCGCCGGGCCGACGCCGTGCAGCGCCGAGGCCGGCCGGCGGCCGAGGAACGCGGCGACGGCCTCGGCGCCCTCGGGAACGGACCGGATCTCCCCGGGCGCCGCTTCCTGGGCCGCCATCCGGGCGAGCAGCGGGTTGGCGCCGACCCCGATCGTGCACCGTACGCCGTGCCAGGCCAGCGCGCGCAGCCGTACGAGCTCGGCGATGCCCGCCGCGTCCCGGTCGAAGTAGCGCAGCGCACCGCGCACGTCCGCCAGCGCGGCGTCCGGCGGCAGCGCCTCGATCACCGGGGTGAACTGCGCCAGCAGCCGCAGCAGTTGCTCGAAGCCTCCGGCACTCACGGGGGTGTCGTCGGCGGCCCTGAAGCGTATGTGGAGCATGCCCGGCTGCCGCGGGGCACCGGGCGGCTCCGGCGGCGCGGCGGGCGGCCTCGGCGCGGGGGTCATCCCGCGCTCCCCGGGCTGGAGTGCCACAACTTGCGGCCGGTGGCGGCGCGTTCGCCCGGGGGCTGGAGGTCGGCCCACGGGTGCAGCTCGTAGCCGGTCTCCAGCCGGATGGTGCGGCCCGGCGCGGCGGCCGGCTCGGCTTCCCGGCCCGCCTCGGACCCCTCCCCCGGCAGCCCCTTGCCCGCCTTGTCCGTCCCGTCCGCTCCGTCGTCCGCCCCCTCTGCCCCCTTCGCTCCCTCCGTCCCGTCGTCCGGTGTGTCCGGTCCCGTCGCGAGCCGGGCGGCGACCGCCTCCAGCCCGCCCTCGCGCCGGAGTTCGGCCAGCTCGGCGAGGTTCCAGGCGGCGGCGCCGACCACGCTGAAGCTGCGCGGACCGCGCCGCTGGACCGTACCGCGCACCAGCAGCAGCCAGGAGTGGAAGACCGTGTGCGCACAGGCCGCGTGACTGTCGTCGAAGAAGGCGCAGTCGACCAGTCCCGTGCTGTCGTCCAGGGTGGTGAAGATGACCCGGCGGCCGGAGCGGATCGGCGGTGTCTGGGTGGCCGCCTTGGCTCCGGCGACCAGCACCGTCTCGCCGTGCCTGGCGCCGCGCAGCAGCCGGGCCGGCAGCGCGCCCAGCTCCGCGAGGAACTCCCGGTGATCGGCCATCAGATGGCGGGAGGCGTCCATGCCGAGGACGCCCAGCTCGGCGCTGAGCCGTTCGACATCGCTGAGGTCGGGCAGCCCCACCGGCTCGACCAGATCGGCCGGAGCCGTCCGTTCCGCGCCCGCACTGTCGAGGGCCCCGGCCGGCAGCGTCAGCTGACCACCGGACGTCTGCCGCCCGTGGTGGTGCAGCTCGGCGAGGTACAGCAGCAGATCCCGCCGGTTCGCGCCGAAGGCGTCCAACGCGCCCACCCGGGCGAGGCGTTCGGCCACCGGGCGGCTCGGCCTGGCCCGCTGCCACAGGTCCTGGAGCGAGCGGTAGGGCTGCCCGGCCTCGATCCGCCGCGCCTCGGCCTCGCTCATGCCGTGCACATCGCAGAGCGCGAGCCGCAGCCCCCAGACCGCGCCGGAGCGGGGCCCGCCACCCCCACCGGAACCGGACACCAGTTCGATCCGGTGAGCGACCGCCGACCGGTTCACATCCAGCGGCAGCACCGGCACCCCGCGCCGCCGCGCATCCGCGAGCAGCAGCCGCTTCGGGTACATCCCGGGGTCGTGGGTGAGCAGCCCGGCGTAGAAGGCCGCGGGGTGGTGCGCCTTGAGCCAGGCGGACTGGTAGGTGGGCACCGCGAAGGCCACCGCATGCGCCTTGCAGAAGCCGTACGAGCCGAAGGCCTCGACGATCTCCCAGGTGCGCGCGATCACTTCGGACGTATAGCCGCGCCGCTCGGCGCGCTGGGCGAACCAGGCGCGGAGCCTGCCCTGGAACTCCGGATGCGACAGCGCGCGCCGCTTCTCGTCCGCCTCGTCCCGTGCGCAGCCCGTCATGATCCGCAGCAGCTCGATGATCTGCTCGTGGAACACCACCACCCCGTAGGTCTCGCGCAGCGGTTCCTCCAGGTCGGGGTGCGGATAGCGGACCGGCTTCCGGCCGTGCCGGGCCTCGATGAAGGGCCGCACCATATCGGCGGCGACCGGCCCCGGCCGGAAGAGGGAGATGTCGACGACCAGATCGTGGAAGGTGGCGGGCTGAAGCCTGCCGACCAGGTCGCGCTGGCCCGGCGACTCGATCTGGAAGCAGCCGAGCGTCTCGGTCGAGCGGATCAGGCCGTAGGTCGCGTCGTCGCCGGGCGGCACCTGCGCGGGGTCGTCGAGGTCGATCCGGCGCCCGGTGGCCCGGCCGATCTCGGCGACCGCATGCGCCATCGCGGACTGCATCCGTACGCCCAGCACATCGAGCTTGAGCAGCCCCAGGTCCTCCACGTCCTCCTTGTCGAACTGGGACATCGCGATGGGGGCACCTCCCATGCCCTTAAGGCTATGGGGGACCTCACCGCTGGTCGGGACGACCGGCGTACGGTCCAGCAGGGTGGCGTCCGAGAGCAGCACCCCGCACGGGTGCATGGCGATCCCGCGCGGCAGCGCGTCCAGCGCCTCGACCAGCGGCCACAGCCGCTCGCCGCCGGCCTCCCGCACCCCGCGCAGCTCCGGCAGCTCGGCCAGCGCCGCCCGCGCGTCCCGGGCGCGGATGTGCGGGAAGGCCTTGGCGAGGCGGTCCACCTGCGCCGGGTCCATGCCCAGGGCGGCGCCCACGTCCCGTACGGCGTGCCGTACGCGGTAGGTCTCGGGCATCGAGACCGTGGCGACCCGCTCCGCGCCGAAGCGGTCGAAGATCGCGCGGTAGACCTCCAGCCGACGGGCGGACTCGACGTCGATGTCGATGTCCGGCAGTGCCGCCCGCCGCTCGGACAGGAAGCGCTCCATCAGCAGGCCGTGCTCGACCGGGTCGGCGTGCGCGATGCCGAGGAGGTGGTTGACCAGGGAGCCGGCGCCGGACCCGCGGGCCGCGACCCGGATACCCATCTCCCGTATGTCGTCCACTACTTGAGAGACCGTCAGGAAGTACGAGGGGTAGCCGAGCCGTTCGATCGTGCGCAGTTCGTCGTGCAGCCGGTCCCAGCGCGTGCGGTCGCGGTCGTAGCCGCGCAGCACCATCCCGGCGGCGCAGCGCGAGCGCAGCACCCGGGCGGCGGTGCGGTGGCCCGCGCCGACCAGCCGCGGTTCGGGGAAGTGGACATGGCCGAGCCCGATGTCGTCCTGCGGGTCGACCAGGCACGCGCCGGCGGTCTCCTCGGTCATGGCGAGCAGCCGGTGGGCCAGGTCGCGCCGGAATCCGGCCGCCTCGGCGATCCGCTCGGCGGTGTGGCTCATCGTGGCGGTGTCCTTGAGCCAGCGCTCGCCGCTGTCCCAGGCCTCGGGCCGGCGCCGGTCCACCGGCACCAGACGGCGGGCGGAATCCAGGACGTCGGCGACCGGGCCCTGGCCGGGGTCGGCATAGCGGACCGCGTTGGTCAGGACGGCGTGGACGCCCTGGTCGACGGCGAAGCCGAGGGTGCGGGCGGCCAGCCGCGGGGAGCCGGGGCCGCTGCCGGGCCGCCCGTGGTCGACGACCTCCAGGCGCAGCGCCTCGCCGTACAGCTCGCGCCAGGGGGCGAGGAGCCGGGCGGCGCGGTCCGGGCGGCCGGCGGCCAGCGCCCGGCCGACCTCGGAGTCCGGTCCGAGCAGCACGGTCAGTCCGTCCGTGACGGATTCCAGGGAGCTCCACGGGAGGACGGGCTGCTCGGCCCGGCCGGCGTGGGCGGCCGAGACCAGCCGGCACAGGGCGGCCCAGCCGGCCGCTCCGTCGCGGGCCAGGAAGACGGCGCGGGCGGCGGACTCGTCGAGGAAGGCGCCGCCGCGCACGGGGGTACGCCGCCGCGCGGTGGCCGTGCCGGCCACGGGTCCCGACGCGTGTTCCGCCACGGCGAGTTCGGTACCGAACAGCGGGCGGACACCGGCCTCGGCGGCGGCCTTGGCGAAGCGTACGGCTCCGGAGAGCCCGTCCCGGTCGGTCAGCGCGAGGGCGTCCATCCCGCGTTCGGCGGCGCGCTCGGCGAGCCGCTCCGGATGGGAGGCGCCGTAGCGCAGGGAGAACCCCGAAGCGGTGTGCAGATGCGTGAACCCGGGCATCCGCACCTCCTGCGCCTCATCCGCCCCCCAGCTGACCTTGTGTCTCTCGCTCCTCCCCTCCACCATAACCCGCCCATCGAACATTCGTACGAACACCTGTCGAGGGGTACCGCCCGCCCCTCCGCCGATCAGCCCCACCCGATCTGCGCACCCCCACCACCGACCGGAAGATGGCGGAACAAAAGCACCGACAGCACCGGACCGGCAGCCGGAAGTGCGGCGAGGAGCGACGCATGGCCACGACGGACGACGGCGCCCGCACCACCTTCCTCAAGGAGGTGAAGAGCGCGGTGACGCCCCGTGCCTCGCTGCTGGTGCTCGGCGTGCTGGGGCTGATGATCGCGTTCATCACCTCGTACACCGGCGCCTTCCACCACCCCAAACCGGCCGATGTGCCGTTCGGCGTCGTCGCCCCTGCCCAGGTCAGCGGGCAGCTGGTGGGCAAACTGGACCGGCTGTCCGGCTCCCCCCTGGACCCCCGTGCGGTGCCCTCCGAGCGGGCCGCGCGACAGCAGCTCGCGGACCGGACGATCGACGGCGCACTGATCGTCGGCCCGCGCGGCCGCCCCGACCGGCTGCTGGTGGCCGGCGGTGGCGGCGCCTCCCTGGCCCAGGCGGTCGAACTGGTCGTCCGCGCGGCGGAGAAGGCCGAGCACCGCACCGTCCGCACGGTGGATGTGACCCCGGCGGCCCGGGGCGACAGCCGCAGCCTGTCGTCCTTCTACCTGGTCGTCGGCTGGTGCGTCGGCGGCTATCTGTGCGCCGCGATCCTCGCGATCAGCGCCGGGGCGCGGCCCTCCAACGGACACCGGGCGGTCATCCGGCTGGCCGCGCTCGCCCTGTACGCGATCGTCGCCGGACTGGCCGGCGCGATCATCGTCGGCCCGGTCCTCGGCGCCCTGCCCGGCACCTTCTTCGGGCTCTGGGGGCTGGGCGCCCTGATCGTGTTCGCGGTGGGCGCCACCACCCTGGCCTGCCAGGCCCTGCTGGGCATCGTCGGCATCGGTCTGGCCATCCTGCTGATCGTCATCCTCGGCAACCCGAGCGCGGGCGGCGCCTACCCCTACCCGCTGCTGCCCCCGTTCTGGCGTGCCATCGGCCCCGCCCTCCCCCCGGGGGCGGGCACCTGGGCCGCACGCTCCCTCGCCTACTTCCACGGCCGCGCGGTCACCGGCCCGCTCCTGGTGCTGTCGGCCTGGGCGGTGGGCGGCACCCTGATCACCCTGGCACTGTCGATCTTCCGCAAGAAGGGCGAGACCCCCTCATGACCATCTCCGCCAACCGGCTGTCCGACCCCGCGGTACGTGCCCTGGTCACGGCCCTCAACAGCAACGACGAGCAGGCGTTCTTCGCCGCCCTCACCCCCGACGCCACCATGTCCGACGACGGGTCCGACCGGGACCTGCGCGAGTGGTGCGAGCGGGAAATCTTCACCACCCGCGGCCACATGGACGTGCAGTCCGAGTCCCACCAGGGCCTGTCCCTCGTAGCGGACTACCGCAACGACACCTGGGGCGAGATGCGCACACGCTGGCGGTTCACGGTGGCAGACGGCAAGGTAAGCCGCTTCGAAACGGGGCAGGCTTGAGGTCGGGGGGCGGGGGCCTCGGCGCCCTATAGGACGTGGGGACCTCGGTACGGGGAGGGCGCGGCGCCTCGCTTTAGGGGCACCGCTCCCCTGAAGCGGGTGTCGCGGGTTCGAATCCTGCTGGGGGCACCATGCGCCGCGTATGCAGCGGGCACGACGAAGGCCCAGGCAAACCGGCTTCACACCGGGAGCCTGGGCCTCAGTCTTTGCCGGGCGATGATCACGCGACGCAAGCCGCCCTGCCAGACCCGTGCCAGATCCATTGATCTCGCCGCAGGCAGGGGAGCCTGGCCGCATTGCAGCTTCTCGCACTTGCGAACTCCCCCGCAGTCCGGTACCCCATGCGGCTCAACTCACCAATCGCAGCCGCAGCATGCCGAGAAGGACTTCAAACTTTCTCTACGTCTTCAAAGCGGCTCGCTCCGCTCGCTGTGCGCGGCGCGGCCCCCGCCGGGCGTGCACTCCTGCCTCCGTCCCGCTCCAGCCCCGCCGACGCCCGTGCCGCGTAGACAGCAATCAGCCACCGGAAGCCGGAGGGGAACCTCGTGGCCGGGGCCGCTCCTCCCCTTAACGCGTCTCTATCCTGGCGGCTCCTGACTCCGCCCCGCACCCGAGCTAAGGGCATTTCGCGCATCTTGTAGCAGGCGGGGGGAATCGGATGTATCTTCACGGAAGCGTCGTGCTCGCACCGGCCATGGGGGGACCATGGGGTCGAATAGTTCCGAACATTTCACCACAGACCCAAAGAAGCAATTTGAGAGCTTCCTCTTGGCCGATCTAAGCGACGAACGGATAGTTAATTCAAAGCTTCTCCACGGAGCATGCTACGCGCTCACGGATGACCAGCATTTCGCCCTTAAAGAGGCCATTTCCGAGAAGTTCTCCATTGCACCACATCAAGACATTTTCCTTGTGGGGTCAGCAAGGCTTGGTTTCAGCATTGCCCCACATAAGAGGTATCGCCGCTTTGGAGACACATCAGATATCGATGTCGCAATTGTAAGTCATGCCTTATACGAAAAGGTCTGGCATGAAGCTCACGCATACGCGGACTCAGGGGCTGACTGGTCAAGGCGAAATCGCTTCGAGCAGTACATCTCGTGGGGGTGGATTCGTCCAGACATGCTACCAAGATCCCCCTCATTTAAATTCTCTGAGGAGTGGCGACAGTCCTTCAGGGAACTCCAGCAAAGTCGGAAGTTCGGCCCGTATAAGATCGCTGGAGCGCTGTATCACGACATGAACTTCCTGACTCAATACCAACGGCGAGCAGTTAAATCCTGTCGCGAGGCCATGGAGGATTCTTAATGCAGACTTCAGCGACGAACAAAAGGCTGCGAATGCTACTCACAGGAATCCGCGACGAGACACTCATCCCCAACCCTCACTTCCAGCGCCGTCTAGTCTGGTCGAACGACCACAAAGTCGCCTTCATCGCCACTGTGCTAGATGGGCTTCCGTTCCCTGAAATCTTCATTTCTGCCGGTGACGTAAATCCGGACACAGGCGACGGAACCGAACTGATCGTGGATGGGCAGCAAAGGATCACCACGCTTTATCAGTACTTCACAGCCTCGACTGAATTGCGCATCACAAACAATACGATCCCAGCATACAGGGGGCTCACAGACGAAAAGAAGCGAGAGTTTCTAGAATATGAAGTGGTGGTTAGGGACCTCGGCCCTCTCACCGAAGAAGAGACACGGCAGATCTTCCATCGAATCAATTCAACCAATTACTCACTCAATGCTATGGAGGTAAATAACTCCCGCTTCGATGGGGCCTTTAAAAGGTTTGCCGAGGAGATCGCAAATCACTCATTCTTCCAGAGAAGGAAGATCTTCACGTCGCTCGACGGTCGACGCATGAACGATATTAGGTTTGCACTCACTCTGACCATTACCGTCATGAGTGGTTACTTTAGGCGCGACGACGAGAACGAACGGTATCTTGATCAGTACAACGACGACTTCCCTATGGGCGGGGAAGTAAGGGACGGGTTCGAAGCCGTATTCACCTTCATCGACGAGTGTAAATTCCCAGCCAAGAGTCGAGTGTGGCAGAAAGCTGATCTATTTACGTTGATCGTTGAACTGTATCGCACGCTTGTGTACGATAAGAGAACACTTCCCCCTGCCGACACCGCAGCCAAACTAATCTCCTTCTATGAAGAAGTTGAGGGTGTCACGCACGCACCAATCCCCTCGCCTGGAGCAGCTGAGTACTATCGCCGTGTGAGGTCTGGAATCAACGATAGGAACAGCAGAATCAATCGGGGAGAAGTTATTCAAGGGCTTCTTACTGCAACCTCTTCCTGACTGCGCCTCGGGATCTGAGGCCCGCCGAACCACCACGCCCTGGCCGTCGCGGCTTGCTCTAGTCGACGAAACCGGCAACGTGGCTGAGACCGGGGGGAGTGCAGCGAGGCATACGCATGCGTGACCGGTCTGCGTCATCGGCATCGTGGCTAACTGTCGTCAGGCAGGGCGCATCGAAGGTGCCTACCGCTACCGAGCGAGGCCCTGCATGCGAGAAAGCTGCGCCGCCTCTGGGCCGTCCGAGGCCGCTTGACAGTGGCCAAATGCGACCAATGACGACCACCAGAGGCACGAACCCACTGGCCCTGAACAGGGAAAACGCAGGTCACCAAGATCCCAGACAAGACCCAAGGCAAGAAGTACTCCGACCGGTGAGCTGCAAGGCCCACGGGCTTTCCCAATAGTCTTCGGTTTCGTCGGGCTGCGGCGCTGAGGCGCCGGTCCCGGCCGGCCGGCCGCAGACCAGCATGCGGCATTACGCAACCAGCGCCTCGAGAGGAGGGGGCTGGCTGTGGCTATCGGCCTGGTCCGCCAACTCCATCGCCAAGCCCATGACGAGCAGGCGCGCCAGTACGCCCACTGCCTCCGGCTGTACGGGGCCCAGACACACCAAGCCGTCGCCGAAGACCGTCACATCGGCCCTGAGACTGAGGAAGTCCAGCCCCAGCCCCAGCCCCAGCCCCAGCCCCGCAGCTTGCAGTTGTTCGGCCAGCGCGTCAGCACCGCTTAGCCTCGGCCCAACCCCGCACGTACGGCAATGCCGGCGAAAGGTTCTCGGCCCGTTCGGCAACTACACGACGCGGGTCGGTCACATCCTCCACCTTCGCCTTGCTGTTGGTCAGTCCGTCCTGCGAGTGCACGAGTCATCTGCCTCTTCGGAACCACAGGAGCACAGCAACGCCCGCCGCAGCAGCTCCGCCAACCGCTCCGCCGTCTCCGGTGAGACTCGGCCGAGTTCGATGAGGCCGTGGCCGAAGGCGTTCAGGTCGGCATGGAGGTAGGGGAGGTCGCGTGCCATGCCGGCTGCGGTCAGTACTTCCCGCAGCGCGGTGGTGGCGTTGCGGGCCGCGTACCACTCGTCGGTCTCCAGCGGTGACCAGCGGGCGGCGTCCTCTGGATGTTCCTCACTGGGCACGGTCGCTCACCCGCTCAAGCTCCTCGGGCCCGGCCGCTTCGGGGCTCGGGTACTGATCGCCGTAGCGGTCTGCTCGTTCGATCAAGGCTGAGGCGGCCGCGAACATCACCGCTAACGACGCCGTGCGCAGCGGGGATGCCTCGGGGCGGCGAATGGGCGCGCGTAGCCACTGGTGGCGGTCATCGGCCATCGGCATCGGCCCGGGTACGACGACGAAGGAGCCGGCGTCGAGGTAGCGGTACTCGGGAGGGGTGGCCGTTTCCAGGGACAGGAGGCGCGTGAAGCGGCCGCGCGACTTGGATGACAGAAGAAAGCCGATCTGTTTTGCGCGACGGTCCATCATGACCGGGCCGAGCGGCATTTCGCGGCGTACCAACTGGTCGAAGGTCTCCATGCCCAACCGCTGGCTCATGACCACCACATCGAAGAGGCGCCCGGTCGGCAGCGCGTACGGGCGTCTGGGGTCATCCGCCCAATGAGCCCGGCACATCACTGGATCGTCAGCAACAGCGGACAGCCACTGAATGCCTCGCCTCGTCATCCTCTGCAAGTCATCCCACCTCGGTCGGCAACTGCGGCGGCTCGTCTGCCGCGGTGCAACCAGACTCCTGCGTGAGGCCCTGAGCTGGGCAGATGACGAGAGGTGACGGGGGATGACAAGCATTGCACGGTCGCGTCATCCCCCATCAGGGTCCGAACCGCGGGCAATCCGCCGGAGTCGACACGCGACGCGTGTCAGTTCCCTAGATTCAGGAGCAGGAACGGGCATCACCCACATCGTCCGGGGAGGCGATCACCACGGAATCGACGCCGATGATGTCGTTCGGGCCTCTCCTGCTGCACGCCCGGAAGAGTCGCGGTTGGAGTCAGGCCCGGCTGGTCCATGAAATACGCCAAGTCGCCACTCGTCATGGCCAGTCGCTCCCAGTCGATGCGAGCGTGAAACGGCGCATCGCCAGTTGGGAGAACGGCCACAGCGCTCCGGATGAGTTCTACGGCCCGGTGGTGTGCGAAACCCTGGGGATGTCCTCTGCTGAACTGGGGCTGGGCCACCTCACCGGCCAAGACTCCGCCCTCCTGGACGCCGGCTACCCCGCCAGCCCCGACGCTGCCATTGCGAACGTGGATCGCCTCTGGCGGGCAGACCTGAACGGCTATGACCCCCTGCTTCAGGCGCAGACATCCGAGCCCGCGTGGAGTGAAGCGTCGTTACGGTGGCTTGTTGCACCGGAGGCAGCATTCCCCAAGGCGATGGGTGATCGAGGGCCGCGTGTGGGCCTCGCCGACGTCGCGGTGATCAAGTCGACCTGCGACATGTTCGCCCAGCTCGATGACCGGTTCGGCGGAGACCATGCTCGACAGTCCGTGATCCAGTACCTCAGCCGGGACGTAGCGCCTCTACTCTCCGGCCGGTACACCGAGTTGGTGGGGCGCGTCCTGTTTTCAACCGTCGCCGAAGCCACCCTGCTGGCAGGTTGGATGACATACGACGCATGCCGCCACGGACTTGCGCAGCGGTACTTTCTCCAGGCGCTCAGGCTCGCTCAGGACGGCAATGACCGGCGCCTGGCCGGCAGCATCCTGTCCGCGATGAGCCACCAGGCCACGTTCCTGGGCCAGTTCACCCACGCTGCCACTCTCGCTCGCGCGGCCCTGATGGGTATCTCCGCTGTTGCCACTCCGACCCTGCGAGCGCAGTTCCACGCGATGGAGGCTCGGGCGCTGGCACGCACAGGTGACCGGCACGCGTGCGAAAGTGCGCTCGCCGCAGCCGCCGAGGCGCTGGAGAGCTGCAACACGGACGACGAACCCGAGTGGATCACCTACTTCGACGCTGCCGAACTGGCAGCGGAAGCCGCCCACTGTTTCCGTGACGTGCGCAGCGCTCGTCAGGCCGTCTCCCACGCGGAAAACGCCATGAGCGGCAGCCACGTCCGCAGCGACTTCTTCGCCACCATGGTCCTGGCCGACGCCCACCTCCACGCCGGCGACGCCGAGGAAGGTTGCAACGTCGCCCTGGACGCCCTTGATCTCGGAGAACAGCTCAGGTCCGCCCGATGCGTCTCCTACCTCGCCGAGTTCCGCCAACACCTCGCGGTGTCAGGGCCTACCACCGCCGTCCGCGAATTCCACGAGCAGGCCGCGGAGCACCGTTTGTGGATCGCAAGCGGGCAAGCGCTGACAACTTCGTAGCCGTCAAGTCAGAAGGGGCTCCAGTCCCGGCGGCTGCCCCCGGTACGGAGCGCATGCATCCGACGGCTGAACTCGGCGGCAGACTTCTCGCTGCTGCCGACCTGCTGGCCCATCCACAGCACCATCATCAGCTCACGGACATCGGCCAGCACCGAGTAGCCGGGCCAGTTCATGATGTCGAAGCCGTAGTGGTGGACGAAGCCCTCGTAATCACTCCGGCCATGCCAGCCGAAACGGTCGTAGTAGATCGCCGTGAGGATCAGATCCCACTCTCGCGGTGCTAAGCAGAAGCCGTCCAGGTCGATCACGATGGCCCGGCCGCTGCGGTCCCGCAGCACGTTGCCGATGTTGGCGTCGCCGTGAATCAGTCCGTACGGCAGCACGAAGTCCAGCCGGTCGTACTCCTTGCCCAGTCGCCGAGCCCGCTGCTCCAGGAACGCCGCGTCGTCTGCCGACACGCCATCGAGTGCCTCGAACGAGGACCACACCTTGGCGAATGGATCGAAGTACGGCAGACGCAACGACTCCGGCTCCTCAAGCCAATGCAGCCGCCGCAGCAGGTCTGCCAGCTCGGTCACCGTCGCGTACTCCTCGCGGTCCTGGGCGCTTTCCCAGAACGTGACGACTCTGCCGCTGGCCGACAGCGGCTGAGGCACGCCGGGCAGCACTCTCGTTGCCGGGTAGTCCTGCGACTCAAGCCAGCGGGCTACCTGGAGAGCCCGCTCCATCTCGGTTGCCGCATCGAGATCACGCGCGATGCGAACGATCACTGGAGCAGCCGACAGCCGGTACACCGCGTTCGAGCCGAGCCGCAGCAGTTCCGCCCCGGTCGCGTCGATCCGGGCCTCTTCGCACGCCTCGCGGAGCACGGCCTCCACGCCCTCTGCTGTGAACTCCCGGAGTGTGTCTGGACTCTTGCCGGGGTCCGAGATCATGCGATCGACTGTACCGGGCTGTGCCAGATCCGTGCCAGATGGCAGGGGCACGGGGGACAGCGGCGGACTTCGGCGGGCGGTCGGCGTGGTGACCCCGCAGGCTGGGCCCAGCCCAGGTCAGCACCGTGATCACCGGAGCACCCTCCTAAAGCGGATGCCGCAGGTTCGAATCCTGCCGGGGCACCAATTCAGAAGGGCATCACCTCCGGATTTTCGGAGGTGATGCCCTTCCAACATTCAGGTCTGACATCAACGGCGACGGTCACTTACGGCAGGAGCGTCTCTTGAGCAGCCTGTCATGTGGCCGATTCCGTGCTCCCGCACGTCACCGGAGTCGATCTGCGAGACTGGGAGAAACATG
Source organism: Streptomyces sp. MCA2 (assembly GCF_023544705.1). Taxonomy (NCBI): domain Bacteria; kingdom Bacillati; phylum Actinomycetota; class Actinomycetes; order Kitasatosporales; family Streptomycetaceae; genus Streptomyces; species Streptomyces sp. MCA2. The sequence goes on from NZ_JAMJFM010000027.1 coordinate 44,269, forward strand.
CCAGCGCAAGCAGCGGTTGACATCACCGTCAGGCTGGACGGTTAACCGGGCGAACCGGAGCGGCATGACGGCCGGATCTCACCATCACGTGGGAGGCATCCGATGCCCTTCATCGACATCAAGGTGATCGCAGGGGTATTCACCCCCGAAGAGAAGCAGAAGATGGTCGAAGATGTCTCCGAGGCGTTGATCGCCATCGAAGGTGAGGCGCTGCGACCGGTGACTCATGTCGTGGTCACCGAGACGCCCAGTGGCGAATGGGCAATCGGTGGTAAGGCCGTGACAGCCGAAGACGTTCAGGCCAAGAGGGCCGGCTAGGGCCTGTCGTTTGGATCAGGCTGGGTGACCAGGTCGGACAGGTAGAGCGTGAGGTCGTCGATGCGGTGACCGAGCTGTTCGACGGGGAGTGCGGCCGGCTCACATATGCGTTCCGCCGTCGATACGGATCTCCGTGCCGGTGATGAACGCACCGTCCTGCGAGGCGAGCATCGCGATGACCCCCGCGACCGTCTCCGGGCTCGCGAAGCCCTCACCGATCGCCGGGATGAGCTTGCTGAACAGGCTCATATCAGCGTCCTCGGGCAGCCCCGGCACGCCGCCGCTGGTCATGCCGCTGGCGATGGAGCCCGGCGCCACGCACACCGCGCGCAGCCCCTGCTTGCCGTACTCGCTCGCGATGGCATGCGTCATGGACTGGATGCCGCCCTTGCTCGCCGCGTACGCCGACATGTACGGGTGCGCGAACGAGGCGGAGGTGGAGCTGAAGTTGACCACGACCGGCGCCCGGCCCTCCAGGAGCGCGGGCAGCGACTCACGGATCATCAGGAACGTGCCGGTCAGGTTGATCGAGATGATCTCGTTGAAGTCGTCCAGGCCGGTCTCGTGGGTGTGCGAGGCGCGCAGGATCCCGGCCGCGTTGATCAGGACGTCCAGACCGCCGAGGCCGGCCACCGCGGTGGCGACGGCGGTGCGGACCGCCGTCTCGTCGGCTATGTCCAGCACCGTGGTCTCCAGCCGCCCGGCCGTACCGTCCGCCGCGGCACGGTCGGCGGTGACCCGCAGACCCGCCGCGTCGATGTCCGCCGCCACCACCCGGCCGCCCTCGGCGAGGATCCGGTGGACGGTGGCCTGGCCGATGCCCGAACCGGCTCCGGTGATCAGGGTGCGGCGGCCGTCAAAGCGGTTCATGGTCCAGCTCCGTTCTTGAGGTACCCGAGCACCGAGCACGGTACGTTGCGCATGGCACATCGTGCCAACTTTGCCATACATGCCACTTCGGCATGATGCTCCGTACACTGACGCCATGCCGACCCCGCCACCCCGCTCCGCCGCGCTCCCCCGCCCCTCGCTCACCGAGCGGCGCAAGGCCGAGACCCAGCTGGAGATCGCCCGTACCGCGGCGGCCCTGTTCGCGGAGCGCGGCACCGCCGTCACCGCCGACGACATCGCACGCGCCTCGGGGGTCGCGCTGCGCACCTTCTACCGCTACTTCCGCACCAAGGAGGACGCGGTGGCGCCGCTGCTCGCCGACGGGGTGCGGCAGTGGATCGACGAGCTGGGCGCCGCACCGGCGGGCCCGGACGCACCCCCCGTACGCGAGACCCTGGAGCGGACGGCCCGACGGTCACTGACCCCCGCCGACGGGCCGGCCGCGGAGGCGCTGAACTGGACCCGGGGGCTGCTGCGGGTGATGCCGGACGATCCCGCGCTGCGCGCGGTCTGGCATCGGGTGCACCACGACAGCGAGCAGGCTCTGATGCCGGTCCTGGCCCGGCTGACCGGCACGGGACCGCTGGAGACACGGCTGGCCGCGGCCGCCGCGAACACCGCGATGCGGGTCGCGGTGGAGGAGTGGGCGGCGGGAGACGGGCCGCCGGAGGGGCCGCAGGGCCCCGCCGGGCTGGTGACGCGGTACATGCGGGCGCTCACGGCCGGGCTGCCGCAGCTCGACGGGACGAAGGGGGCTGCGGGCAGGACGGCGGGCGGGGAGAACGCGGGCCGGGGCGGCACGCACCCGGGCCGGTAGCGCTGCACGGGGAGCACCTCAACGAGGGCCCAGGACCGGCAGAACGGCGGGGCACCGGGCCGGCGTAACCGCGGGCATCGCCCCGGCGAGCCAACGGACGCCAGGCCGGTAAGGCGACCCGCCGGTGGCCGGTTCTTACCTCGTCGGAGGCATCGGGCAGCACGGAGGGACCCTCCGGCCCCTCTCTTCAGCCAATCGCCGGAGATCGAAACCCGCCCGAACGGCCGGTCGGCGGCCGGATTTCTTCGTTCCGGGTCCGGATGTCCCTTGCCAGGAGCATGACCGGAGCGACATCCGCGCTGGCCGCACACCCCGCTTCACCCGGTCGCCGCGCACCGCCTCCGGCTCGTTCGCGCCATTACTCTCAGCTTTCGCGCAATGACTCAAAGCGATCGCCTTGTGCCCGCTCAGGATGCTTTCGGGATGCGGTTGGGCCAGACTCCCGACCGGTATCTGCACCTTCGAGCAAGGGAGTGTTCGTCATGCGGTACATCACTGGGGCGGTCGCGCTCGGCGCGGCACTGGTCCTGGGCACGCTGGCCACCACCGCACAGGCCGCCGCACCGGCGCAGCCGACGCGGACCGGCGGCCTGTACGCCCCGACGGAACTGGTGCTGACGGTGGGCCAGGGCGAAAGCCGTGCGACCGCCACGGTGCAGCGCGCCGTGACGCTCAGCTGTATGCCGGGGGCCAGGGGCAGCCACCCGTACGCGAAAGCCGCCTGCACCCAACTGCGTGCGGTGGCCGGTGACTTCAACGCGATAACCGGCGCCACCTCGGACCGGCTGTGCACCAAGGAGTGGAACCCCCTCGTGGTCACCGCCGACGGTGTGTGGCAGGGCAAGCGGGTCTCGTACAGCTACACCTTCGCCAACCCCTGCGCGATGAACAACGACAGCGACTCGGTCTTCAACTTCTGACCGGTCCGGCTTGAGATCCCCGGGCACCGGAGGGCGGTGCCCGGGGATCGTCGCGTGCGGCGGCCACCGGGCCGGTGCCGCCCCCGGACGCCGAGTACGTCCGGGAGCCGGCGCCGTACGCCGAGCGGTGCGGTCCGCCGCGCGGGTCAGCCGATCGCCGCGCGCGTCAGCCGATCTCCGCGCCGTAGGCCTTCAGGGCCTCCGGGACCGGCTGGAAGAAGGTTTCGCCGCCCTGGGAGCAGTCGCCGCTGCCGCCGGAGGTGAGACCGAGCGCGGTGTCGCCGTCGAAGAGCGCGCCGCCGCTGTCACCGGGCTCGGCGCAGACGTCGGTCTGGATCAGACCCTCGACCGTGCCCTCCTGGTAGTTGACGCTGGCGTTCAGCGCCTTGACGGTGCCGTCGTGCACCTGGGTGGTGCTGCCGCTGCGCTGCACCTTCTCACCGACGGTGGCCTCCGCGGCCTTGGTGATCTTCTGCGTGCTGCCGTTGTAGAGGTTCACCTCGCTCGGGTGCGCGGTGTCGCCCGTGTACTTGGCGAGGGAGAAGTCGTCGCCCGGGAACTTGGAGTCCTCGGTGGTCGCGATCGCCGAGCCGCCCTGCTTGTCGGACCAGCTCTTGATGTCGTTGCCGCAGTGGCCGGCCGTCAGGAAGTACGGCTGGCCGTCCTTGACGACGTTGAAGCCGAGCGAGCAACGGGCGCCGCTCCCCCAGATCGCGTCGCCGCCGCCGATGAAGGGTTTGAACTCACCCTTGCTGTGGCGCACCTCGACCTTGCTGCCGAGGCTCTTGGCGACCTTGGTGAGCCGGTCCAGCTTGGTGCCCTTGACCGTACGGTCGGCGGTGACCACGACCTTGTTGCTCTGCGGGTCGATGCCCCAGGACGTACCGGGGATGGTCGCCTTCGACTTCAGCGTCTGCCGGGCCGAGTCCAGCTGGGCAAAGGTATGGGCGACAAGTCTGGCTTCCGCCCCCTTTGCCCGTACGGCGCGGGCCGCCGCCTTGTTCACGACGTTGACCACCAGCTTCTTGGCCTTGGCGTCGTAGAAGGCACCGGCGGTGTCCGTCTTGAGGTGGGAGGCGAGGGTGGTCGCCGCGGCGGACGTCAGCTTGGCGAGCGCGGGGGTGGGCGCGGGGGCCTGGGACGCGTTGGCGTTGGCGAGGGTGACAGTGGCGGTGGCGGCGAGCGCAAGGGCTCCCGCACCTGCGACGATGACGCGCCGGTTGGGTATGCGACGGTGCTTCAAGCCGGAGCCTCCGTGGGGGGAAGAGCCCGGAAACTGTGGGGAGTTGCCCGGGCCCGGAGAGTGAGGAGTCAGGGCACGAACGGGTCCGCCCCGACGTCCCGGGGGAGGCGCGTCCATGCCAATGCGCGGAGCAGAGTATTCCCATCCGCCTCACTCGCGCACAAGACCGAGTTCCGGTCCCCCATGCGGGAGTTCACATTTTCGCCACACGACGGTCACACCCATGTCCGCACACCTCGGTCCCGGGCACGGACATCAGCAGGCACGCGAGGCGCTCGGCGGACGGCAACGTGTGAGGACTATAGCTGGCCGGAAAGCACCGGCCGGGAACCGGCCCCCGCACAGCAGAGATCGCCGTAAGTACCCACATCAACAGGCATTTACGGCGATCAGAGGGACATCACGGACTTATCAGCACTCCGGCTGCTACGGCAGCTCCTCCGCCTCCGGAAGGTCCTCCAGCTCGGGCGTCAGGGCGCCCTCCTCGACGGCCCCGTGCGAGGCCTCGGGCGCCGCGGCGGCCGGCCGCTGCGCGACGTCCCGCTCCGCTTCGGCCGCCGCGGTCTGCGCCTGGGCCTGGAGTCCGGAGCGCTCCAGGAACCGCAGCAGCTCCACGGGGAAGGGCAGGACGAGGGTGGAGTTCTTCTCGGCGGCCACCGCCACCACGGTCTGCAACAGTCGCAGTTGCAGCGCCGCGGGCTGGTCGGACATCGCCGCGGCCGCCTCGGCCAGCTTCTTCGAGGCCTGGAGCTCGGCATCGGCGTTGATCACCCGGGCCCGCCGGTCCCGGGTCGCCTCCGCCTGGCGGGCCATCGACCGCTTCATCGTCTCCGGCAGCGAGACGTCCTTGATCTCCACCCGGTCGACGGTCACCCCCCAGCCGATGGCCGGGCTGTCCATCATCAGCTCCAGGCCCTGGTTGAGTTTCTCCCGGTTCGACAGCAGATCGTCCAGTTCGCTCTTGCCGATGATCGACCGGAGCGAGGTCTGCGCCATCTGCGAGACCGCGAAGCGGTAGTCCTCGACCCGGATGACGGCGTCGGCGGCGTCCACGACCTTGAAATAGACGACCGCGTCGACCCGGACGGTCACGTTGTCCCGGGTGATGCCCTCCTGGGCGGGCACCGGCATCGTGACGATCTGCATATTGACCTTGCGCATCCGGTCGACGCCCGGAACGATCATGGTGAATCCCGGCCCGCGCACCTCGGAGGCCAGTCGGCCCAGCCGGAGCACCACACCGCGTTCGTACTGCTTGACCACGCGCGCCGCGGCCACGAGATACACGGCACCGACGGAGGCCAGCGCCACCCCGGCCGTCACCAGTTCTTCGACCATCACGGCTCCTGACATGTGCCGTACGCCGTCCGAATCACGTCATTTACCATGGTATGCCCGCCCCGGGAAGGCGGTCGAGGCTCACACCGGACGCGACCGGGCCCCCGTCCGCCGGCGGACGGGGGCCCTCGTGCTGCCGGAGCCGGGCCCGGCGGTCGGCGCGGATGTCCCTCCGTACGGGCCCCGGCGCGCGCGGGGACCGGTCCGCAGGGAAGTCAGCCGGCCGGCGTCAGTAGACGCTCACCCCATAGGCGCTCAGCGCCTCGGTGACGGGCTGGAAGAACGTGGTGCCGCCGGACGAGCAGTTGCCGCTGCCGCCCGAGGTGAGGCCGAGCGCCGTGCTCCCGGAGTAGAGCGGGCCGCCGCTGTCGCCGGGCTCGGCGCAGACGGTGGTCTGGATCAGTCCGGAGACGACGTCGCCGCCGCCGTAGTTGACGGTGGCGTTCAGCGCGGTGACCTTGCCGCTGTGGGTGCCGGTGGTGGAGCCGCGGCGGGTGACCGTCTGGCCGACGCTCGGGGTGGCGGCACTGGTGATGTCCTGGCCACCGACCGTGCCCTCATGGGAGACCGAGCCGGTGTACTTGATGATGCCGTAGTCGTTGCCGGGGAAGCTGGAGCCGGCGGTCGGGCCGATGCTCGCACCTGACCCGGTGGTCCACGGCGGGTTGCCGTCGGTGCAGTGACCGGCGGTCAGGGCGTAGTAGGTGCTGCCGCTACGGACGTTGAAGCCCAGTGAGCAGCGCCAGCTGGGGGCGTAGATGGCGTCGCCGCCGGAGATGAACTTGCGGAAGGTGCCCGCGATGCGGTCGATACGGACCGCGTCGGCATTGCTGCCGGCGGCCCGCTCGATCTTGGCTATCCCGGCCTGGGAGACCGTGCGGTCGGCGGTGACGACCAGGGTGTGGCTCTTGCTGTCGACCCGCCAGGCGGTGCCCGCGACATCCGCCGCGCGTACCGCGTTGCCGACGGCGGTGAGCTGGGTGGCGCTGAACGTCTGTGCGGGGGCGGGGTCCTGGGCGTTGGCGCTCGGGATGGCGATGGCTCCGACGGCCACCAGTCCGGACGCCACGGCGATCAGCCGGGTGCGTCTCGCAACGCCGCTGCGGGGGGTGGTGCGCTCGTTCCTCACTGATTCCTCCGAGGGGGATCGGGGGGCCGCCGGTGGGCAGCCCGTGAGGCGCAGCCGAAGGGCACGCGGGAATCCGCACGTTCATTTTCAGCGTGCCCCTGACAAGCGCTGAGCGGAGTTTCGGGCGCACCACCCCCGCAGCGCAAGAGGGCCACACGAATGTCTTGTGCCGGATACACGTTCTTCATGGCCCCACCACCCGCAGCACTCCGCCCCGGCAGCCGCGTTGACGGCTGCCGGGGCGGCGCTGACCCCCTCGGTCGGCCCTTGGACGGATCGGTGGACGATGCGGTTCCGTTCCCCGGCCGGCAGGGCGACGGGCAGTGGGTTGCCGGGCGGTGGGAAGGGACCGGGGAAGTGGTCGGCGAACGCACAGGGCGGCAGCAGGGTGCGGTGGAAGCCGGCCGTGACGGTGCCGTCCTCGGCGGCGCCGGTCAGTCGGCGCCGGTCAGTCGGCCGTCCTGGGCAGGCCGGGCGGGTTGATCCGCGAGGTCTTCAGCTGCTCGCCGGTCAGGCCCCAGCGTGCCAGCACCTTGCCGTAGCGGCCGTTGTCGATGACCTTCCGCAGTGCGGCGGCATAGGCCTTGACCAGGCCGCTGTCCTTCTTGGTGGTGGCGGCGATCTCGCCCCGGACCCGGTCGCCGCCACCGGAGAAGGTCCCGGTGATCTCCGTCTGTCCCGCCGTGTTCACGTGGTACGCGGCGGTCGGGTTCGGGCCGAAGAAGCCGTCGAGACGGCCCGATTGGAGCGCGAGATAGGTGTCGGAGGGCTTGTGGAAGTACTTGATGTCGACCGGTTTGCGGCCGGCCTTCTCGTTCTCCTTGCTCCAGTCGACCAGGATCTTCTCCTGGTTGGTGCCGGAGTCGACCGCGATGGTCCGGCCCGCCACGTCCTTGGGGCCGCGCACCTTCCATCCGCTGCCCTTCTTCGCCTCCATCGCCAGCTGGTCGAGCCGGTAGGTGGCGAAGTCGTACTTGTCCTTGCGCTCCTCGGTGACGGTGACGTTGGAGAACACCGCGTCGAGCTTGCCGCTGTCCAGGCCGACGAAGAGGTTCTCCCAGGACAGCGGCTCGAAGCGGGGCTCGAGGCCGAGGGTGTCGGCGACCAGGGTGGCGATGTCCTCCTCGACGCCGATGAGGGTCTTGTCGTCGGTGGCGTGGAAGGTCAGCGGCGGGCTGCCGTCGGCGCTCACGCCGATGCGCAGGGCGCCGGTCTCACGGACCCTGGCGGGCACCAGCGCGGCGCTCTCGGGGTCCTTGGTGCCGTGGATGCGGTGCTGGTCGGGACCGATATTGATCTTCGGTCCCCGGCCCCCGGCGGCGGCATTCACACTGTTCCCGCCCGACGCCGCGGTGCCGCCGCAGGCGGTGAGTGCTACGGAGCCGGCGGCGAGCACCAGGGCTGCGGTCAGGGTACGGCGGCGCTTCAACGGATGACTCCTCATGTTCAAAGGACCTTGGAGAGAAAGGACTTGGTGCGCTCATGGCGCGGACGGTCGAGGACCTCGCCGGGCGGGCCCTGTTCGACGATCCGTCCGTCGTCCATGAAGACGACGGTGTCGGCGACCTCACGGGCGAAGCCGATCTCATGGGTGACGACGATCATCGTGGTGCCCTGGTGCGCCAGGTCCTTGATGACGTCGAGAACCTCGCCGACCAGCTCCGGGTCGAGCGCCGAGGTCGGCTCGTCGAAGAGCAGCAGCTTGGGTTCCAGGGCGAGCGCACGGGCGATGGCGACGCGCTGCTGCTGGCCGCCGGAGAGCGTCCTGGGGTAGGCGTCCGCCTTGTCGGCGAGCCCGACCCGGGCGAGCAGCGCCCGCGCGGCCTTGCCGGCGTCCTTCTTCGGCCTGCGGAGCGCGGCGACGGGCGCCTCGGTGATGTTCTCCAGCACCGTCAGATGCGGGAAGAGGTGGAAGTTCTGGAACACGAAGCCGATCTCCGTGCGCTGCCGGAGGATCTCTCGTTCGCGCAGCTCGTAGAGCTTGTTGCCGGCCCTCCGGTAGCCGACCAGCGCACCGTCCACGCTCACCGAGCCGCTGTCGACCTTCTCCAGGTGGTTGATGGTGCGCAGCAGGGTGGACTTCCCGGAACCGGACGGGCCGAGGACGACGGTGACCTCACGGGTGCGGACCTGGAGGTCCACCCCGTTGAGCACCGCGAGCGAGCCGAAGCTCTTGTGGACCGAGCGGATTTCGACCATCGCGCCCTGCGCGCTCATCGGGTGGCTCCCTTGGAGAAGTGGCGTTCGACGTAGTACTGGAGGACGGAGAGCACGGTGGTCAGCAGGACGTACCAGGCGGTGGCGACCATCAGCAGGGGCACGACCCTGCCGTTCCGTCCGTAGATGACCTGGACCTGGTAGAAGAGTTCGCCGATCGCCATGACGGAGACGATCGAGGTGCCCTTGAAGAGGGAGATGACCTCGTTGGTGGCGTTCGGCAGGATCGAGCGTGCCGCCTGGGGCAGCACGATGCGGCGCAGCTGCCGCAGCCGGGGGATGCCGAGCGCGGCGGCCGCCTCCAGCTGTCCGCCGTCCACGGCCAGCACCCCGCCGCGCACGATCTCGGCGGCGTACGCGGCCTGGTGCAGCGCCAGCCCGAGCACCGCCGCGCCCATCGCACCGACCAGGCCCATGGTGTCGACGTGCACGAAGCCGGGGCCGAAGGGGATACCGAAGTCCAGGCGCTTGTAGAGATAGGCGAGGTTGAACCAGAACAGCAGCTGGACGATCAGCGGGATGGAGCGGAAGGCCCAGATGTAGCCGAAAGCGACCCAGCGCAGGAAGGGGCTCGCGGACAGCCGCATGAAGGCCAGCACGATGCCCAGCGCGAAGCCGAGGGCGGTGCCGTAGACGGTGAGCTGAAGGGTGACCCAGACCGCCCTGAGCACGGTCTCCGCGGTGAAGAACTGGGCGAACACCCCCCATTCCCAGGCGGGGTTGGTGACCAGACCGTGCACGAACTGCGCGATCAGCACCGCTGTCACCACGATCGCGGCCCAGCGCCAGGGGTGGCGTACGGGCACGACCTTCAGGGCCGCCGGGTCGTCCGCCGGCGACGGCCCGGCCTGCTGGGAAACGGCCTGTTCGGAAACGGCCTGTTCGACGGGTGGATCACTGGTCAGGGGCATGGGAGTCCTCGGGGATGGGAGCGGGGCGGGCGAGGGAGGCGGCGGGCCGGGGCGCGGGCGGGGCGGCCCGGTCCCGCAGGAAGGTGAGCAGCGCCCGCGCGGTGGCGTCGTTCTGCCGGAAGGCGGGTGCGTTGGTACGGGGCCGGGCGAAGGCGCCGCCGGAGCGGGCGTCGGTGTGCGGGCCGAGGGCGAAGAGGCGCGGGTGGTGGGGGCCGCTCCCTGTCCGGGCGGGGCCGAGAACCAGGGGGCGGCCGGCCCGGTCCAGGACCCGGCCGTCGGCGGGGCCCACCGCCAGGAGCCCGGTGGGGGTCGTGGCCGCGCCGTCGGCGTACAGGGCGCGCAGCAGGGCGTCGCGGGTGTGCTCGACGGTCGCCGCCGGCAGCCGCGCCTCCACCAGTGCCCGGGCCTCGACCGACTCCCCCGGCACACTGGCGCTCTCCGCGCGGAACACCCCGCGCCGCGCATCGGCGGTGACGGTGGTGCCGGCGCCGAGGAAGCGGACCACCCCGGCCCGGGAGAGCGCGAGCAGCTGCCGCAGCCGCGGTCCGGGCGGGCCGGAGGCGAGATAGCTGAAGAACCCGTGCCACCAGGGGCCGCGGTCGCCGATCCGTACCAGTTGGCCGTAGACCGACAGCAGCGCGAGGAACACCGCCAGGTCGGGGCTGTGTGCGGGGTCGTGACGGCGGGCCAGGTCGGCCTCGATATAACCGCGCAGCCCGTCTTGCAGCGCCTCGGCGTCGGGGTAGCGCAGCCCGTCCAGCGGATGGTCCAGCGCCTCCAGGTCGAGACGGTCGGCGGGGTCCGGGACCGCGGCGCCGACCAGGGCCTGGAGGGCGGCGCTGCCGGGGTCGGCGACGGCGTACTTCTCCTCGAAGTCCGGCCAGTTCATCCGGGTGCGACCGGGGTGGGCGGTGAACAGCCGGTGGTAGTGGGCGAAGCCCAGCTCCTTGTCGATCAGCGGCCAGACGTCGCGCCGGAAGTCGAACCCGTCGGGCCTGGCGAGCAGCGCATCGACCTGCTCGGGCCCGAAGAAGCGGGGCAGCGGCGGCCGTTCGCCGTCCGGTTCGTAGCCGATCTTGGAGTGGTAGGGCACTCCGCGCCGTGATCCGACGTGCAGGACGGGCTCGCGCCCCGAGGGCCGGTAGACCGGCTGCCCGTCGGCGCCGGTCGTGTAGGTGCCGCCGCGGCCCTCGGTCAGCAGCACCATGAGGTCGACGAAGGCCAGTCCGAAGCCGCGCACGAGCACCGGCTCACCGGGCCGCAGTGCGCTCAGCTCGCTGTCGGCGGTGAACGCCGGCGGCAGATACGTCAGTCCGTGCCGGGCCGCGAAGTCCGTCAACTCGCCTTCATCCGGCTTGAGTTCGGCCTCCAGATGTCCCAGCGTGAGCACCACGAGGTCGGCGGTGAGGGGTGCGGGGCGGCCCGCCAGATGCACCTGCTGCCGGCCGTCGCGCGAGCCCGAGACCCGTACCGCCCGCCGCCGGTGCTCATGGACGGTGACGGCCGGCGGCAGCGCGGCCACCGACCGCTCGTACACCCAGCTCAGATAGGCGCCCTGCAACCGCCGGCCGGCGAAGTCGCGGGGCCCGAGGGACCCGAGGGCCTCCGCCGGGCCGGGCGCGACGGGGATCTCGCCGTCGCGCACCGCGCGCGCCCACTCGGCGAGCGAGGGCCCCGGCCGCACCGGACCGTCCTGTTCGACGGTCTCGTCGGTGAACATGGTGACGTCCTCGGCGGTGGAGTTCATCCACAGCAGGGGCGACTGGCCGGCCCGCCAGATACGGCCGCCGCCGGGCGGGTGGGGATCGACGAGATGCAGGTCGAGGGGCGTGTCGCCGTACAGCTCGGGGGCGTTGGCGGCGATCCGCTCGATCAGCCCGGTGCCGCGCGGTCCGGCTCCCACGATCACGACGGACGGCCGGCCGGCCGGGCTCGTGGACCGGCTCATCGGGCACCGGCCGTACCGCGGGCGTAGTGCCGCTCCAGGTAGTACTGGCCGACGCCGAGCACGGAGGTGACCGCGATGTACCAGAGGGTGGCGACCAGCAGCAGCGGGATGACCTGGTAGGTGCGGTGGTAGACCAGCTGGACGGAGTAGAGCAGGTCCTGGACGGCGATGACGCTGACGATGGAGGTGCCCTTGAGGGTGCCGATCAGCATGTTGCCGGCCGGCGGCACGATGGAGCGCATCGCCTGGGGCAGCACGATGCGCCGCAGCCGCCGCCAGGCGCCGAGCCCCAGCGACTGGGCCGCCTCCAGCTGCCCCGTCTCGACGGAGAGGATGCCGCCGCGGACCACCTCGGCGGCGTAGGCGGCCTCGTGCAGGGTGAGGCCGATCAGGGCGATGGTGACCGGGCCGAGCAGATGGACGGTCTTGATCCCGAGGATCGTCGGGTAGAGCGCCCCGATGTTGAACCAGAACAGCAGCTGCACCAGGACCGGCATCGACCGGAAGAGCCAGACGTATCCCCAACTGACGCCGCGCAGGACCGGGTTGGCGGACAGCCGCATCGTCGCGAGCAGGGTGCCCAGCACGAAGCCCAGCGCCATGACGGCCGCGGTCAGCCAGAGGGTGAGTCCCAGGCCGCGCAGTACGGCGGTGGTCAGGAAGTAGTCGGCGACGACGTCCCACTGGAAGGCGTCGTTGCGTACGACGGAGCGGAGGGCCAGCGCCAGCAGGACCAGCACGGCGGCGGCCGCGGCCCACTGGCCGGTGCGGCGGCGCGGCACGATCCGGGGGGCGGTGCGGTCCGTGCCGTCGTCAGGCGGAACCGTGGCGGATGCGGCGCGGGCGGCGAGGGTGTCGGAAGGCATGCGAAGGCTCCGTGGGTGCCGAGAGCGAGCACGGGAGTAGAGCGCCTTCACACAGGCGGAACGGGCCGTGCCCCTCAGCACGACCGGTTCTTGAGGCTATGGGGTGAACACGCCTCGCTGTCAAGGCTGTCCGCACTGTGAGCGAGGGATCACTTCCTGGTTGACGCGGAAACGGATGCCTGTTCCACTTAGCCGCATGTATCTCTGGCAGCGGCTGGTCACCCGCGACCACATCGACTTCGGTCGTGTGTGGTCGTCGTCCTGTTGAGCTGACGCCCTGCCCTGAAGCCCGTCGCCGGTAAGGCCGGGCCGTTCCGCGGTTCCTTCTCTTCCGTCAACCGCGCGCCTTCACACCTCGCGCCGCCGTCCGGCGCACCCTCCCCTCGCCCCACCGCAATTCCCTTTCCCCGCAGCCCCTTTCACCCCGGCTGTCCCTGTCCTGTTGTTCCTTCGGCATGCTCGAAGAAGGGCGCAGTATGCGCTTCGGTGTCATGACTTTGATCGACAACGTCCCGGACGCGCTGTCCGGACGCCTCCTCACCCCGCACGACCGCCTCCAGGAGGTCGTCGAACTCGCCGTTCTGGCCGAGGAGCTGGGGTTTGACGCCTTCGGCGTCGGCGAGCGGCACGGTGCGCCGTTCCTGTCCAGCTCGCCGCCCGCGGTGCTGGGCGCGATCGCCGCCCGTACGCACCGCATCCGGCTCTTCACCACCGTCACCGTGCTGTCCGCCCTCGATCCGGTACGCGTCGCCGAGGACTACGCCACCGTCGACCAGCTCTCCGGCGGCCGGCTGGAGCTGACCATCGGCAAGGGCAACGCCCCCGAGCCCTGGCGGCTCTTCGGCCGGGACCCGGACGACCAGTACGCCTTGCAGGAGGAGAACTACGAGCTGCTGCGCCGGCTGTGGAGCGAGGAGCAGGTCACCTGGTCGGGCCGCTTCCGGCCCCCGCTCGACGGCGCGACCACGCTCCCCCGTCCGCACCAGCAGCCACCCACCGTCTGGCACGGCAGCGCCACCAGCGAACGCTCGGTGGAGCTGGCCGCCCTGTGGGGCGACCCGGTCTTCGCCGCCAATGTCATCCAGCCGGTGGCCAACTACGCCAAGCTGATCGACCATTACCGCGCCCGCTGGGCGGACTACGGTCACGATCCCTCGGCGGCGCTGGTCGCCTCGGGCGGCACGCTCTATGCCGCCGCCGATGACCGCACCGCCCGCCGGGAGTTCGCGCCGTACTACGAAGCGGCCGTCGCCGCCCGCGACGTACCGGGCAACAACACGCCCTTCCGCTCCCTGGACGACGCCGCCGACCACGGCCCGGCGCTGGTGGGCTCGCCGGAGCGGATCGCCGGCAAGATCCTCCAGCAGCATGCCGCCTACGGCCACGCGCTCCAGTTCTTCTCCGTGGACAGCGCCGGACTGCCGTTCCCCCGCAAGGCCGACGTCCTGCGGCTGACCGCCGCCGAGGTGCTGCCGCAGCTGCGCCATGAGCTGCCGGACACCCTCCCGTGGCCGTCCGCCGCCGCGGCCCCGGTGCCCCGGCCCGTCACGGAGGCGGTCCGGTGAGCGCGGCGCCCGGTCCACCGCCGACCACCCGCCTGACGATCCGGCACACCACCGTCCACGATCCGCTGGCCCGTCCCCTGCTGGAGGAACTGACCCACGAATACAGCACCCGGTACGAGAAGCCCGTCGATCTGAGCCAGGAGTACCCCGCCGAGGAGTTCGCCCCGCCCGGGGGCGCGTTCCTGCTGCTCCTGGAGGACGGCAGCCCGGTCGCCGGGGGCGCCTACCGCCGCTACGACGCACACACCGCCGAGTTCAAACGCATCTGGACGCACTCCGCGCACCGCAGGCGCGGGCTTGCCCGGCGGGTCCTGGACGCCCTGGAGCGGGAGGCCGCCGGCCGGGGCTGCACCCGCGTCTTCCTGACGACCGGCCCCCGCCAGCCGGAGGCCAAGGGCCTCTATCTCGCGGCGGGTTACCGCCCCCTGTTCGATCTGTCCGCCGCCCCGGAGTCGATCGGCCCGCTGCCGTTCGAAAAGCACCTGGAGATCCCGCAGCCATGAGCCTCACCACGCCCCGCACCACCGCCCTGCGCACCGCCGCGGTCCTGGCCGCCGCGGCCCTGGCGCTCACCGCCTGCGGCTCGGGCGGCCCGTCGGGCGCGGCCGGGGCCGCGGGCCCGTCGGCCGCCGACGACAAGATCCCCACGACGAACGTGGTCTCGGGCGTGCGCAAGGACCCGGCCGCGGCGAAACTGCTCCCCGCGGACGTCCGCGCACGCGGCAGCCTCTCCCTCGCCACCAGCGTCGGCACCCCGCCCGGCGCCACCTATCTGGCCGACGGCAAGACCCTGGCCGGCCAGGACATCGACTTCGCGGATGCCGTCGGCAAGGTCCTCGGCCTGAAGATCGACCGCGAGGTGGCGAGCTTCGAGGCGATCCTGCCGGCCCTCGGCAGCGGCAAATACGACGTGGGCACCGGCAACTTCGGCGTCACCGACGAGCGCCGCAAGGCCATCGACTTCGTGACGTACATCAACGACGGCCAGGGCTTCGCGGTCCGCAAGGACAGCCCGCTGAAGAAGGTCGGCTCGCTGCGGCAGCTGTGCGGGCTGACGGTGGCCACCGGTGCGGGCACCACCTTCGAGGCGACGCTGGAGGAGTACCGGCAGCGGTGCGCCGAGGCCGGCAAGAAGCCGTACGACGTCAAGACCTATGCCGAACAGGGCGCCCTGTGGATCTCGCTCCAGCAGGGCCGCACCGATGTGGTGATGAGCACCATCAACGGGCTGCGCTACGCCGTGCGGCAGCAGCCGGGCCTGCGGTTCCTCAATGAGTTCAAGCGGCTGGACGTCGGCTTCGCGTTCAAGAAGGGCACCCCGCTGGCGCCCGCCGTCCAGGCCGCGGTCAACCACCTGAAGAAGGACGGCACCTACGACCGGATCCTGAAGAAGTGGGGCACCGGCCCCTCGGCCCTCACGACCTCGCGGATCAGCCCGCCGGAGATCCGCTGACCGGGGGACCCGGGACAAGAGGCAAGTGCCCTGGTCCGCGCACGAACCGACCCCCGGGTTGGGTCCGCCTTCCGCTGACCGCTTGACGTCGACGCAGGGTCACGTACCGACCGTGATGTTATTCGTACTGTCAGTTTCCTTACGGGGCGCGTAAGCTGATGCCGCGCCACCCTCTTTGCACCAGATGTGTCACGAACCCCCCGTGCGGCGGCTATCCACTTGGCACACTGTCGGCCTGATGGACGACGATAGGGGTACACACACAGACACCGCGGGTGAGAGGAGGCGTCAATGGGATCGGTGCGCAAGGCGAGCGCCTGGCTTGGCCTCGTCGACGACAGTGATGACGAGCGCTACTACGACGACGACTACGCCGAGGGACCCGATGCCGGCGACTCGGGCAACAGCCCCTGGGTCACCGACCCCCGGGTCCTGGTGGCCGACGAGGCCGCCCAGGACCAGGGCACCCGCATCGCCACGGTCACTCCGGAGAGCTTCCGGGACGCCCGCGGCATCGGCGAGCTCTTCCGGGACGGCGTCCCGGTGATCGTCAACCTGACGTCCATGGAGTCCTCCGACGCCAAGCGGGTGGTGGACTTCGCGGCCGGTCTGACGTTCGGTCTGCGCGGTTCGATCGAGCGCGTCGCCACCCGGGTGTTCCTGCTGACCCCCGCCGACTACAAGGTCGTCAGCGGCGAGGCCCGCGCCCACCGCAACGGCGGCTTCTTCAACCAGAGTTGAGCGCGACCCGCGTGTTCCCGGCCGGGGGCCCCAGGGCCCGCACCGGCAGCCACCGGTGTGCGGGCCCCCGGACAGTGCGGCGACCGGCGTCAGCGGGCGAGGCCCCTCACCGGAAGGCGTCCAGACCGGTGAGCGCCTTGCCCAGCACCAGCTGGTGCATCTCGACGGTGCCCTCGTAGGTGAGCACCGATTCCAGGTTGGTCGCATGCCGCATGACGGGGTACTCCAGCGAGATCCCGTTGGCGCCGAGGATCGTCCGGGCCGTACGGCAGATCTCGATCGCCTCCCGTACGTTGTTCAGCTTGCCGAAGCTGATCTGCTCGGGGCGCAGCCGCCCCGCGTCCATCCGCCGCCCCAGATGATGGGCCAGCAGGATCCCCTTGTGCAGTTCGACGGCCATGTCGGCGAGCTTGGCCTGGGTGAGCTGGAAGCCGCCGATGGGCTTGCCGAACTGCTCCCGTGTCTTCGCGTAGTCCAGCGCCGCCTCGAAGCTGGCGCGGGCGGCCCCCATGGAGCCCCAGACGATGCCGTAGCGGGCGTGGCTGAGACAGCCGAGCGGGCCCCGCAGTCCGGTGACCTCCGGGAGCACCGCGTCGGCCGGCAGCCGTACCTCGTCCATGACGAGTTCGCTGGTCACCGAGGCCCGCAGGGACCACTTGTGCTTGATCTCGGGAGCCGAGAACCCGGGGGTGTCGGTGGGGACCACGAACCCGCGGATGCCGTCGTCGGTACGGGCCCAGACCACCGCGACCCCGGCCACCGAGCCGTTGGTGATCCACATCTTGCGCCCGTTGAGCACCCAGTCTCCCCCGCCGTCGCGCTTGGCGTAGGTCCGCATCGCGGCGGGGTCGGAGCCGATGTCCGGCTCGGTCAGACCGAAGCAGCCGATGATCTCGCCGGCCGCCATCCCCGGGAGCCACTGCTGCTTCTGCTCCTCGGAGCCGAAGCGCCAGATCGCGTACATGGCGAGCGAGCCCTGGACGGAGACCAGGGAGCGGATGCCGGAGTCGGCGGCCTCCAGCTCCAGACAGGCCAGCCCGTACTGGACGGCGGAGGCACCCGCGCAGCCGTAGCCGGTCAGGGACATCCCGAGCGCGCCGAGGGAGCCCAGCTCGCGGGCGAGCTCACGGATGCCGGGCAGTTCGCCGCGCTCGTACCAGTCGGCGATCTGCGGCAGGACACGGTCGGCGGCCCAGCTGCGGACCGTGTCACGGACCGCCCGGTCCTCGTCGGTCAGCAGGTCGTCGAGGCCCAGGGGGTCGCCGGGGTCGAAGGGCGGAACCTTCGACGGTGCTGCGGACTCTGGGGACGGCTTTGCGGACATGGCGGGGCCTCCGGCGGGTTCAGCGCGAAAAACTAGCAGTGGTAGTTATTTCGCTTCCGACGGTACGGCCCGCGGTGCCGCGCGGCAAGAGTCACCGCCGCGCGGCGGGCCGGGGACACACAAGAAGGAGAAACCCCGGGTCAGCGACCGGAGCTCGCCGGGGCGGGCTCGCCGTTGCCGCGGCCGGCGCCGGCCGGGTGGTCGCCCGGAGCAGGCTCCCCGTCGGCCTCCGCCCGCTCCGTGGAGTCCGCCGCCCGGCGCGGCAGCCGCAGCGCGATCCCCGCGCCGACCAGCAGCAGCACGGCGCTGGCGACGAGGGTGATGTGCAGCCCGCGGACGAAGGCCTCCCGGGCCGTCTCGCGCAGCGCGGCCTTGGCCCCCTCGCTCAGACCGGCGGCCACCTTGTAGGCCTCGCCTAGGGAGTGCGCGGCCGAGGCGGAGACCCGCTTGGGGACACCGTCGACATGCGTCAGGCCCGGGGCGTAGGCGGCGTTCATGACGCTGCCGAGCAGGGCGACACCGATACCGGCCCCGAGCTGGTAGGAGGTCTCCCCGATCGCGGCGGCGCCGCCCGACTGCTCGGCGGGCGCCTCGCTGAGCATCGACTCGTACGCCCCGAACAGCGTGGACTGGAAGCCGAAGCCGAGCAGCACGAAGCCCAACGACAGCAGCCAGGGGCGGTCCTGGCTGCTCATCGCCGTCAGACACAGCACCGCGACGGCGGTCAGCACGAAGCCGAGCGAGACCATCGCGCGCGGGCCGAGCGCCTGGAGCATCTTCGAGCCGGTCAGCCCGGCCGCCATCGCGGCGAAGACCAGCGGCAGCATCCGCAGCCCGGTCTCCAGCGGGCTCAGCCCGAGGACGAGCTGGAGGTACTGGACGGCGATCAGCTGGAGGCCCACCAGGGCGAGCATGGCCAGCACGATGCAGGTGACGGAGGTGCCGAAGGCGGGCCGGGCGAACAGCCGCACATCGATCAGCGGGTGCTCGCGCCGACGCTGCCGGCGTACGAAGAGGACCAGCAGCAGGATGCCGAGGACGATGGGCAGGAGCGTGGTCAGGCCCACCACGGGCTCGCCGCTGCCGATCCGCTTGACGCCGAGGACGATGCCCAGCACACCGAGCGCCGCGACGATCGCGCCGATCACGTCCCAGGGGCCGTTGCGCTCACCGCGCGACTCCGGCAGCAGCCACCGGCCTATCAGCAGCATCGCGGCCATCATCGGGATGTTGATGAGGAAGACCGACCCCCACCAGAAGTTCTCGACGAGGAAGCCGCCGAGGACCGGACCGACCGCGGCGCCGACCGCGGCCACCGCGCTCCACACACCGATGGCGACCGCGCGCTCGCGCCGGTCGGGGAAGACCTGCCGCAGGATCGACAGCGTCGCCGGCATGATCATGGCGCCGCCGATGCCGAGCAGGGCGCGGGCCACCATGAGGATCTGCGGGTTGGGCGCGAGCGCGGCGGCGGCCGAGGCCAGGCCGAAGAGGCCGTAGCCGAGAAGGAGGATGCGCCGGCGGCCGACACGGTCGCCGAGGGTGCCGAAGAGGATCAGCAGCGATGCCGCGATCAGCGGGTAGACGTCGACGATCCAGAGCAGCTCCACCGGGCCCGGCCGCAGATCTTCGGTGACGGAGGGCACGGCGACGTAGAGGATCGTGGTGTCCAGCGCGACGAAGAGCAG
Source organism: Streptomyces sp. MCA2 (assembly GCF_023544705.1). Classification (NCBI taxonomy): domain Bacteria; kingdom Bacillati; phylum Actinomycetota; class Actinomycetes; order Kitasatosporales; family Streptomycetaceae; genus Streptomyces; species Streptomyces sp. MCA2. Next base: position 63,638 of record NZ_JAMJFM010000027.1, read on the forward strand.
GCTGACGCAGAGCACGATCAGCACGGTCCAGCGATTCGCACCGCCGCCTGTGAGCCGGGGAACACCAGCCGTCCGTCCACTGCCGGACGCGGTCGTCCCGGACATGCAGCACCTCCAGTCATGCTCTCGCGGCCACGGATCAGGGCGCGAAAACGCCCCGGGAAGAACCGGCGGCACAAGCGAGTAGGGACGTCAGACTACGCGAGTCCCCCACGGTGCCGCGTGGCTCACCTCACGATGAGACGCGCATCGCAGCACTGTGCGTTCCCCACCGCCGTCACCGATCGTTCCTCGGCCACCTGGATAATCGTCCCGATGAACGATCTTGCCTCCGCCGGCGTTCCCGGCCGGCCGCTCTGCGACGCGCCCGCGGTACGGGCCGCGTTGCGCGCGGCCGCGCCCGCGCTGGCGGCCTTCGCGGCGATCCGGCTGCTGGGGCTCGTCGTCCTCGCGGTCTGGTCCACGGTCAACGGCAAGGACTGGCACACGCTGCTGACCGCCCGCTGGGACGCGCTCTGGTACACCCGGGTCGCCGAGCAGGGCTACGGCTACACCGTCCAGCTGCCCAACGGCGATGTGCACTCCAACCTGGCCTTCTTCCCGCTGCTGCCGTGGCTGGAGCGGGGACTGTCGGCCGTTTCGCCGCTGTCGCCGGCCGACGCGGGGATGGTGGTGGCCTGGCTGGCGTCGCTGGCCGCGGCCTGGGCGCTGTACGCGACCGGTGAGCGGCTGCACGGGCCGCGGGCCGGAATCGCCCTGGCCGCGCTGTGGGCCGCGCTGCCGGTCGGGATCGTGCAGTCGATGGCGTACTCGGAGTCGCTCTTCACCGCGCTCGCGGCCTGGGGCATGTACGCCGTACTGAGCGGGCGGTGGATATGGGCGGGGGTGCTGGCCTCGCTGGCCGGGCTGACCCGGCCGGTGGGTGCCGCGGTGGTCGCGGCCGTCTGGCTGACCGCGGCGGTGACGCTGTGGCGGCAGCGGGCCGGCGGCGTACGGCTGCGCGCGGCGCTGCGGGCCCACCCCGGCATGCTGCCCGGCGTGCTGCTGGCACCGCTCGGCTGGTGCGGCTTCTTCCTGTGGGTGGGGGCGCAACAGGGCTCGTTCACCGGCTATCTCGACGTCCAGGGGGGCTGGGGCAACGGCTTCGACGGGGGCATCGCCTTCGCCGTCTTCATCTGGCACCAGCTCTCGGGGCCCACGTTCGCGGCCGGACTCGGACTGCTCGTCGGCGTCGCGCTGGTGATCTGGCTGTACCTGCACGGCGTACGGCAGGGCCAGCCACTGCCGCTGGCGGTCTACGGCGGGACGGTGCTGCTGCTCGCACTGACCGCCAAGGGCTACTTCGGCTCCAAGCCGCGGCTGATACTGCCGGCCTACCCGCTGCTGCTGCCGCCGGCGGTCGCCCTCGCCCGAGCGCGGCCGGTACGGGCCTGGCTGGCCATCGGCCTGGTGACGGCGGGCTCCGCGGCGTACGGGGCGTTCTGGCTGAACGGGTCGGGGCCGCCGTGACGCGGCATGACCCGAAGCCCCGTGTGACCGAATGATCCCGTTCCGTCACCACCCCTCCCGGGAAACTTCGCGCCACCTCCGAGCAAAGGGCCGATAAACTCTGCCGGGGAAAAGCAGATAAGGCGCTCGGGGGCACGACACGCGGATCCCCGGGAGCTCATTGGGAATCGCCGGGAATTCGCTTCCAAATCCCCGCGCCGAAGCCCCGATTGAGACACATTCCACATCACATCGTCATTACAAAGCGCACAGTTTGACCAAGCACCTACATCACACGCGGTAACGTCGATTGAGTGCGTACCGATGACAAGCTCGACCAGATGGAGGATCAGCGCCCGACCGATCGCGTCCGACCGCCCCGTATGACCCGGACCCGCCTGTGGCTGTTCTGGGGAACCATGGCGGTGTACCTCGCGATCGTGGCCGGGGTGCTGGCCACTTCATGGCTGGTCACGTTCGACTGGCAAGTCATGTTCTTCAGGCCCTACAAGCAGTGGCCTGAGATCCATGCCTTCCTCGACTACTTCGTTGTACTGGGGCAGCGCGGACCGACCGCGGTGGCGGTGGCGGCGTGGCTGGGCTGGCGCTGCTGGCGCCAGCGCAACCTCCACCCGCTGCTGGTGCTCGGCGCCTCGCTGCTGCTGCTGAACATCACCGTGGGCGCCGCCAAGCTCGGCATGGGCCGGCTCGGCCCGCACTACGCGACCGTGGTCGGCGCCAACGAGATGGGACTCGGCGGCGACATATTCCCCTCGGGTCACACCGCGAACGCCGTGGTGACCTGGGGCGTGCTGGCCTACCTGGCGACCACCTCGCTGCGCCGCCGCTCGCTGTCGGTGATCGCCGCGCTGGGCGCGCTGGGCGTCGGCATGACCACGGTCTACCTCGGCACCCACTGGGTCAGCGATGTGCTGCTCGGCTGGGCCGCGGGGCTGCTGGTGCTGCTGGCGATGCCGTGGCTGGAGCCCGGGATCACCTGGTTCGAGGACCGCCTCATGGGCGTGCTGCTGCGTCTGTGGCTGCGCCTGCGCCCCGACTCGCTGCGCGGCCCGCTGCCGGTCGGCTCGCTGGCCCCGGGGGTGTCCCGGCAGCGCATCGCCTCCGACGGGGAGGTGCTCGTCCGCGAGACGATCTCCGCCGGCACGGGCGGCCGGTCCGCCCACGCCCCGGACGGCTGGCCGCACCACGCGCCACGCCCGTACACCATCCGCTCGGAGCGCGCTCCGGTCACCCCGGCGGGCAGCCGGCGACCGCCGCACGCGGACCGCGTCCCGCGCACCACGCCGCTGAGCCCGACGACCGGGCGCGGCCGCAACGGGAACGGCTGACCGTCCCACGAGCCGCGGGGCCGGTACGCACACCCCCACCCCGCAGCGAAGGCCCTGGCCGCTCCCCACGGAGCGGCCAGGGCCTTCGTCGTATGTGCGGCGCTCAGCCCTGCCAGGTGCGGTGCACCGTGCCGTCCTTGACCTCGAAGTTGAGCCGGCCGGCCAGGAACTCCATGGTGATGATCGCGCCCGGGGGCAGCGAGCGGACGGTGGTCCAGCCACGCGCCCTGGCCTGCTCTTCGGCGTCCTGCCGAGCGAGGCCGACATACGCCTCCATGTCGTCCTGAGGGTTGTCGGGAAGGTTCGGTACGTCAGCCATGACAGCCACCGTAGGCGCCCGCGACGGCCCATGGAAGGCCGGGCCGTCGCACGCCCCGGTGACTTTCCGGTCCGGCATTGGTCACACTTGTGTCACAGCGCACGTTCGTACGTTTGCCGGAACTTCCGTCACCCTTACGCGCCGTGTGATGGCGCAACCGGGTGGAAAATTAAACAGCCGAAATTCCACCTTGATCGAATGTGAAACGGGCGCGGTCACTCGGCACAGCGCAACACGACGTCCGAAAACAATCCCCCGGCGGCGTCGGATTCCCTTTACCCGACGCCCTTTATCGGCCGTCCCGAAATTGCCCGACGACACACACTCCGCACACATTTCCCGCACATCGCCCCGCTTGCCGGTCCCGTACCCTCCCGGCCCGTTCGCCGGCCCCTCCGTACGCCCGCCCAACGGCCCGCCCGATCCCACCGGAACGGACCGGAGCGCCCACTCGCTCTGCGCTCCCGGCGCGAGCATCATGTCCCGGGCCCAGTACACCTTCGACGAACGAGGTGCAGCGGATGGTTACGGACACCGACCGGGCGCGCGTCCGGCCTCCCGGGGCGCGGCGCCGCGGGGCGGTGCTGGTCGACTGGCTGACGACCACCGACCACAAGAAGATCGGGCATCTCTACCTGATCACGGCGTTCGGATTCTTCTTGGTGGGCGGTCTGCTGGCGCTGGTGATGCGCGCCGAACTGGCCCGCCCCGGGCTCCAGATCATCGACGCTGAGCAGTTCAACCAGGCGCTGACCATGCATGGCACGATCATGCTGCTGCTCTTCGCCACCCCCGCCTTCGCCGGCTTCGCGAACGAGATCATGCCGCTTCAGATCGGCTCGCCCGACGTGGCCTTCCCGCGGCTGAACATGTTCTCGTACTGGCTCTTCCTCTTCGGCGGCCTGATCGTGCTGGGCAGCTTCCTCACACCGTTCGGCGGCCCGGCCTTCGGGTGGACGGCCTACGCCCCGCTCAACTCGATGGTCCGCTCCCCCGGCATCGGCGCCGACATGTGGATCATGGGGCTGGCGCTGGCCGGCTTCGGCACGATCCTCGGCGCCGTCAACTTCATCACCACGATCATCACGCTCCGGGCGCCCGGCATGACGATGTTCCGGATGCCGGTGTTCACCTGGAACATCCTCTTCACCTCGATCCTGGTGCTGATGGCGTTCCCCGTGCTGGCGGCGGCGCTGCTGGTGCTGGAGTCGGACCGGCAGTTCGGATCGGTGGTGTTCGAGGCGCAGTGGGGCGGTGCGCTGCTGTGGCAGCACATGTTCTGGTTCTTCGGCCATCCCGAGGTCTACATCATCGCGCTGCCGTTCTTCGGCATCATCACGGAGATCATCCCGGTCTTCTCCCGGAAGCCGATCTTCGGCTACGTCATGCTGATCGGCGCGACGATGGCCATCACGGCCCTGTCGGTGATGGTCTGGGCGCACCACATGTTCGTGACGGGGGCGGTGCTGCTGCCGTTCTTCTCGATCATGTCGTTCCTGATCGCGGCGCCGACCGGGGTGAAGTTCTTCAACTGGATCGGCACCATGTGGCACGGCTCGGTGTCCTTCGAGACGCCGATGCTGTGGTCGATCGGGTTCCTGGTGAGCTTTCTGTTCGGCGGGCTGACCGGCGTCATCCTCGCCTCACCGCCGATGGACTTCCACGTCACCGACTCGTACTTCGTCGTCGGCCACTTCCACTACGTCGTCTTCGGGACGGTCGTCTTCGCCACGTACGCGGGCTTCTACTTCTGGTGGCCGAAATTCACCGGCAAGATGCTCGACGAACGACTGGGAAAGATCCACTTCTGGACACTGTTCATCGGCTTCCACACCACTTTCCTGGTCCAGCACTGGCTGGGCGTGGAAGGAATGCCGCGGCGCTATGCCGACTATCTGGCCGCCGACGGCTTCACCGCCCTGAACACCCTCTCCACCGTCGGCTCCTTCCTGCTCGGCCTGTCCACACTGCCCTTCCTCTACAACGTCTGGACGACCACCCGCCACGGCGCACGGATCACCATGGACGACCCCTGGGGCTTCGGCCGCTCCCTGGAGTGGGCGACCTCCTCGCCGCCGCCCCGGCACAACTTCACGACTCTTCCGAAGATCCGCTCCGAGTCCCCCGCGTTCGATCTGCACCATCCCGAGGTGGGGAAGCAGCCGACGGCGATGCCGCCAGTGCCCGGGACAGCCGGTCCCTGATCGCCTGAATGTGACCGATCAGCTCCGGCGGTTCACGGACCTCGAAGTCAAAACCCGTCATCACGATGTGGAACACCATCACTTCCAGGCTGTGCGCACCGGTCCGCAGCAGACAGCGCCGCTCGTCGACCGCTTCCAGCGTCCCGGCGGCGGGACCGATGCGTTCCGCCGCCTGCTCCAGCGAGGCGTGCAGCAGCACGGTGGCCTGCCGGGCGTAGGCGTGGGTGGAGATGCCCCGGGAGACATACCCGGCGAGATCCTCGGCCGGCGGCGGGCGGGGGGTGAAGCGCGGGCCGTGCGGCGGGGTGGGGGTGAGGCGGTCGGCCCGGTAGGTGCGCCAGTCGGCGCGGCCCGTGTCCCAGGCGACGAGGTACCAGCGGCGCCGGGCGAAGACCAGGCGGTGCGGTTCCACGGTGCGCCGGGAGACCGTGCCGTCGTGGGCGGTGTAGTCGAAGCGGAGCAGGTGGCAGTCCCGGCAGGCGTGCGCGAGCTCGGTGAGGAGGTTCGGGTCCACCCGGGGGCCGCCGCCGCCGAGCAGCGGGACGGTGAAGGCGTTCAGCGCACCGACCTGGCGCTGCAACCGGTGCGGCAGCACCTGCTCCAGCTTCGCCAGCGCCCGTACGGAGGCCTCCTCGATGCCCTCGACGCCGCCTGCCGCGGCGGTGCGCAGCCCGACCGCGACCGCCACCGCCTCCTCGTCCTCCAGCAGCAGCGGCGGGAGTTCGGCGCCGGCGCCGAGCCGGTAGCCGCCGGCCGTCCCGGGCGCGGAGTGGACGGGGTAGCCCAGCTCGCGCAGCCGGTCGATGTCCCGGCGCACCGTGCGCGGGGTGACATCGAGCCGGTCGGCGAGCTCCGCGCCGGACCACTCCCGGTGGGCCTGGAGCAGCGAGAGCAGGCGGAGCAGACGTGCCGAGGTCTCCAACATGGCCCGAGTCTCGCAGCCGTTGCGGACAGCTGCGGTCCTCGGTGCGCCGCCGGGACCGCAGCCGGCGTTCCGTCAGCTCTCGGCCGGTCCGGCGACCCGTACGGCCAGGTCGTTGTCGAGCGTGTAATACGGGCCGACCCTGAGCTCTCCCGCGTCCGTCCGCACCGGCAGCCCGGGGTAGCTGAAGACCTGCTTCTTGTCGGCGACATCGTCCAGGAGACGGGCGATGCGCACCGGCCGGGCCCCCTTTGCGGGGCGCAGCCACAGGTCCCAGGGCTCGTTGCCCTGCTCCCACCGTCCTGCCAGTTCCTCGTAGGGCAGCGTGAAGGTGAACTCCTGGCCCTCGACGGTCAGCGGGACGGTGACGGTGGCCGGTCCGGTGTCCGAGGAGGCCGGGGTGCGGCGGGCGCGGGCCTCGGCGCAGGCACCGGCGGCCGGGGCGGCACCGTAGAGCCGGCCGGCGACCGTCATGCCGTCGGGCGCCACGAGGATGTCACCGGCCTCGGCGTGCGGGCCGCGCAGCCAGCTGCGCAGCGCGAGATTGCCGAACTTCGTCGCGTACGGGATGCGCACACCGAGCCGGCCGATGCCCGCCAGCGGCCTGCGGTCCACCAGCGACCGCAGGTCGTTGACGCCCGGCAGCAGGCGCCGCGGGTCCCCGCCGTCACCGAAGTCGGCGTAGGCGTTCCAGCGGCCCTCGGCGAGGGCGACGGTGCTGGGCAGCACGGCGCGCAGCCGCCCGGCGCCGTTGGGCCCGAGCGGCAGCCGTACCTCGTCGTCGGCGCCGTCGCCGCCGCGCAGCCGCAGCACCAGCGCCGCGTTCCAGGCGGTGTGGGTGTCCTGAGGGGCGTTCAGGTCGAAGGTGAGGCCGCCGGCGGAGTCCGCGATGCAGTCGGCCCTCAGCTCCACCTCGTCGCTCCGCTCCTGGGGCCCCTCGGGGCCGTCGGTTCCCGCGCTCACCGGAACCATGGGTTCCTGGTCGATGGCAGAGGGCTCCTTCATATCGTCTCCGGTCACGGTCAGTTGGCTCGACGCCGTCATGCCGTCCGCACCCCTCTCAGCACGGCGCAGGCCGCATCCTTGGTGGCGTATGCGCCGCTGAGCAGGGCTCCACGGGCGCGATGCAGGCTGCCGCGCAGCTGGTTGCCGCGCCTGCGGGCGAGCAGCTCCCCGAAGAGCGCCTCATAGCGTCCGGCGACCTCGGCAGGGTCGAAGCGGGCCGACGAGGCCAGCGCGGCCTCGCCCATCCGCTTGCGGGCGGCGTCGTCGTTGATCAGTGTGAGCAGCGAGCCGGCCATGGCCTCCGGATCGCCGACGGGCACCAGCTTGCCGTCCACCCCGTCGTCGATGATCTCGCCGGGGCCGTGCGGGCAGTTCGTGGCGACGACCGGCAGGCCGCAGCGCATGGCCTCGACGATCGTCATCCCGAAGGACTCCAGGCTGGAGGAGACCGCCGCGATCGAGCCCTTGGCCCACTCGGGCTCCAGAGGGTTGGCCGGCCCCATCAGGAAGACGTGGTTGTACAGGCCGAGTTCGTCTATCAGGGCGCGCAGCGCGGCCTTCTCGGCGCCGCCGCCGTAGATCCGCAGCCGCCAGTCGGGGCGCTCGGCGACCACCCGGGCGAAGGCCTGGATGAGGACGTCGTAGCGCTTGACGCGGGCGAGCCGGCCGGCCGCGACGACCCACTTGCCGCTGCCGTCGGCGGGCCGGAGGGCGGGCTCCGGCACGCTGTTGGGCACCGCCTCGACGCGCACACCGGGCAGCCGCAGCGTCCGGCGGTAGGCGCGGGCGTCGGCCTCGGTGACGGTGGTGACCGCGTCGAGGCGCGGATAGGCGCCGCGCAGTGCCAGCTTGAGCGCCCGGTTGTGGGTGTCCAGGGTGAGATGCTCCTGGCCTATCCGGACCGGGCCGCGGCGTGCCTGCTTGGCGATGTGCACATTGAGTCCGGGACGGGTGCCGACCACCACGTCCGTCTCCGTCCGGCGCAGATGCTGGGCGATCCGGCGGTCGGTGAGCTCGCTGTACTGGCCGTAGCGCCCCTCGGCGGCGGGAAATACCCTGGCGGGGCGGGTGTGCTCGGGGTCCGCGCCCTCGTAGCCCGGGCTGTTCTCCCTGATGTCCACGAGATGCCGCAGTGCGACGCGCGGACCGAGGTCGAAGACCGGGTCGTCGCGGTGGCGCAGTACGGACACGATCTCGACGTCATGCCGCTCGGCCAGCGTACGCGCGAGGTTGAACGTCGTCCTGATCGTCCCCCCTATGCCGTAGGCATTGTGTATCAGGAATGAGATGTGCATCCGTCCCCGTGTCCCCTGGTCTTCGGTCGTTCCGGTCCCCGTGGGATGCGTCGCGCCCCCCTCCCGACGGCGCGACGCATCCCCTGCTGAACGGTAGGACCGCGAAATGGGGTTCCTGGTTGGGCCTTTCGCCAAGTTGTTCCGCAAAAGTTAGGTCATCGGTAGCCGTGGAACGGAACCCCAACGCCCCGAATCCCCTCCGCCGTTGCCCGCGTGACCAGGCCTTCCGCCGGAGCGCGCCGGGACGCCGGACACCGTCCGGGCGCCTGCGAACTCCGGCCGTCCGCCCGTCAGTCGTCGCGCGCCGACCGGGAGTGCGACTTCGCCGCCTGCGGGAGCCGCAGCCTGGTGCCGACCGACAGCCTGCTGGGGTCCGGTCCGATGGTCGAGCGGTTGGCGCTGTACAGCGCCCGCCAGCCGCCCTTCACGCGGTACTTCTCGGCGATCTCGCCGAGCGTCTCCCCGCGCCGTACGACATGGGTCCGGGCGCGCGGGATCAGCCCGTAGCGCTGGGCGCACTCGGGCCAGGCGCCCCATCCCTGGGCGGCCTGCACCCGCTTTGCGATCTTGATCTGCTCACCGCGGCTGGCGAGGTCGGCCCGCTCCGCGAAGTCGAGGCCGCCGAAGGCCTCCCAGGTGGGCTGCCAGAACTGGAGCCCGCCGTAGAAGGTGTTGCCGGTGTTGATGTGCCAGTCGCCGCTGCTCTCGCACTCGGCGAGGCAGCCCCATGGCCACTGGTCGGCGGAGCAGGCGTGCGCGCTCTTGCCGCCGTTACCGCCGCCGTCCGGCCCGTCGGCAGCAGCGGCGCCGGGCAGGCACAGCACCAGGGCAGCGGCCGCCGCGGTGAGCAGCCCGACGGATCCCACGAGGCGCCGGGGCGCCGAAGAGTTGTCCGACATAGCCGGTGACGGTAAGCAGCCGTCCACCGCTGACCAGGGCGCCACGCCCGCGGACCCGCACTCCCACCCGGTCCGGTGTACGGAACGCCGCCGACTGCACCAGGTTCTGCGCAAGAGTTGGCGTTATGTGACCGCTTCTGTGGCGGCTTTCCATGGATTTCCACTGTGCGGCGATTGGTTCGATTCCGTTCCCTTCCTCGCGTGACTCCTGCCGCAGGTCACCCGTTGTCCTTGTACGAGCCGGGAGACCACCCGGCAGACGCACAGAGATCGAGGAGCCACCCGTGCCGCGCATGCTCGACGTCAGCGACGACGTTCGCGCCGAGATCGGCGACGAAGAAGCCGACCGCCTGCTGGCCGGTGGCGACGCCCCCGGCAGCTATGACTGCACCTCCTGCCGGACCCCCGGAGACAGCGAGCAGGAGCGCACCAGCACCGTCCTGTTCGTGGGCGAGGAGACCGCGGTGCTCGCGTTCGCCCACGCCACCTGCATCCCCTCGCAGGTCGTCCCGGTGTCGGAGGAGCAGCTCCAGGGAGCCGTACGCTCCATCACCGGAGAGGACGCCGCCGCCCCCGCCCCCGGATCGCAGCCGTCCCCGGCCGCCCCGGCCCCCACCACCCCGCGCCAGGCGACCCTCGGGATCACCTGCGGTCTGGTGCTGATCGACGGCGACCTGCGCCCGGCCCTGGTGGTCGAGCCCGACGGCCCGATCGCCCGTCCCGGCTCGGTCGGCCCCGACGACGACTTCCTTCCGCTGCTCCTGGAGCAGGGGTTCCACCCCGTGACGGACATGAACCAGCTCCCGCGCCCGAACCCGGGCTGGTCCGCCCTGCTGGCCATGGGCAAGCTGCACGCCGTCCTCCAGCCGGGCAACACCGGCCAGCAGGCCGCCTGGTGGCAGGCCCATCAGCCGCTCGCCGTCTCCGACGGCTGGCGCACCGCGGCCAACAAGGCGCAGTCGGTGGTGATGTACGCGGCGCCCGCCGGCTCCATCGGCCACCAGCCCCGCGAGGACCTGATGCGGGAGGCGCTGGAGAACGCCGCGGCGAGGGGCGCCCTGGTCGCCGCGGAGATGCCGCTGGCCGGCACCTGACAGCCCCTCGGCACCCGATCGCGGGGGCAGGACCGCCATTCCGGACGGTCATGCCCTCGCGATCAGCCATTTCCGCACGAAAGCCGCATCCCGCGGGCATCGGGGTCGTTGGCACATACGTGCACGCATACGACCCCTCCTCCCGCGCCCCGTACACCCACCCGATCCCCGGCATGCGCCCGTCCTACGAACCCGCGACGACGCACCTCACGGACCATGGTTCGGCCACGCCGATCTACGACGCGCTGTACGCCGAGTACCGCCGCTCCTTCCGTGCCCTGCCCGGGGACCGTACGGACGAGCCGGAGATCTCGGAGGCGCTGCATGCCAGCGGGAACTGGAGCCGTACGACGGAGTCCGCGGCGCACTGGGAGGTCGTGAGCCGGCAGCCCTACCACCCGCGGGGCCATGCCCCGGCGGCGCTGCCACCGGCGCAGCGGGACTCCCGGCCGCACGGCCGCTGAGCGGTCCGTACGGCCCGGGAGCTGCCGCTACTTCTTCTTGCTGCGCTTCTCGCGCACCCGCACGGAGATGTGGATCGGCGTCCCGTCGAAGCTGAACTCCTCACGCAGCCGCCGCTCGACGAAGCGGCGGTAGCCCGCCTCCAGGAAGCCGGAGGCGAAGAGGACGAAGCGCGGCGGCTTGGTGCCCGCCTGGGTGCCGAACAGGATGCGGGGCTGCTTGCCGCCGCGGATCGGGTGCGGGTGGGAGGCGACGATCTCACCGAGGAAGGCGTTCAGCCGCCCGGTGGGGATACGGGTCTCCCAGCCGGCCAGCGCGGTCTCGATCGCCGGGACCAGCTTCTCCATGTGACGGCCGGTGCGCGCGGAGACGTTCACCCGCATCGCCCACGGGATCTGTACGAGGTCCCGCTCGATCTCCCGCTCCAGGTAGAAGCGGCGCTCCTCGTCGAGGGTGTCCCACTTGTTGTAGGCGATGACCAGGGCGCGCCCGGCCTCCACGGCCATCGTGATGATGCGCTGGTCCTGGACGCTGATGGATTCGGACGCGTCGATCAGGACGACGGCGACCTCGGCCTTCTCGACGGCCGCCGCGGTGCGCAGCGAGGCGTAGTAGTCGGCGCCTTCCTGGAGGTGCACCCGGCGGCGGATACCGGCGGTGTCCACGAACTTCCAGGTCTTGCCGCCCAGTTCGATCATCTCGTCGACCGGGTCGCGGGTGGTGCCGGCCACCTCGTTGACGACCACCCGCTCCTCGCCGGCGACCTTGTTCAGCAGCGACGACTTGCCGACGTTCGGGCGGCCGATCAGCGCGATCCGGCGGGGGCCGCCGAGGGCCGTGCCGAAGGTCTGCGCGGGGGCCTCGGGCAGCGCCTCCAGCGCGGCGTCGAGCATGTCGCCGGTGCCCCGGCCGTGCAGCGCGGAGATCGGGTGCGGCTCGCCGAGGCCCAGCGACCACAGCATCGCGGCGTCGGCCTCGCCCGACGGGCCGTCGACCTTGTTGGCGACCAGGACCACGGGCTTGCCGGCGCGGCGCAGCAGCTTGACGACGGCCTCGTCGGTATCGGTCGCGCCGACCTTGGCGTCGACGACGAAGACGACCGCGTCCGCGGCCTCGATGGCGAACTCGGCCTGGAGCGCCACGGAGGCGTCGATGCCGAGGACGTCCTGCTCCCAGCCGCCGGTGTCGACGACCTTGAAGCGGCGGCCGTTCCAGTCGGCCTCGTAGGTGACACGGTCGCGGGTGACGCCCGGCTTGTCCTCGACGACCGCCTCACGGCGGCCGATGATGCGGTTCACCAGCGTCGACTTGCCGACATTGGGGCGGCCGATGACGGCGAGGACGGGCAGCGGGCCGTGGCCGGCCGCGGCGATGTCGCCCCCGACCTCCTCGAGGTCGAAGCCCTCCTCCGCGGCGAGCTCCATGAACTCCGCGTACTCGGCGTCGCCAAGCGCACCGTGCTCGTCGCCGGTAGGGATCTGGTCGTTCATGAAGTCCGTTCCTCGTTCATCATCGTGATCGGTGGGCCACTCGTCCGCGGCCCACTACTCAAGTGTGGGGTCAGCGCCCGGTCAGGCGCCTGGCCTCCGCCAGGTGGGCGGTCAGCCGCTCCTGGATCCGTACGGTCGCCTCGTCGAGCGCCTTACGGGTGCGCCGCCCGCTGCTGTCGCCCGCCTCGAAGGCGTCACCGAAGACGACATCGACGCGGGACCGCAGCGGTGGCACGGCCGGTGTCAGCCGGCTGTGGCGCTCCTTGCTGCCGAGCACCGCCACCGGCACGACCGGGGCGCCGGAGCGCACCGCGAAGTAGGCCAGGCCCGCCCGCAGGGAGGCGAAGTCGCCCTCGCCGCGGGTGCCTTCCGGGAAGATCCCCAGCGCTCCGCCCTGCTCCAGTACCCCGAGGGCGTCGGTGATCGCCTTGCGGTCGACGGTGTGGCGGTCCACCTTCAGCTGCCCGATGCCCCGCAGGAACGGGTCCAACGGGCCGACGAAGGCTTCCTTCTTGATCAGAAAGTGCACGGGCCGCGGCGAGGTGCCCATCAGCATCGGGCCGTCGATGCCGTGTGAGTGGTTGACGGCGAGGATCACCGGGCCCGCCGACGGCACCCGCCAGGAGCCCAGCACCCGCGGTCGCCACAGCCCGTACATCAGGCCGATGCCGATCCGCCGGCCGACCGCGGCGCCCGCCGCGCTCGGGGCCCCGCCGCTGTCGGTCACCGGGCGGCCCGCCCTGCCTTTTCGGCGCCGGCGCCCTCGATGAGGGTGACCACACACTCGATGACCTGCTCCAGCGTCAGCTCGGTGGTGTCCACCTCGACGGCGTCGTCCGCCTTGGCCAGCGGGGAGGTCTTACGGCCGGAGTCGGCGGCGTCCCGCTTGATCAGCGCCTCGCGGGTGGCGGCCAGGTCGGAGGCCTCCTTGCCCTTGAGCTCGCCGCTGCGGCGGGCCGCCCGCGCCTCGGGGGAGGCGGTGAGGAAGACCTTGAGGTCGGCGTCGGGCAGGACGGTGATGCCGATGTCCCGGCCCTCGACGACGATGCCGTTCGGCGCCTCGGCGGCGATGCTGCGCTGGAGATCGGTGATCAGGGTCCGCACCTCGGGGACGGCGCTGACCGCGCTGACCGCGGAGGTGACCTCCTGGGTGCGGATCGGGCCCGCGGCGTCCAGGCCGTCGACCGTGATGGTCGGGGCGGACGGGTCGGTGCCGGAGACGATCACGGGCTTGACCGCGGCGTCGGCCACGGCCGTCGCGTCCTTGACGTCGATGCCGTTGGTCAGCATCCACCACGTGATCGCGCGGTACTGGGCGCCGGTGTCGAGGTAGCCGAGGCCCAGCTTGGCGGCGACGGCCTTGGACGTGCTGGACTTGCCCGTGCCTGCGGGGCCGTCGATGGCGACAATCACTGCTGCCGGGGCGGTCCGAGCGGCGGTTTCCACGGTGACGAACACCTTTCTTGTACACGGGGCGGGGGTCCAAGGCCATAAGGGCCTCGGACAAGGTTACTGGCTCACCCGCACGGTGCCGTCCACGCGGTCACTGCCGGATGGACCAGCCCCGCTCACGCAGCTCCGCGGTCAGCACCGGCACGGCCTGCGGCTCGACCATGAGCTGGATGAAACCGGCCTGCTGACCGGTGGCGTGCTCGATGCGGACGTCCTCGATATTGACCCCGGCCCGGCCTGCGTCGGCGAAGATCCGGGCCAGCTCACCGGGCTGGTCGCCGATGTGGACGGCGACGATCTCGTAGGCGGCCGGGGCGGCGCCGTGCTTGCCGGGCACCCGCTCACGGCCGGCATTGCCGCGGCGCAGCACGTCCTCGATACCGCCGGCGCCGCCGCCGCGCTTCTGCTCGTCGGCGGACTCCAGGGCGCGCAGGGACCGCACGGTCTCGTCCAGGTCGGCGGCGATCTCGCCCAGCACATCGGCGACCGGGCCGGGATTGGCCGAGAGGATGTCGATCCACATCGCGGGATCGGAGGCCGCGATCCGGGTCACATCCCGGATGCCCTGGCCGCAGAGGCGTACGGCGGTCTCGTCGGCGCCCCTGAGGCGGGCGGCGACGAGGCTGGAGACCAGCTGCGGGGTGTGCGAGACCAGGGCGACGGCGCGGTCGTGCGCGTCCGCGTCCATCACCACCGGGACGGCCCGGCACAGCGCGACCAGCTCCAGGGCGAGGTTGAGCACCTCGGTGTCGCCGTCGCGGGTCGGGGTGAGCACCCAGGGCCGGCCCTCGAAGAGGTCGGCGGTGGCGGCCAGCGGGCCGGAGCGCTCCTTGCCGGCCATCGGATGCGTGCCGAGGTAGCCGGACAGCTCGCAGCCCATCGCCTCCAGCTCACGGCGCGGGCCGCCCTTGACGCTGGCGACGTCGATGTAGCCGCGGGCCACCCGGCGGCGGATGGCATCGGCCAGGGCCGCCGCGACATGGGCCGGGGGCACGGCCACGATGGCCAGGTCGACCGGTCCCTCGGGCGCCTCGGCCGTGCCCGCGCCGAGCGCGGCGGCCGTCAGGGCCTGCGCCTGGTCGTGGTCCTCCAGGAAGACCCGGACGCCCCGCGATTGCAGCGCGAGCGCGGCCGACGTGCCGATCAGGCCCGTTCCGATGACGAGTGCGGTCCTCACTGCGCGATGTCCTTCCGCAGCTCTCCGGCCGCACCGAGGTAGACATGGGCGATCCCGGCCTTGGACAGCCCGGTCTCGACATGGGCGAGCACCCGCACCACGCGCTCCATGGCGCCGTCGATGTCCAGCTCCTGGGCACAGATCAGCGGGACGTCCGTGATGCCCAGGGCACGGGCGGCGGCGGCCGGGAAGTCGCTGTGCAGATCGGGGGTGGCGGTGAACCACACGCTGATCAGGTCGTCCGCGAGGAGGTCGTTGCGCTCGAGGATGGCGGTGAGCAGCTCGCCGACCTGCTCCTGCATGTGCTGCGCGTCGTCCCGCTCCAGCTGGACGGCCCCGCGGACCGCTCGTACCGCCACGTCACTGCTCCCCTGCGTTCTGTGCCGCGTCACGCACCTGTGCGCGCACTGATCAGCGTAACCAGCCGCACGGACAATCCGTACGCGGCGGCCGGACGCTGAGACGGCCGGAGGGGCAGGACGGCGGTCCGTGCGCGCCGCGACCGGCCGCCCACCGACAGTCAGCACGCTTCCGGAGGGCCGCATTCCGCCCTTGAAAACTGGTGACATCCGCCGTTCCACCAGCGACAATCGCCGCCATGTCCGAAGCCGCCGCAGGTCACACCCTGGTCGCCGAGCACACCGTCTACGCCTGCGTGATGGGCTCGCGCGCCTTCGGTCTGGCCACGGAGTCCAGCGACACCGACCGGCGCGGGGTGTACCTCGCACCCACCCCGCTCTTCTGGGGCTTCGAGAAGCCGCCGACCCATGTGGAGGGGCCGCGCGAGGAGGAGTTCTCCTGGGAGCTGGAGCGGTTCTGCCATCTGGCGCTGCGTGCCAACCCCACCATCCTGGAGTGCCTGCACTCCCCCTTGGTGGAGCGGATCGACGGCACCGGCCGGGAGCTGCTGGCGCTGCGCGACGCCTTCTTGTCCCGGCAGGTCCACCGCACCTTCGCGGGCTATGCCGGCGGGCAGCTCAAGCAGCTGCGGGCCGACGTACGGCAGCACGGTGCGCCCCGCTGGAAACACGCCATGCATCTGCTGCGGCTGCTGGCCTCCTCGCGCGATCTGCTCCGTACGGGCGCGCTCACGCTGGACGTCGGCGAGGACCGGGAGGAGCTGCTGGCGGTCCGGCGCGGCGAGGTGGACTGGGCGGCGGTGGAGCGCCGGATGGGGCGGCTGGCCGAGGAGGCCGAGGCCTCGGTGTCCGGCTCGCCGCTGCCGGCCGAGCCGGACCGGGGCCGGGTGGCGGACTTCCTGTTCCGGGCCCGGCGGGCCTCAGCGCTCGGCTGAGGCGCCGGCCGTCCTGGCCCGGACGATGAGGTCGTGCAGCGCCTCGCGGGCGCCGGGAGCGTCCGGCAGGGCCGTCGCGTCCTGGGCGGCGTCCAGCCGGGCGTGCAGCGCCTCGATGTCCCGGCGCAGCCGCGCCGGGTCCACCACCGCACCGGCCATGCCGTGCTCGGCCGCCTCCTTGGCCGCGATCAGCTCCGGTATGTAGGCGGGCGCGGCCGGCTCGCCCACCAGGGTGGGCAGATGGGGCTGCACCCGGCCGCTGTCCATGAGGTGGATGCCGGTGAGCAGCACCCGCAGCGTGTAAAGCAGCGGCTTCAGCTCGCCGGTCTTCTCGAAGAGCCGCCACTGGGTCGTGGCGAAGCCGCGGTAGTGGTGCGCGTGGTGGGCGGTGAGCAGGCCCGGGGCCAGCGCGATCAGCTCGTCGTGCACGGGAGTGGTGTGCACCACCAGGGGCGAGAGCAGCTGCTCCAGTACGTAGCCGTTGCGGCGCAGCAACAGCCGGGCGAATTTGCGCAGGTCGTGCGAGACGAGGTCCAGCTCGGTGCGCCCTTCGTCCCACATCCGGGTCCGGGTCTCGTCGGGCTCGTGCAGCCCGAGGAAGGCGGCGGCCGGCAGGAGGTGGGCGCCGCGCAGATCGACGTCGGAGTCCCGGGACGGGAAGCCGTACAGATGCGCGCCGGAGACCGTCGCGAAGACCAGCGGGTCGTCCTGTTCCGCGACCACAGCATTCAGGTCGACGGCAGGCAGCCCGGCCGCCCGGAGGACGGCCTCCCGTCCGGTGACCGTCTCGGTGACGGTCGGGTTCTCACGCATCCCAGGCCTCCCCCAGTGCCAGCAGCTCGTCGCGGTATTCGATACGGGCGGCCCACTCCTCGGGCCAGGCGCCGGCGCCGAGGCGGGCGCCCGCGAAGGCGCCGGTGAGGCAGGCGATCGAGTCGGAGTCGCCGGAGGTGCAGGCGGCCCGGCGCAGCGCGGTGAGCGGCTCGTCGGGGAAGAGCAGGAAGCACAGCAGGCCGGTGGCCAGCGCCTCCTCCGCGATCCAGCCGGCGCCGGTGGCCAGGCACGGGTCGGCCTCCCGGTCCGGTGCGCCGAGCGCCGCCTCCAGCCGGTCCAGCACACCGAGGCACTCGTCCCAGCCGCGGGCGGTGAAGTCCGCCGCGGAGGGGTCCTGACTCCGCCGCCACAGGTCGCCGAGCCAGTCCTCCCGGTAGACGGTGCGGTGGTCGTGGGCGTACGTGCGCAGCAGGGCGGGCAGCTCGGCGGGCGGTGTGCCGTCGGCGAGGGCGCGTACGGCGCAGGCGGTCAGATCGGCGGCGGCGAGCGCGGTGGGGTGCCCGTGGGTCAGCGCGGACTGGAGCTGTGCGGCACCGGAGCGCTGCTGCGGGCTCAGCCCCGGGACGAGCCCGATCGGCGCGACCCGCATATTGGCGCCGCAGCCCTTCGACCCCATCTGGGCGGCCTCGGCCCAGGGCCGGCCGCGGTCGCTGAGCAGTTGGCAGGCCCTGAGGCAAGTGCCGCCCGGCGCCCGGTTGTTGTCGGGCGAGCGCCACCAGGTGACGTACTCCTCGCGCACGGGTCCCACGAGGGCCTGCGCGGTGAGCGGACCGCGGCCCAGGGCCGTGCGCAGTCCGCGGCCCAGCGCCAGCGTCATCTGGGTGTCGTCGGTGACGAACGCGGGATCGGGCAGCGGCATCCGCCGCCACGGGCCGCACTTGGCCAGGATCGACGGCACATCGTTGAACTCGGTGGGAAAGCCGAGCGCATCGCCGAGAGCCAGCCCGATCAGCGAGCCGGTAGCGGCGGACCCCGTGGACACCATGAAAAAACCACCCCTTAATGTCACAGTGACATTAAGGGGTGGGGCTGCGGAGCCGCAAGGCATTTCCTGCCGTGCGGTCCCGCGGCGGTCCCTGCGGACCTAGAGCTCGACCTCACGCATCAGCATGCCGACCTCGGTGTTGGTCATCCGGCGCAGCCAGCCCGACTTCTGGTCGCCCAGCGGGATCGGGCCGAAGCTCGTGCGGACGAGCCGCTCGACGGGGAATCCGGCCTCCGCGAGCATCCGGCGCACGATGTGCTTACGGCCCTCGTGGAGCGTGACCTCGACGAGGTAGTTCTTGCCGGTGTTCTCCACCACCCGGAAGTGGTCGGCGCGGGCGTAGCCGTCCTCCAGCTGGATGCCGTCCTTGAGCTGCTTGCCCAGGTCGCGCGGGAGGGGGCCCTGGATCGCGGCCAGGTAGGTCTTCTTCACGCCGTAGCGCGGGTGCGTCAGGCGGTGCGCCAGCTCACCGTGGTTGGTGAGCAGGATGATGCCCTCGGTCTCGGTGTCCAGCCGGCCCACGTGGAACAGCCGCGTCTCGCGGTTGGTGACGTAGTCGCCCAGGCACTGGCGGCCGTCGGGGTCCTCCATCGTGGAGACCACACCGGCCGGCTTGTTCAGCGCGAAGAAGAGGTACGACTGGGTGGCGACCGTCAGGCCGTCGACCTTGATCTCGTCCTTCTCCGGGTCGACCCGGACGCCCTGCTCCATGACGACCTGGCCGTTGACCTCGACGCGCGCCTGGTCGATCAGCTCCTCGCAGGCCCGCCGCGAGCCCATACCGGCCCTGGCCAGCACCTTCTGAAGCCGCTCGCCCTCTTCGTCACCGAAGGTCTTGGGGGTCTTGACCTGCGGCTTGTTGTGCCGAGCGCGGTTGCGCTCCTCGATCTTGGCGTCCAGCTCCCGGGGCCGCGAAGGCGCCTGGCCCCGGCCGCGCTGCGGACCGCCCTTGGCACCGGGGCCGGACCCCTTGGAGGCAGCGCCCGTACGCGGGCCGCCCTTGGCGCCCCCACGGGCCGCCGCGCCCCGGCTGCCGCCGCTCTTGGGGCCGCCGCTCTTGGGGCCGCCGCTCTTGGAGCCACCGCCCTTGGAGCCGCCGCGCTCGTCCTTGCGGTCCGAGGAGCCCCCGGGACCGCCGGATCCGCCCACGTCGTAGCGGCGCTCCTCGGGACGGGGGCGGCCCGCGCGCTGCTTGTCGTCCCTCTTCCCCCCGGCCTTCGGCCGCGGGGTGCTCCCGCCGGCGCCGCGGTGGTCGGCCCGGCCGCTGTCCCTGTTGTTCCTGCCGCTGCTTCGCATCAATGATCCGTCTGAGAGTCGCCGCTGTCGTCTACGTCGAACGACGGGATACCTTCCGGTGAGTCGCCCTCGACCGCGTCCGCTTCCGGAAGGAACGGTGCGAGCTCAGGGAGCTCGTCCAGGCCTCGCAGGCCCATCCGCTCCAAAAAGTAATTCGTCGTCCTGTACAGGATCGCACCTGTTTCAGGTTCCGTCCCCGCCTCCTCCACCAGTCCGCGCTGGAGGAGCGTGCGCATCACACCGTCACAATTCACGCCGCGTACGGCCGAGACTCGGGAACGGCTGACCGGCTGACGGTACGCGACCACGGCCAGAGTCTCCAATGCGGCCTGGGTCAGCCGGGCCTGCTGCCCGTCCAGGACGAAGCTCTCCACTGCGTCCGCGTACGCGGCACGGGAGTAGAAGCGCCAGCCCCCGGCCACCAGCCGCAGGTCGAATCCGCGCCCCTGGCGGGTGTAGTCGTCGGACAGCTCGCGCAGCGCCAGCGCGACCGCGCGGCGGGGCCGCTCCAGCACCCTGGCCAGGTGTTCCTCGGTCGCGGGCTCGTCGACGACCATGAGGACCGCCTCCAGCGCGGGCTTCAGCTCCAGCCCGGCCACGCCCAGCGTCCCGGCCGGCGCACCGGACCGCTCCCCCAAGGCGCCCTCCGTACCGGTCTCCGTGACGTCGTACGCCTCGCCGTCGGCCACGCCGCTCATGCCCGCTCCTTCTCTGCGTGCTCTTTCTCTGCGTGCTCTTTCCGCTCCGCCTCGGCGGCGCGCTGCCCCGGCTCCTGGTCGAACTCGTCCGTGACCACCGGCTCGGCCCCCTCCGCGCCCGTCCAGCGGACGTTCAGCGCCCCCAGGGCCTCCTCCTGCTCCAGGACCACCACCCGCTCCCGGTAGAGCTCCAGCAGGGCCAGGAAGCGCGCCACGACGGTGAGGGTGTCCGGTGCGTCCGCGCACAGTTCCTGGAAGCTGCTCTCGCCCGCCTCCCGCAGCCGCGCCATCATCACCTCGGCCTGTTCCCGCACGCTCACCAGCGGCGCGTGAATGTGGTCGACATAGACCTGCGGCCGGGCCTTGGGCTGCATCGCCTTCACCGCGAGCTTGGCAAAACCCTCCGCTCCGGTGCTGATGACGACCTCGGGCAGCAGCTCGGCGAGGTGCGGCTCCAGCCCGACCGTACGGGGATGGCGCCGGGCCTCGTCCGCCAGCCGGCCGCTGAAGATGTCCGCGATCCGCTTGTAGGCGCGGTACTGGAGGAGCCGGGCGAAGAGCAGGTCACGAGCCTCCAGGAGCGCGAGATCCGCCTCGTCCTCCACTTCCGCCACGGGCAGCAGCCGGGCCGCCTTGAGGTCCAGCAGCGTCGCCGCGACGACCAGGAACTCCGTGGTCTGGTCCAGATCCCAGTCCGGCCCCATGGCCCGGATGTGCGCCATGAACTCGTCGGTCACCTTGGACAGGGCGACCTCGGTGACGTCCAGCTTGTGCTTGGAGATCAACTGGAGAAGGAGGTCGAAGGGTCCCTCGAAGTTGTCCAGCCGGAGGGTGAACTTGCCGTCGCCGGCCTCGGGGGGAGCCTCGGCGGGAGCGGCTTCTGGGACGGCATCGGGGACGGCCGCGGCAGGAGCGTCATCGGAAACGGCGACGGGCGCGTCCTCGGCGGCGGCGCCCCGCGGCACGTCCGGCTGCGGCCCGTCCGGCTGTGACGCGCCCAGCTGTGACGCGTCGGCATCCTCCGGCACCCCGGCCGCTCCGGACCCGTCCGGCACCGCGGCCTCGTCCGGCGTCACAGGGGCGTCCGGTGCCACCGGCCCCGCGTCCGCGCCCGCCCCCCGCCCAAGAGGTCTACGGGCGCGGGGCGCGGAGGCATCGTCGTTGGTCGTCGGCATCGCGGTCCATGGTGCTGCGGTCCCGCGCCGGGGGCGACGGGCTGGTCACGGGCGGGAGACCCCGCCGAGGAGGCAGGCTATCCCGCGGCGCCCGCGCCCTGTCCGACCCGACGCGTCAGGCTTCGCGCGGCGTGACGTTTCCGCACCGTGGCGGCCGCCGCAGGAAATCTCCGCCACCACGGCGAGCAGCCACGCCGCGGGCACCGGCGGCACCGGACCGGCCGCGCCCCCACACGGGCAGGGACGGGGCGTCAGCGCCCCCGCAGCCGCCGCACCAGGATGCTGGCGTCGCCGCGCGACTCCAGGTCGGCGAGGACCACGGCGACCGCCTCGCGGACGATCCGGCCGCGGTCGACGGCGAGGCCGTGTTCGCCGCGCAGCACCAGCCGCGCATGTTCGAGGTCCATGAGCTCCTCGGCGGAGACATAGACGGTGATCTTCTCGTCGTGCCGTTCCCGGCCGCTGGGGCGGCGGTTGGCACCGCGGGATCCCCCGCGCCGGCGGCCCTGGCCACCGGCCTGCGCGGCCGCCGCGGCCGCGTCCGAACCGGCCTGGCCACCCTGCCCCGCCTGGGCCCGGTGGCTCTTGCCGGTGTCGCCGTCCGCCTCACGGCCGCCGTGCTCGGCCGAGGGACCGACGGCGGGCACCCGCGGTGGCGTGGCCGGTCCGCCGTCACCGGCCGTCGCCGGGGTGTCCGAGCTGCCGGCCCCGGGCCGCCGCTGCCGTACCGCGGTGGCCGCCTCCGGCCCGTCCGCCGGATCGGGCTCGCCGGCCGGTGCGGGCACCCGGGGCGCCTCGCCGTTGGCCGGGGAGCCGTTCGCCGAACGGCGGGGGCTGGAGGGCTGAAGCCCCACGCCCCCGGTGGTACGGAACAGTTCGTCGGCGCCCGGCAGACTCACTCGGCGTGACACCGGGCGAGCACCTCCCTGGCGAGCTGACGATAGGCGGCGGCACCGACGGAGTTGGAGGCGTACGTGGTGATCGGCTCGCCCGCGACGGTGGTCTCCGGGAAGCGGACCGTACGGCCGATGACGGTGTGGTAGACGTGATCGTCGAAGGCCTCGACGACACGTGCCAGGACCTCACGGCTGTGCACGGTGCGGGAGTCGTACATCGTCGCCAGGATGCCGTCCAGCTCCAGTTCGGGGTTGAGCCGTTCCTGGACCTTCTCGATCGTCTCGGTGAGCAGCGCGACACCGCGCAGCGCGAAGAACTCGCACTCCAGCGGCACGATGACCTTGTGAGCCGCCGTCAGCGCGTTGACGGTGAGCAGACCGAGCGAGGGCTGGCAGTCGATGACGATGTAGTCGTAGTCGGCCAGCAGCGGCTTCAGGGCGCGCTGGAGGGTCGACTCGCGCGCGACCTCGCTGACCAACTGCACCTCTGCCGCTGACAAATCGATATTGCTGGGCAGCAGGTCCATGTTGGGGACCGCGGTCTTCAGGAGCACCTCGTCGGCCGCCATGCCCCGCTCCATGAGCAGGTTGTAGACCGTCAGGTCGAGCTCCATCGGGTTGACGCCGAGTCCGACCGACAGGGCGCCCTGGGGGTCGAAGTCGACGAGCAGCACCCGTCGTCCGTATTCGGCAAGTGCGGCACCCAGGTTGATGGTCGAGGTGGTCTTGCCGACCCCGCCCTTCTGGTTGCACATGGCGATGATTTTGGCGGGGCCGTGGTCGGACAGCGGTCCCGGGATGGGGAAATAAGGGAGCGGGCGTCCGGTCGGGCCGACGCGTTCTCGACGCTGGCGCGCGGCGTCCGGCGCGAGCGTCGCGGCGTATTCGGGGTCCGGCTCGTACTCCGCGTCCGGATCGTAGAAGTGCCCCTGGGGCAGGTCGTCGTAGTCGGCGAGACGGGCGGGTTCTCCACTGCCCCGGTCGCCGGCCATGGCGTTCACGTGATGGCCGTCCATGCTCTGGTGGGCTGTCGTGGAAATGCTCTGGTGGGCTGCGAAGGTGTGGACCGCTACGGAGCCGACAGCCTCGAGCCCCGAGGGACCCTGGCCCCGTGCAACCGCTCCTGGTTGACCACCCCCGGGAGTAAATGTCGACTCATTCACAAGTCGTCTTACCTCCTTGGATGTGACCAGGAAACTTTATCGATAGGTCAGCGTGGCACCATGCCGACGGTTGGCGACTCTATGGCGTGTCGGGCGTCCGCAGCAACACAATCCACCGGACCCGGCACGATGTGTCGGTAACCGGACCCCCGATGTCAAGGGCGCACATGGCATCGGACCGAAGTTTCAGGGGGGCGCGAATCGGCTAAAGGGTCACGTTCGCGGCGAGTTGGGACCCGGCGTTCCGGAATAGAGCGTTCCGCGGGCTGGACATGCGACCGGCCGGGCCTTGTCGACAAGGCCCGGCCGGTGATGCAGCGTTGACGCGCTTCGTTGACGCCTCAGCCGAGGAGGGTGCGCAGTTCGACGTGCTCGAGGCCGTGGGCCTCGGCGACGGGACCGTAGACCACCTTGCCGTCGTGCGTGTTCAGGCCCTTGGCCAGCGCCGGGTCACGGCGCAGCGCCTCGACCCAGCCACGGTTCGCCAGCTCCACGATGTAGGGCAGCGTGGCGTTGGTGAGCGCGTGGGTGGAGGTGTTCGGCACCGCGCCGGGCATGTTGGCGACGCAGTAGAAGACCGAGTTGTGGACCGGGAAGGTCGGCTCGGCGTGCGTGGTGGCACGCGAGTCCTCGAAGCAGCCGCCCTGGTCGATCGCGATGTCGACAAGAACACTTCCGGGCTTCATCTTGGCGACGAGCTCGTTGGTGACCAGCTTCGGCGCCTTGGCACCGGGGATCAGGACGGCACCGACGACGAGGTCGGCCTCGACGACGGCCTTCTCCAGCTCGTAGGCGTTGGAGACGATCGTCTGCACCTTGGTGCCGAAGATCTTGTCGGCCTCGCGGAGCTTGTTGATGTCCTTGTCGAGCAGGGTCACGTGGAAGCCGAGGCCCACGGCGATCTGGAGCGCGTTCCAGCCGGAGACGCCACCGCCGATGATGACGGCCTTGCCCGCGTGGACACCGGGGACGCCACCGGGCAGCACGCCGCGGCCGCCGGCCTGGCGCATGAGGTGGTAGGCGCCGACCTGCGGGGCGATACGGCCCGCGACCTCGGACATCGGGGCGAGCAGCGGCAGCTGGCGGCCGGCCGTCTCGACGGTCTCGTAGGCGATCGCGGTGGTGCCGGACTCCAGCAGCGCGTCCGTGCACTCCTTGGAGGCGGCCAGGTGCAGGTAGGTGAAGAGCGTCTGGTCCTTGCGGAGGCGGTGGTACTCCTCCGCGATCGGCTCCTTGACCTTCAGCAGCAGGTCAGCAGTGCCCCAGACCTCATCGGCGGTGTCCAGGATGGAGGCACCGGCGGAGACGTACTCCTCATTCGTGATGGACGAGCCGACACCGGCGTCCTTCTCGATGAAGACCTGGTGGCCGTGGCGGACGAGTTCGTTCACTCCGGCGGGCGTGATAGCCACGCGGAACTCGTTGTTCTTGACCTCGCGGGGGATGCCGACCTTCACGTCGATCACGGTCCTTGAAAGAGAGGGTGCAGGAGGAATTATCCCCTCATGCGCTGCATGACGGAACTGACCGCGCCGAACGCGGCCCAGCCAGTCTATTGAAGGAGCTCTCGTTGTCTAGCCTTGCAAAGCATTAATTCTTGCGAGAAGCACCACCGATTTCGCAGGTCACTTGGAGTGATCTTCGAGGAGTCGCTCCCCCACGGCCCGATGGAGCCGTGCGGCTGCTGGGTCGCCGAGCCTCTCGAGGGTGTCCGCGATCCGTAGTTGCAGTGCCGCCTCCAGTCGTCCGTCGCCCGCTTTCCGGGCGATGTCGAGGGCTTCGAGACAGGTCCGCAGCGCGTCCTCGGGCCGCCCCGCGTACTCCTGCACCCGGGCCACCTCACCGGTCGCCCGCGCCTGGCCGGCCACATCGCCGATCCTGCGGTACGTCCCGACGGCGGCCCGCCAGGCCTTGAGCGCCTCGCCCCACCGGCCCGCGTAGGTGTGCGCGCCACCGATCCGGCCGTGCAGCCGCGCCGCGTCACCGCCCTCGTCACGGGCCAGCCGCAGCTCCAGCGCCCGGCCGTACCAGTCGGCGGCCCGCTGCCAGTCGCCCAGCTCGGTGTACGTACCGCCCAGCGACTCCAGCGCCCGGCCGGTCGCCACCGGGTCCTGCACCGAGCGGGCCGCCTCCAGCGCACCCCGGTAACGGGTGAGCGCCTGAGCGGTACGTCCGGCCTGGCCGTCCAGGTCCGCGAGGTTCAGCAGGGCGGCGGCCTTCTCCCGCGGCAGCCCGCGCCGCTCGGCGACCTGGAGGACGAGTCCGTGCAGTGCGTAGAGGTCCGGCGCGGCGGCCTCGGGGCCCTGGTGCGCGAGCAGCGTCCGGGTCAGCGCGGCCATCAACCGCCGGTCCAGGGTGTCGAGTTCACCGTCGGCGACGGCGATCCGGGCGGCGTCGAGCAGCGCGCCGCGACGGCTGCGCAGCCAGTGCGCGGCGGCGCTCCGCGAGGAGAAGCGCAGCGAGCGCGGCAGCCCGGCGACCTTCTGCCGGGCGGGCGAATCGGCCGGCTCGCCCATCGCCCGGCAGGACTGGAGCAGCCGTACGGTCCGCTCCAGCATCCGGGCACGGGCCAGCTGGACGTCGGCCGGGCGCTCGTGTTCCCGGAGCAGTTCGCGCGCCAGCGGGTCGAGGCAGCCGGGCAGCCGGTACTGCGGGCGCAGGGCCGGATCGGGCGTACTCGCGACCGGAGCCCCGTCGTCCTCGGTGGCGACCGGCCGCAGCAGGCCGAGCGCGGCGAAGTCGCCCAGCGTCGTGGCGGCCGCGGCCACCGAGCAGCCGGCCAGCGCGGAGGCGATATGGGCGTCCACGAGGCCGGCCGGTGCCAGGGTGATCAGCCGCAGTATGCGGGCGGCGGGCGCCGGCAGCGCCTCATAGGCGAGCCGGAAGGCACGGAACAGCGGGCGGGCGCCGGTGGGCAGGTCCGGGGGCAGCGGGACGGCGTGCAGCGCCTGGAGCAGATCGGCGACCGAGGACTTGGGGCGGGCGGCGAGCCAGGCACCGGCCAGCACCAGCGCGGCGGGCTGGCCGCCGCACTCCTCGGCGACGCTGTCGGCGGTCCGCGGGTCGACGGTGATCCGGATCGGCCCGGCGTAGCGGCTGAGGATCTCGACACAGGCCACGCTGTCCAGGCCGCCCAGGGCACACGGCCGGACGTCCGGAATGCCGGTCAGCGGCCCCTGGGAGACCACCACGACCAGGCAGTCGGGGGCGTCGGGGAGCAGCGGTTCGACCTGTTCGGCGCCCCGCGCGTCGTCCAGGAACAGCAGGGCACGGCGCCCGGCGAGCGCACCGCGCAGCAGCTCGGTCAGCTCGTCCTCGGCGGCGCCCGGCGGGGCGTCGACGCCGAGCACGGCCAGCAGGTCGCGCGCGGCGCGGCCGAGGTCGGCCGGTTCGCCGCCCGGCCCGGTCAGTGTGGCCCTCAGCACACCGTCGGGATGGTGGTCGGCCAGCTCGCGCAGCAGCTCCTCGGCCAGGGCCGTACGTCCGGAGCCGGGGCGGCCGGCGATCAGCAGCACCCGGCTGCGGGCGCCCTTGCGGCCGGAGAGGGTGTCCAGGCCGGCCCGGGCGATATCGGCGTGCAGCGCCTTGAGCTCGCGGCGGCGGCCGGCGAACCCGGTGGCGGAGGGGGCGGTGACGGCCGCGGGGACCAGGGGACGGGCGGTTCCGCCGTCCTGGCGGAACCCCGCTGCCCGCTGTCCGGGTGCTGCCGTGGCAGGCCCGTCCGCCGTCTCCGGCGGGAGGTGCTCCCCGCCCACCGCCTGGTCCGTCACCGGTCACGCTCCCGTCCACCTGCGCGTACGCGTCCGCCGCCGGGACGGACGCTGCCGAGCGTAGTTCACGGGCCGTCACGTGCCCTGCCGAGCAGGGCGGTTGGGTCACCCGATCGGATCGGTGGATCATCCGACCGGCTCGTGCCGGAGCGGCGGCTCAGGCCTCGAAGGGGCGGGCCGGCCACGGCGCGTCGGCCGGGCGCAGCGCGTCCAGACCCTCGCCGAGCCGGGCCACGGCGAGTGCCAGCACGCCCACGACGAGGCAGTTGTTGTGCAGATCACCGGCGAGCGCTCCGCGGACCAGCTCGTCCTGCGACACCCGCGCCAGCTCCATGTCGGCCTCCTCCTCGGAGACCTCGAAGCGCTCCCCCTCGGCCTCGGACAGTCCCCGGGCGAGGAAGATCCTCACAGCCTCGTCACAACCGCCGGGCGTGGTGTACACATCGGTCAGCACCCGCCAGTCCTCGGCCTTGACGTGCGCCTCCTCGTACAGCTCGCGCTGCGCCGCGTGCAGCGGGTTCTCACCGGGGATGTCGAGCAGCCCGGCGGGGATCTCCCACAGCTTCTGGCGCACGGGGTGGCGGTACTGGCGCAGCACCAGCACCCGGCCCTCGTCGTCGAGGGCGACGACGGCCACGGAACCGGGGTGGACCTGGTAGTCGCGCGTCACGGTGGAGCCGTCCGGCATGACGACCTCGTCGGTGCGCACGCTGGTCTTGTTCCCGGTGAACGGCGTCGTGGTCGCGGTGACCGTCCACTCCTCGGGGGTGTCCTTGATCGCCATGGCGCGTCCTCCTGTGTGTTGCCGTGTACCCAACGCAGAAACCGGGGCACGACCTCGAAGAGGCCGTACCCCGGCAACCGTATCCGCCGTGCTTGCTCTTACTTCGCGGTGCCCGTCTTGCGCGCGACCGCGGCCTTCACCAGCCCGGCGAAGAGCGGGTGCGGGCGGGTCGGGCGGGAGCGCAGCTCCGGGTGCGCCTGGGTGGCGACCAGGTAGGGGTGCGTCTCGCGCGGGTACTCGACGTACTCGACGAGCTTGTTGTCCGGGGAGGTGCCGGAGAACTGGAGCCCGGCCTTCTTCTCCAGCTCGGCGCGGTAGGCGTTGTTGACCTCGTAGCGGTGGCGGTGGCGCTCCTCGACGTACGGCTGGTCGTCGTAGACCTCACGGACGATGGAGCCCTCGGCGAGCTTGGCGGGGTACATGCCCAGCCGCATCGTGCCACCCATGTCGCCCTCACCGGCGACGATGTCCATCTGCTCGGCCATCGTGGAGATGACCGGGTCGGCGGCGGCCGGGTCGAACTCGGTGGAGTTCGCGCCCGCGATACCGGCCAGGTTGCGGGCCGCCTCGATGACCACGCACTGGAGGCCCAGGCACAGGCCGAGCAGCGGGAGCTGCTTCTCCCGGGCGTAGGTGATCGCGCCGACCTTGCCGTCCACACCGCGGTCGCCGAAGCCGCCGGGGATGCAGACGGCGTCGCAGTCCGCGAGCTGCTCGGCGGCGCCGGCCGGGGTCTTGCAGTCGTCGGAGGTGACCCACTTCAGCTTCACGCGGGTCTTGTTCGCGAAGCCGCCGGCTCGCAGCGCCTCGGTGACCGAGAGGTAGGCGTCCGGCAGGTCGATGTACTTGCCGACCAGCGCGACCTTGACCTCGTGGTCGGGGTTGTGGACGCGGTCCAGCAGGTCCGCCCACTGGGTCCAGTCCACATCGCGGAACGGCAGGTCCAGCTTGCGCACGATGAAGGCGTCCAGGCCCTCGGCGTGCACGACCTTCGGGATGTCGTAGATCGACGGCGCGTCCGGGCAGGCGATGACCGCGGCCTCGTCGACGTCGCACATCAGCGAGATCTTGCGCTTGATGGCGGTCGGGACCTCGCGGTCGGCGCGCAGCACGATCGCGTCGGGCTGGATACCGATGTTGCGCAGCGCCGCGACCGAGTGCTGGGTCGGCTTGGTCTTCAGCTCACCGGACGGGCCGATGTAGGGGAGCAGCGAGATGTGCACGACGAAGACGTTGTCGCGGCCGACCTCATGGCGGACCTGGCGGACCGTCTCCAGGAACGGCAGCGACTCGATGTCGCCGACGGTGCCGCCGACCTCGGTGATGACGACGTCGACGTCCTCGGTCGCCATCCGCCGGATGCGGTGCTTGATCTCGTTGGTGATGTGCGGGATGACCTGCACGGTGTCACCGAGGTACTCGCCGCGGCGCTCCTTGGCGATCACGGTGTTGTAGACCTGGCCGGTGGTCACGTTCGCGGAGCCGTCGAGGTCGACGTCCAGGAATCGCTCGTAGTGGCCGATGTCCAGGTCGGTCTCGGCTCCGTCGTTGGTGACGAAGACCTCGCCGTGCTGGAACGGGTTCATCGTTCCCGGGTCGACGTTCAGGTACGGGTCGAGCTTCTGCATCGTGACCCGCAGGCCGCGCGCCTTGAGGAGAGCACCCAGGCTGGAGGCGGTGAGCCCCTTGCCCAGCGAGGAGGCGACGCCCCCGGTGACGAAGAGGTGCTTGGTCGTCGTGGATTTGGGCGGCATGGCCAAGAGGGAGCTCCCGTGGTCGCGAGGTGGAGAGGTGCGATGCGGCGTGGGGCCTGGTGATTCAGGGTGCCGTCGCTGCGGTTCGGGGGTGCCGTGACTTCTGCCGTGACATCTATCTGCGTCCCACCGGTCCACGGGGTACCAGGCTATCAGCGACCGGGCATGGTCGTGTCCGGCCACACATGCGAACCTGGCAGCAGCTGCCCGGGTGACGCTGTCACGTGACGGAGGCCACCCATTTGGACCGCCTCACTCGTCGCGAGGGTCGCGCGGATCACCGACGTGCGTCGTATCCTGCTCGGACACTCGCAACGAGCCGTCCGGGAAGGCACCACCCCCGCCCGATTTCCGGTCCCGCTGCTCGGCGACGTTTCATGGGCAGGACGGACAGATCACAACGTCCCATGGGGGGCGTGACTCCAGTTCGACGGGAGATGCACGTGGCCGGGCGCATCGAGGACTACGCACTTATCGGCGATATGCAAACCGCCGCTCTAGTGTGCAGGGACGGCACAGTGGACTGGCTGTGTCTGCCCCGCTTCGACTCCCCGGCGGTCTTTGCAGGGCTGCTGGGCACGGAGGAACACGGATTCTGGCGGATGGGGCCGGTCAACGGCCCCGGGGGCCGGCCCGCACCGGCCGACCGCCGGCGCTACCGGGGCGATTCGCTGGTCCTGGAATCGGAGTGGGACACCCCGCGCGGCACGGTCCGCGTGATCGACTTCATGCCGCCGCGTGATGGCGCGCCGCAGCTGATCCGCATCGTGGAAGGCGTCAGCGGCCGTGTGCCGATGCGCTCGCAGCTGCGGATGCGGTTCTCCTACGGCTGGGTCGTGCCCTGGGTGCACAAGATCGACGACCGTACGGTCGCGGTCGCGGGCCCCGATTCGGTGTGGCTGGACACCGCGGCGGAGACGTACGGCAAGGATCTGACGACGTTCTCCGACTTCACCGTCTCGCCGGGTGAGCGGATCGCGTTCACGATCAGCTGGGAGCCGTCGCACAAGCCGCCGCCGGCCGTCGCGGACCCGGAGGGCTCGCTGGAGGCCACCGAGGAGTTCTGGCGCGAGTGGGTCGAGCACTGCACGTATCACGGTCCCTACCGGGATGCGGTGGTGCGCTCGCTGATCACGCTCAAGGCGCTGACGTACGCGCCGACCGGCGGGATCGTGGCGGCGCCGACGACCTCGCTGCCGGAGTGCCTGGGCGGCGTACGCAACTGGGACTACCGCTTCACCTGGCTCCGGGACGCCGCGATCACGCTGTCCTCCCTGTTGCGCACCGGCTACCGCGAAGAGGCGCGGGCGTGGCGGGAGTGGCTGCTGCGGGCGGTGGCCGGTGATCCGGAGAACCTCCAGATCATGTACGGCATCGCCGGTGAGCGGGAACTGGGCGAGAACGAGCTCAACTGGCTCCCCGGATACGAGAATTCCCGTCCGGTGCGGGTCGGCAACGGCGCCGCCGGACAGCTCCAGCTCGATGTGTACGGCGAGGTCACCGAGGCGCTGCACCTGGCG
Organism: Streptomyces sp. MCA2; assembly: GCF_023544705.1. Taxonomy (NCBI): domain Bacteria; kingdom Bacillati; phylum Actinomycetota; class Actinomycetes; order Kitasatosporales; family Streptomycetaceae; genus Streptomyces; species Streptomyces sp. MCA2. Next base: position 94,963 of record NZ_JAMJFM010000027.1, read on the forward strand.
CACATGACGGGCCTGGCCCGCAACGACTACGCCTCGCTGCTCCAGCTCAAGCTGATCCAGTGGGTGGAGAAGCACTGGGACGAGCCGGACGAGGGCATCTGGGAGGTCCGCGGCCCGCGCCGTCACTTCGTGCACTCCAAGGTCATGACCTGGGTCGCGGTCGACCGCACGGTCAAGCTGATCGAGTCCGGGGACGTCGACGGCCCGCTGGAGCGCTGGAAGGACCTGCGCGAGACGATCCACCGGGATGTCTGCGAGAACGGCTACGACAAGGAACGCAACACCTTCACCCAGTCCTACGGCTCGCAGGAGCTGGACGCCTCGCTGCTGCTGATCCCGCAGATGGGCTTTCTGCCGCCGGACGACAAGCGCGTCATCGGCACCATCGAGGCGATCCAGCGGGAGCTGTCCACCGAGGACGGCTTCGTGCTGCGCTACCCGACGTCCGGTGCGGACGATCTCGGGGTGGACGGTCTGGAGGGTGAGGAGGGCGCCTTCCTGGCGTGCTCCTTCTGGCTCGCCGACGACCTGGCGATGATCGGCCGGGTGGACGAGGCCCGCAAGCTCTTCGAGAAGCTGCTCTCGCTCCGCAACGACCTGGGGCTGCTCGCCGAGGAGTGGGACCCCAAGGCCCAGCGGCAGGTGGGCAACTTCCCGCAGGCCTTCAGCCATGTTCCGCTGATCGACACCGCGCTGCGGCTGACGGCCAGCGGGGCCTACGGAGGATAGCCCGCCCTTCGGCGGGCTATCCTCCCGGAGTTCTGTGGTGCCGCCCGTCTTTCGGGTGGCACCACATTTCTGTGTCAGAAGGGGGTCAGGGTGAGGGTGATCTCCTTCGGGGCGCCGTCCTCGATGTACGAGGCGAAGCCGGCGACGTCGTCGAAGGCGAAGCCGTACGCCTTGCCGTCCCGCGTCGCGGCGTGCATGGCCCGGGCGTAGTGGTTGGTCAGCCGCTGCTGGTAGAAGGCGGCCGGGTCGGTGGTGGGCTGGTGTGCCTGCGAGGTGAGGGTGGAGCGGTTGAGGGCGGCGCCCAGTATGGCGGCGACCGGGCCGAGGGTGCCGTCGTTGGGGGCCGCGAGGGTGCCGTCGCAGAAGAGGACATCGCGGGTGGACGGTTTGTCGAAGGAGATTGTCTTGGTGGGGGCACCTCCCTGGCCCTTAAGGCCTTGGGGGACCGTGAAGGAGAGTTTTCCGCCGCTGACCCGGCCGGTGAAGGTGCCCGCGTCGGTGGTGACGGTCAGGTCCTTGCCCGCGTAGGCGGACCAGGCCTCGTCGACGGCCGGGGCGAAGTAGTCCCTGTCGAACAGTCCGCTGTCCAGGCCGTGGCCGGGGGCGATGACCCGCTTGTCGTCGATGACCAGGCGGCCGAAGCCGTCGGCGGCCCTGACATCGGAGAAGATCTTGGCGCGGGCGCCGTCCTTGAGCGTGCCGGTGGTCTGTTCCTTGGCCCCGGTGAGCTTGATCGCGAGCGGGACGCTGAACATGTCGACCATGGTGGTGTTGCAGTACATCCCGCCGGAGTTGTACGTGAACTCGGCGCAGTCGTGCAGGACGTCGTAGTTGGGGTCGCCGGAGACCCAGCCCGCCGGGTAGGCGAGGGCGGCCTTGCCGTTGCCGTCCTGGACCGCCTTGAACTTGAGCTTGCCGCCCAGCGCGGTGTAGATCCGGCCGGACATGTACGGCAGCTGGAGGGTCGTGGTGCCGGCGGCGGCGAGCGGGATGGCGTAGTCGGTGAAACCGTCCGGGCCGTTGTCGGCCAGGGCGACGGGCTTGGGTTCGCCTTCCGGGGTGACGTGCACCTGCTGGGTGCCGTCATTGCCGACGATGTAGATCCAGACCGAGGAGTTGGCGTACGCGCCGGAGTTGTTGACGAGGTGCAGGGGCATCCCGGCGGCGGCCCGGCCGGTCCGGGCGGAGCCTGCGGCCGGGGCGGTGGCGCCGGTCGCGCGGCCGGCCAGGGCGATTCCGGAGGCGGTGGCGGCGCCGGCGGCGAGGCCGCCGAGCAGGCTGCGGCGAGTGATCATGAGGTGGCTCCTTGCGGGGCGGTGCGGTGGGAGGGCCGGGCGGTACGGGCCTGACCGGGCTGCTGGACGGAGACCGCGACATGGTCGACGAGGAGGGAGCCGCCGGGCCGGGTGGCGTCGGTGGGGGTGGCGAAGCCCGCGACCCCGTCCGGGAAGCCGCCGCCCATCGCGAGGTTGAGCAGCAGGAAGTGGCCGTGGTGGGTGGCCTTCGCCCAGGTGTCGGCGTCCGTCTCGGAGGAGTGCACGGTGTGGAACTGCTGTCCGTCGACGTACCAGTTCAGCGACTCCGCGGCGCCGTCGGTGCGGTCGAGCTCCAGCGCGTAGGTGTGGAATCCGGCCTGGCAGGCGCTGCCCGGGCACTCACGGGAACTGCCCTTGCCCTGGGTCTCGTTGCACGGCCCACCGGGGTTGACGCCGCAGTGCAGCGTGCCCCAGACCTTGTTGATGCCGTTGACGTTCTCCATGATGTCGAACTCGCCGATGCCCGGCCAGTTCCCGTAGTTGCCGCGGTACTCGGCACCCAGCGTCCAGAACGCCGGCCAGTAGCCGAGCGCGCCGTCACCGGAGACCTCGGGCATCCGGATGCTCGCCTCGATGCGGAGCCTGCCGCCGGCCGGGGCCGCGAAGTCGGTGCGCCGGGTCTCGATACGGCCCGAGGTCCAGGTGGCTCCGTCCTTCAAGGCCGTGATCTTCAGATGGCCCGCGCCGTCGAGCTGGAGGTTCTCGGGGCGGTCGGTGTAGGTCTCGCGCTCGCCGGTGCCCCAATTGGAGGGGCCTCCGGGGTAGCCGGTGCCGGTGTCGGTGATCCAGTCGTCGGCGGAGGGGCGTGATCCGGCGGCGCCGTCGAAGTCCGTACGCCAGACTTCCTGGAAGGCGGTGGGGGCGGCGTGCGGGGCGGGGGCGGCGTGCGGGGCGGGGTCCGCCTCTTCGGCCGACGCCGTCGGGAGGGTGAGCGCACAGGTGCTGACGAGTGCGGTGCTCGCGGCGAGGAGCAGGAGGCCCGCCCGCCTCTTCCGCCGTTCCTCCGGCCGTTTCGGCAGCCGCTCTTGTATCCGACTACCCGGCCGATTTCTCATGCTCATGACATTCTCTCCTCGATGCAGTGGGGGGAGTGAGGAGTTCCGTGGGGAGGTCCGTCGTGAGAGCGCTCTCATATCGTGCGCTGTGAACCCTGCCGACTCGACGGCACACCGTCAAGTCGCCGTATGGAAAAAGGAGTTGTGTGGTGTCTGAGCCGAACGGTCCACGACCGACGCTGGAGGCGGTGGCGGCGCTCGCCGGGGTCTCCCGCGCAACGGTGTCCCGCGTGGTCAACGGCGGTGCGGGCGTACGGGCCGCGGTCCAGGAACGGGTCCGCCAGGCGGTGGCCGAACTGGGCTACGTACCGAACAGTGCGGCCCGCTCCCTGGTCACCCGCCGCACGGGAGCGGTCGCCGTGGTCATCGCGGAGCCGGAGACCAGAGTCTTCAGCGATCCGTTCTTCGGACGCCAACTACGGGGCATCAGCCGCGAACTGGCCGCCGCCGACACCCAGCTCCTGCTGATGTTCGTCGAGCACCGCGACGACTACGACCGCATCGGCCGCTATCTGTCGGCCGGGCATGTCGACGGCGCGCTGATGTTCTCGCTGCACCGCGACGACCCGCTGCCCGCCATGGCCGAGCGCGCCGGACTGCCCACCGTCTACGGCGGCCGGCCCGACTGGGCGGGCGCCGGCCGGGCGCCGCGGCCGCTGTACGTCGACACCGACAACCGCGGCGGCGCCCGCCAGGCCGTACGCCATCTCCTCGGCCGCGGCCGCCGCCGGATCGCCGTGATCACCGGTCCGCTCGACCAGACCTCGGCGGTGGACCGGCTCGACGGCTACCGCGAGGCGCTGGGCACGGAGCCGGATCCGCGGCTGATCGCGGACGGCGGGTTCACCGCCGGGGGCGGCGAGCGGGCCATGGCCGAGCTTCTCGATGCCGCCCCGGACCTGGACGCCGTCTTCGCCTGCTCCGACCTGATGGCGAACGGCGCGCTGCGCACCCTGCGGGCCCGCGGGCGACGGGTGCCGGACGACGTGGCGGTGGTCGGCTACGACGATCTGGAGCCGGCGGCCTGGGCGGATCCCCCGCTGACCACGGTGCGGCAGGACGTGGAGGAGATGGGACGGCTGATGGCCCGGTTGCTGCTGCGGTTGCTGGATCCGCGCAAGGGCCCAGGGACAGAGGGATCGCCCGGGGCGGAGGAGGCTCGGGGCGCGGCGGGGCTTGCGCCGGTGATCACCCAGGCGCGGCTGGTGGTACGGGAGTCGGCGTAAGCGGCGGGCCGCTATCCGGACCAGACGGCTCCGGATAGCGGACTACGGGTACCGTTCCACGCCATGGGGCCGGAAGCGAAGATCGAAGCCGAGATCACGGTACGCAGGGCGCTGGAGCTGCCCGCGCTGCGACGCGGTCTGCCGGAGGTGCTGGCCGGCGGCGACCGGCTGGACCGCCCGGTGCGCTGGGTGCACGCGGGCGAGGTCCCGCATATCGCCTCGCTGCTCAAGGGCGGCGAGCTGCTGCTGACCACCGGTCTCGGGCTGGGTGCCCGGCCGTCCGAGCAGCGCGCCTTCATCCGTAAGCTCGCGGACCGCGAGATCGCAGCTCTCGTCGTGGAGCTCGGCTCCCGTTTCGAATCGCTGCCCGCCGCGTTGGTCGACGCCGCACGGGACAGCGGGCTCCCGCTGATCCAGCTGCACCGCGAGGTCCCGTACGTCACGGTCACCGAAGCGATCCACACCGAGATCATCAACAGCCACTACGCACTGCTGCGGCGCGCCGACGAGATCCTGCGGCGCTGCACCGACGTGCTGCTGCGCGGCGGCGGCGCCCCCGAGGTACTGCGGCTGCTGGCCGTTTTCACCGGCAACCCGCTCTGCCTGGAGGCCCCCGACGGCAGCCCGCTGTACGCGGCGGGGCCGGAGAGCGACGACGACGGCGGCCCCGCGGACGCCGATCCGCTGCTGGCCTGGGAGGGCCTGCGCGACACCGGCGTACGCATCGACGTCCCCGGCGGCGGCCACGGCCCCGACGCGGTCCGCGCCCGGCTCGTCCTGCTGCCCGTCAACGCCCCCCTGGCGCCGGTGCACCGGATCGCCGCCGAGCGCGCCGCCGACCTCCTCGCCGTGGTCATGCTCCAGTCCCGCCAGGAGGAGGTGCTCGCCGCCCGCGGCCGCGGCGACTTCCTCGCCGACCTGGCGGAGGGCCGGATCTCCGCGTCCGAGGCGCCCGCCCAGGCCCGCCTGCTGGGCTTCCGTCCCGGGGCGGAACCCGTGCTGCCGGTGGTGATGCGGCTGCCGGCCGGCCTCCCTTCCCCCGGCAGCTGGGCGCTGCTCGCCCAGGCCCTGCGCGAGGAACTCGCCGCCCCCGGGGTGCCCGTACTCCTCGGCGTACGCCCCGTGGAGAACCGGGTCCCGCTGCTCGTCTCGCTCCGCGCGGGCCAGGACCGCGAGGCGCTCGCCGACCGGATCGCCGAGGCGCTGCGCGCCGGAGTCGTCCGCGCGGGCCTGGACCGGCCGGCCGCGCACCGCCCGGTGGTCGTCGTCGGTACGCCGGGCGACTGGGCGGCGGCCGGGCCCGGTCTGCGGCATGCCGCGGAGGCCGCGGCCTCGGCCCAGGGACTGCCGGAACAGCTCTGGTACGACGCCCGCCGGCTGGACATCGAGCTGTTGCTGTGGCGGATGCGCGAACACGGCGACCAGGGCATGCTCACCGACTTCGTGGAACGCGCCATCGGGCCGCTGCTCGTCCACGACCGGGGCGCCCGTCAGCCGCTGCTGCCGACGCTGGAGGCCTACCTGGCCAGCGCGGGCCGCAAGGCCGAGACCGCCCGCGACCTGAACGTGAACCGGCAGACGCTGTACGACCGGCTGGCCCGCATCGCTCAGCTGCTGGGCACCGACCTGGACGATCCGCAGACGGTCCTGGGCCTGCGCCTGGCCCTGCGCGCGAGACGGCATACGGAGAAGCCTTAGCGGGGCAGGGACTGGGGGCATCTCCCAGTGTGAGCCGGGGGGAGCGTCGCAGGCCCACGGAGAGCAGGGTGAGATCCCCTAGACGGGCTGAATCGGCTGGGTCAACTCGTCGTAGACGCTGAGCACCTGGGTGACGGTGTCGTTCTCGCTGGGCCAGCCGGCCGCCTGGGCGCGGCCCGCCGCGGCGAGCGCGTCCCGTCGTGCGGGGTCGGCGAGGAGCGCACGGACTGTACGGGCCAGGGCGGCGGCGTCGCCGTAACGGACCAGTTCCGCGGCCCGGCCGACCAGTTCGCGGGTGCCTCCGGTGTCGGTGGCGACCAGCGGCACCCCGGCCCGCAGCGCCTCCTGGGCGATCAGCGAGCGCGCCTCCCACCTGCTGGGCAGTACCACCAGGTCGGCGGCGGCGAGGAGTTCGGGCACATCGTCGCGACGGCCGAGCAGCTGGACGGGCAGCTGCTCGACGTCGATCCGCCGCTGTAGCGCGGCCCGCTGCTCCCCCTCCCCCGCGATGGCGACCAGCGGCTGCGGGTCGAGCGCACACCAGGCGTGCGCGGCGTCCAGCAGCAGGTCGTGCCCCTGCGCCGGGTCGAGACGGCCGACCGCGAGCAACAACGGGCGGTCCATCGCGCCCAGTTCGGCCCGCTCCTTGTGACGCATCCGGTCATGGCTCTCCGGCTCGGCCGGTGCACCGCCCGACCGGGGGCGGGGAATCGCGACCGGCGCGAGCCGTGCGTCCCGCGCGCCCCGCTCGCGCGCCCGGTCCACGAGGTCGGAGCAGGCTCCCAGGACGACGGCGGCGGCCCGCGCCACCCGCCGCTCCGTCAGATGCACCAGCCCGGCCCGCGCGCCCTCGAGGTGTGCCTTGGTGTGCCAGGTGATGACCAGCGGAACCCGACGCCCGCCCCGGGGGCCGCGCAGTCCGCGCAATGCCATCGAGGCGCGCAGGCCGGCCCGCAGACCGTGCGCATGGACGAGGTCGGCATCCCAGCAGGCGCTGCGCAGCGAGGCCACGCTCGCCGGATCCGTCCGCGGAGGGACGGGCACGAACCGCGCGCCCGCGCCGGTGAAGTCGTAGGCCTCCTCGGTCTCCGGAGTGGCACAGACGGTCACCCGTACCCCGCGCGCGACCAGCCCCTCGGCCAGCGAGCGGACATGTGCCGCGCTGCCGGCGCTGCCGTGCCCCAGCACCTGGACCGTGCGCAGCGGCGACAACCCGTGCGCCGAGGTCGGGGTGCTGATCACGTGGTCGGGCTCCTGGGTCGGGGCGGGACGGGCCGTACCGGCGGGTCGGTCCGTTTACTACAGGGTGCTGAGACGCGCGACGGGGACCCGTCCGCTTCCCGGCGGAGGGGCGGGACGGGGCGAGCACGCCCGCGACTGCGCACCGCGCCCAGGATGCCAGCCCGGCGACGCCAATTCGGCACCGTCGGCCCGCCGTTCCGGTGGGAAGTCTCACCCCAGCGCCCGCCAGATCACCCACATGGGCGACAAACCGCCCGCGCGGGTTACCGGCTCTTTCGAGTGAGTCCGCTCCCTGGAGTGCGCCTGCGCCGCGACAGGGGGCGCGTGCGCTGCTGTCCGGAGCGCCCGGTGTTCACCCGAATCGATGGGCTATGGGGAAGGAGCGCTCGGAGGGCGTGGGAGGGGCGGCAGAGGGTGGGGAGTACGGGCATGACAGCAGAGGGCGGCGGGGCATGTGGGGAGTACGGGCATGACAGCAGAGGGCGGCGGGGCATGTGGGGAGTACGGGAGTGGCAGCAGAGGATGGCGGGCAGGTGGGGATGGAAGCGTAGGGCAGCGTGATGCGCAGGAAGGGGGGACAGCCCGCAGCCTCGGCCCCCGTTCGCGCCTCAGATCGCTGCGGCTGTCCGGCTGACGCGGTCCCCCGCTGCCGCGGCGGCGATCAGACCCGCGGCGTGCGCGGCCAGTCCGCGGCGGTCGTTTCCCGTGACGATGGCGAGGCCGAGCGCCGCGCCGAGGGCGTGCGCCCCGGCGTCCCCGATCATCGTGCGCTCCCCGAGGTCGTCGCCGAGGACGGCTGCCGCAGCCCCTATGGGTGCGGCGGACAGCGGTCCCGCCGGACCACGGCGCAGCAGGCCGGGAGCACCGAGGGCCAGTACGGCGCCTACCGCCCGGCCCGGCCGGACGTCCAGGAGGTTCACCAGATGGGCCGAGCCCGCGATCACCACACCGGCCAGCAGCTTGTCGGCCGGGCGCTCCTTGAGGAGGGCACCGGCCGCGAGCCCGGCGGCACCGATCCCGAACAGCTTCACGGCTCCGGTGGTGACTTCTCCGTCCTTGAGTGCCGAGAGGTGCGCCCGGAATCCGCGGCGGGGGTCGTCGGCCCCGAAGACGTCGTCGTACGCCCCGCAGCCCCCGGCGGCCAGCACCGCCAGCGCCGCGGCCGTACGGGTCCGGGCGGGCAGCCGTGGTGCGGTGGCGGCGGCGAGCGCGGTACCGGCGGCCGTCGCGAGTCCTGCGTGGAGGTGCACGGTCCGGCCGGCATAGTTCTTCCGCTCCCACCGGACGGCACCACCTGGCGGCCGCTTCCTCAGCGCCGTGTAGGTGGCCCTGGTCGCCCCTGCCGCCCCCAAGAGCGCCGAGATCCGCCCCAGCACCTTGTTGCCCGCCACCGCCACCATGTCGCTCCCCTCGCCCGGCGCCCTGCCGCGCTCAACTCCCGTCACCCTAGGGGCGAGAACCACCCGGTCACGCGGCGGCCCGGACACGGCCTCCGCCCGCGCGTACCCCATGGCCGGCCACCGGCCTCCCCCGCACGCCGTAGCCCCAGCCACAGCCCCCAGTCCCAGGCCCAGGCCCAGCCACAGCCGACTCACAGCACCTCACAGCACCTCACAGCACCTCACAGCACCTCACGGCACTTCCCGCCGAGCGCTCAGCTGCCCGTACGCGCCGTCTCCAGCAGCTCCTCGGCGTGCGCGCGGGCCGTTTCGGAGTCCTCCTGGCCGGCCAGCATCCGGGAGAGTTCGCGGACCCGCTCCTCGCCCTCCAGCACCTTGACACCGCTCCTGGTGACCGATCCGTCGTTCGTCTTCGCCACGAGGAGCTGACGGTCCGCGAACGCCGCGACCTGCGGGAGGTGCGTGACGACCACGACCTGCGCCGACTTCGCGAGCCTGGCCAGCCGCCTGCCGACCTCGACGGCCGCCTTGCCGCCCACCCCCGCGTCGACCTCGTCGAACAGGTAGGTCGGTACGGGGTCGGAACCGGCGAAGACCACCTCGACGGCGAGCATCACCCGGGAGAGCTCACCGCCGGACGCCCCCTTGGCGATCGGCCGGGGCGGCGCGCCCGGATGCGGGGCCAGCAGAAGCTCGACCTCGTCGGCACCGGCCGGTCCGTAGGCCACGGTGCGGCCGCCGACCTCGATGCCGTCGGCGTCCTCCGCGACCTCGGTCTGGCGGATCTCGACGGTCACACGGGCGTGCGGCATAGCCAGCTCGGCCAGTTCGGCGGTGACCGCATCGGCGAAACGCTTCGCGGACGCCGTGCGGGCATCGGTCAACGTTTGTGCCAGTTCGCCCAGTTCGGCACGGAGCGCGTCGCGCTCGGCGGCCAGTTCACCGATCCGGTCGTCGTCGCCGTCCAGTTCGGCGAGCCGGCCGGCGCTCTCCTCGGACCAGGCCAGCACCGCCGCGATGTCCTGTCCGTATTTGCGGGTCAGATGGTTCAGCGCGGCACGGCGCTCCTCGACCGCGGCGAGCCGCAACGGGTCGGCGTCCAGACCGTCCGCGTAGCTGGCCAGCTCACCTGCGACGTCCGCCATCAGGATGCCGATCTCGCCGAGCCGCTCGGCGAGCGCGGACAGCTCCTGATCGTGGCTGCGTACGGCCTCCAGCGCGCGGTGTGCGCCGGCGACCAGGGTGGTGGCCTCGATGCCCTCGGGGTCCTCTGGATTGCCGGCCAGCGCGGCATGCGCGGCGGTCGCCGCGGAGGCCAGTGCCTCGGCGTGACCGAGCCGCTCGGCTTCGGCGGCGAGTTCGGTGTCCTCGCCGGGCTGCGGCTCGGCCTCCGCGATCTCGTCGAGGCCAAAACGCAGCAGATCGGCCTCTTGTGAACGCTCGCGGGCCCGGGTCGTCAGCTCGTCCAGCTCGGTGGCGACGGCGCGCAGTCTGCGGTGGGCGGCGGTGTACTTGGCGAGCGGTACGGCGACCGTGTCCCCGGCGTAGCGGTCCAGGGCCTGGCGCTGCCGGGCCGGGCGCAGGAGGCCCTGCTGGTCGGTCTGTCCGTGTACGGCGACCAGGTCGTCGGCCAACTCCGCCAGCAGGCCGACCGGTACGGAGCGGCCGCCGACGTGGGCGCGCGAACGGCCCTCGGCGGAGAGCGTGCGACTGATCAGCAGCGCGCCGTCGTCCAGCTCCGCGCCGGCCTCCTCGGCCCGTACGGCAGCGGGGGTCTGGGGGCCGACGCTGATCCTGCCCTCCACGACCGCCGACTTGGCGCCGATCCGCACCAGGGCGGGGTCGGCGCGCCCGCCGAGCAGCAGGCCGAGGCTGGTGACGACCATGGTCTTGCCCGCGCCCGTCTCGCCGGTCACCGCCGTGAAGCCCGGGGAAAGCTCGACAACGGCGTCGTCAATGACACCCAGGGACCGGATCCGCATCTCCTCCAACACGGATACGACCTTACGAGGTCCGGGGGCCGCCCCGCGACGGCCTCCCTCACTCCTGCCCCCGACCCTGCGGAAAACCGCAGCGGAAAACGGGCGGATTGCCTCATGGCGCGCGATCACGCTCTGCCGTCCGGCCGATCACAGTCCGGGACGAGAGGTGAGCTCCCGTCGAGTGGACCGGCGCCTTCGGTACCGCGTGGCCGTCGTCCGGGCCGGAACCGGAACACCACTCGCATTTGCCCAGGCAGGGGCGGTGACGCGGGGTGCGGCGACCGCTGCCCGTGCTTCGATGGCGATGCTCCTTGCGACCGCGGCGGACGGCGTTCAGACGGCGTTCCCGGCCACCGCGCGGCGGGCCGGACCGGCAGGCCACAGCATCGGGGCACGGCCGCCGCCCCGCTCCCCGGCGCGATCTACTCGATCCATATGTCGATATGCAAAGTCGCCTCGACGAGGAGAACGGTCACGCCCCGCCCCCTGAAGGCCCCACCCAAACCCTGAAAGCCCCGCCCAGGAGGCACGTACAGGGGCAGGAGGCACATCCAGGGAACTGTCCGGCCATGACCTGCCGGGGCAGGTCCTAGTGCGGCGCCCCCCGCCACCCCGCTACCGGGAGGGCGAACTTGGCCACCAGGCGGTCCGTGAAGGAGGCATGGTGCAGACGGGCAAGGCGTACGGGGACGGCGCCGCGGCGGACCTCTACGCGGGCGCCCGCGGGGAGTTCCACGGTGCGGCGGCCGTCGCACCACAGGACACCGTGCGGGGTCTTGGGCTGGACCTCCACCGCCAGGACGGAACGCGGCGAGGTGATCAGCGGCTTGGCGAACAGGGCGTGGGCGCTGATCGGAACCATCAGCAGGGCCTCGACCTCGGGCCAGACCACGGGACCGCCGGCCGAGAACGCGTACGCGGTCGAGCCGGTCGGTGTCGCGCAGACCACCCCGTCGCCGCCGAAGCGCGAGACGGGCCGGCCGTCGACCTCGGTCACGACCTCCAGCATCCGCTCCCGCGCGGCCTTCTCCACCGACGCCTCGTTCAGGGCCCAGTCGGTGTGCACGACATTGCCGTTGTTGCGTACGAGGACGTCGATCGTCATCCGCTCCTCGACCTCGTAGGCGCGGGTGACGACCCGGTCGACGACCTTGTCGAGGTCGTCGCGTTCGGCCTCCGCGAGGAAGCCGACCCGGCCGAGGTTGACGCCGAGCATCGGGACGCCGGACGTCCTGGCGAAGTCCGCGCCGCGCAGCAGCGTGCCGTCCCCGCCCAGGACCACCAGCAGTTCGCAGCCCTCGGCCGCGCACTGTTCCGACTCGACGCGCTCGACCGACGGTGGCAGCGGCAGGTCCGCCGCCTCCTCCGCCAGCACCCGCACCCCGATGCCGCTGCGCAGCAGCCCCTGGACGACGCGTTCGGCGCTGCGGATGGCCGCGGGGCGGCCGGTGTGCGCGAGCAGGAACACCGTCCGCGCGGTTCCGGTGTTCTCGTGTGCTGCGTTGCCTTCAACTGCCTGGGTAGTGGTCAACGAGGCCCCTCCGCCACTGCACGGTCGACGTCCGCCGGGTCGAGTGCAGGCGCCCCGGCGCGCAGCCACAGAAAGTACTCGACATTCCCGGAAGGTCCAGGCAGTGGGCTCGCAGTTACGCCAAGTACGCCAAATTCCAGTTCTGCCGCCCGCCGCGCGACAGCGCGTACCGCCTCGGCCCGCAGCTCCGCGCTGCGCACCACCCCGCCGCTGCCCAGCCGCTCCTTGCCGACCTCGAACTGCGGCTTGACCATCAGCACCAGGTCCGCGTCGGGCGCCGCGCACCGCGCCAGCGCGGGCAGCACGAGCCCCAGCGGAATGAACGAGAGATCGCCGACGATGAGATCGACGGGCTGGGAGTCGATCTGTTCGAGGGTCAGCTCGCGCACGTTGGTGCGGTCCTTCACGGTGACCCGCTCATCGCTCTGCAACGACCAGGCGAGCTGTCCGTATCCGACGTCGACGGCGACGACATGATCCGCACCGGCGCGCAGCAGGACATCGGTGAAACCACCGGTCGAGGCGCCCGCGTCCAGCGCCCGCCGGCCCTCGGTCTTCAGACCGAGCGGCACGAAGGCGGCAAGGGCACCGGCGAGCTTGTGCCCGCCGCGCGAGACATAGTCGGGGTCGCCCTCGTCCTCGCGTACGACCACCGCCGCGCTGGTCTCCACCTGGGTGGCCGGTTTGGTCGCGGTCGCACCGCCGACGGTCACCCGGCCCGCGGCGATCAGCTGGCTCGCGTGCTCGCGCGAACGGGCCAGCTTGCGGCGCACCAGCTCCGCGTCGAGTCGGCGTCGTGCCACTCCTGCCACCTGTGGTTCAGCTCCTGTTGTCGTGCGGCGTCGAGAAAGTCGGGGAAGGTGCGGGCGGCCCGGGGTGCTGGTCGAGACCGGCCAGCACATCGCGCAGCCCACGATGCACATCCTCGTACACCCGCAGGTGTCCGCTCGCGGGGAGGTGGTCCGCATCGGCGAGACGGCGCAGCGCGGTGTCGACCGCGGCCTCACCGGTCGGTGTCGTCCCCACTCCGATCGGCTGCGGCCCGGCGGGTCCGCCCGGCTCCGCCGCGGCGTCCGGCCGGGTGTGACCGTCCGGCTCCGGCGCGGCTTCCGCGGGCGCCTCCGGCTCCGGGCCGGACATCGGCTGTTCCATGCCTCCGACGCTACCTTGGCGAAGGCTGACAAGGACGAACGAGCCGTCCCCGACCTGGCGTATCGTCGATCACGATGGCAACCCTCGACCAGTGCCGTGCCGCTCTCGACCGGCTGGCCCAGAATCTTTCCTCGGCGGACGGCAACGTCCGCAGCGCAGCCGCGTTCGACCGTTCGCTCAGCTGCCGCATCACGGACCTCGACGTGACCTTCCTCGGGCGGCTGTCCCACGGCGCCATCCAGGATGTGGCCAGCGTCCCCGGCCCGCCTCCGCACAAGGCCGAGATCCGCCTGTCCATGGCCGGTGACGACCTCGTCGACCTGGTCGACGGCAAGCTGAACTTCGCCAAGGCCTGGGGCAGCGGTCGCGTCAAGCTGGAGGCCGGCCTGCGCGACCTGCTGCGGCTCAGGACACTGCTGTAGTTGCAGCCTCGCCCTTCGCGGTGTCCCCGGCCCGCTCCGGCTTCTCCGCCGACGCCCGGCCGCTTCCGGTGCCGCCCTTACGGGGCTTGCGGGCGGCCGGGACGACCAGCGGGGTGCCGCTCTCCGGGTCCTCGATGATCTGGCAGCTGAGCCCGAAGACCCGTTCCACCAGCTCCGCCGTGACGATGTCGGAGGGCGCGCCCTCGGCGACGACGGCGCCGTCCTTCATGGCGATCAGATGGGTCGCGTAACGGGCCGCGTGGTTGAGGTCGTGCAGCACCGCGACCAGCGTCCGGCCCTGCTCCTCGTGCAGCTCGGCGCACAGGTCCAGCACCTCGATCTGGTGCTGGATGTCCAGATACGTCGTCGGCTCGTCGAGCAGGAACAGCGGTGTCTGCTGGGCGAGCGCCATCGCGATCCACACCCGCTGCCGCTGCCCGCCGGAGAGCTCGTCGACATAGCGGTCGGCCAGCTCGGCGATCCCGGTGGCCGCCATCGACTCCTGGACGATCCGCTCGTCATCGGCCGACCACTGCCGCAGCAGCCCCTGGTGCGGGTAGCGGCCGCGCGCCACCAGGTCGGCGACGGTGATGCCGTCCGGTGCGATCGAGGACTGCGGCAGCAGCCCGAGCGTCCTGGCGACCTTCTTGGCCGGCAGCGAGGAGATGGCGGAGCCGTCCAGCAGCACCGACCCCGTGGCCGGCTTGAGCATCCGCGAGAGCGCGCGCAGCAGCGTGGACTTGCCGCAGGCGTTCGGGCCGACGATGACCGTGAAGGACTGGTCGGGGATGGCGACCGAGAGGTTCTCGGCGATGACCCGCTGGTCGTAGGCGAGGGTGACATGCTCGGCCGTGAGACGGCTCACTTCGGAACTCCTGGGGTTGTCGTAACTCTGCTGTTGCGCGGCTGCCGGCCGTTGCGCGGCGTGCACCGCTGTGGCGTCGCCCGGCCCACGGGTCGCCCCCGGCCGCTCATATCCGTCCCGACTTGCGCTCCGTGGCCAGCAGCCACAGCAGATAGCCGCCGCCGAGGACACCGGTCAGCACGCCCACCGGCAGCTGGTCGGCGCCGAAGAGCCGTTGTGCGGTCCAGTCCGCGCCGACCAGCAGCACGGCACCCATGAGGGCGGACAGCAGCAGATTGGGGCCGGGCAGGGGCGCACCCCGGCCCGTGCCCTTGAGGAAGCGCGGGAGCGACAGCCGCCGGGCCAGCTGCGGTGCGGTGAGTGCCACGAAGGAGATCGGCCCGGCCGCGGCGGTGGCGGCGGCGACGAGCACGACCGCCGCCAGCAGAACGACGATGCGGACCCGGTCGACCCGTACGCCCAGCGCGCTCGCGGCGTCGTCGCCCATCTCCAGCATGCGCAGCGGACGCCCGTAGCACAGCAGCAGCGGGACGAGGACGACGCAGACGGCGGCGAGCGGCCGGAGCTGGTCCCAGTCACGGCCGTTGAGGGAACCGGTCATCCAGGTGGTGGCCCGGGTCGCCTCGACGATGTTCGCCTTGGTCAGCAGGAAGAGCACCATCGCGTAGAGCATCGCGCCGGCGCCGATGCCGACGAGGACGAAGCGGTAGCCGTGGATCCCGCGCTTCCATGCGAGCAGGAAGATCGCGATGCCGGTGAGCACGCCGCCGACGACCGCTCCGGCGGCGACCGCGAAGGTCCCCGCCTGGAAGTAGACGATGGCGACCAGCGCGCCGACGGACGAACCCTGCGCGAATCCGAGGACGTCCGGGCTGCCCAGCGGGTTGCGCGAGACGGTCTGGAAGACCGCCCCGGCGATCCCGAACGCGGCGCCGACCAGCAGCCCCACCAGCACGCGCGGCAGCCGCAGATCCTGCACGATGAACACCTGGCCGGCGTTGCCGCCGCCGGTCAGCGTGCTGATCACCTCGGCCGGGGTCATCGGGTAGTCACCGGAGCCGATCAGTGCGATACCGGCGGCCAGCGCGACGGCCAGCAGCACCGCTCCGACCACCACGGCGGGCACGTCCAGGCGCACGGACAGCCCGCCCCTGGTACGCAGCACCGTGACCCGCCGGGCCGTCCCCGCCCGCCGTCCGCGCCCGGCCTTCGCGGCCGCCCCGGTCTCCTCCTCGGTGCCCTTCCGGGACTTCACAGTCGCGCTCACAGCTGGGCCATCCTCCGACGCCGTACGAGATAGATGAAGACGGGGCCGCCGACGACGGCCGTGACGATGCCGACCTGTAGTTCGCCGGGCCGGGCCACCACCCGGCCGAGGACATCCGCGCCGAGCAGCAGGACCGGCGAGAGCACCGCGGAGTACGGCAGGATCCAGCGCATGTCGGGCCCGGTGATGGCCCGTACGGCATGCGGAACCATCAGGCCCACATAGACGATCGGGCCGCAGGCGGCGGTCGCCCCGCCGCACAGCAGGGTGACGGCGAGCATCGCCAGCACCCGGGTGCGGGTCAGCCGGGCACCCAGCGCCCGCGCCTGGTCGTCGCCGAGCGCGAGGGCGTTCAGCGGCCGGGCGATCAGCAGCGCGAGGAGGCCGCCCACCGCGAGAAATGGCGCGATATGGCTGACCGTCGGCATGGTGGCCGCGGCCAGCGAACCCACCGTCCAGAAGCGCATCTTGTCCAGCGCCGCGGTGTCCATCAGGTTGACGGCGTTGATGTAGCCGACGAGGACGGCGGTCAGCGCGGTACCGGCGAGGGCGAGCCGTACGGGGGTGGCGCTGCGGGTGCCGCCGAGGACGTACACCGCGACGGAGACCACCGCGGCGCCGGCGAACGCGAACCACACATAGCCGCTCAGCGAGGTGACGCCGAAGAAGCTGATGGCGGAGACGACCGCGGCCGAGGCGCCGGCGTTGATGCCGAGAACTCCGGGGTCCGCGAGGGGGTTTCGGGTCAGCGCCTGCATGACCGTGCCGGCCAGACCGAGCGCGGCGCCGACGATCAGGCCGAGCAGGGTGCGGGGAAAGCGGACATCGCGGATGACCACGTCGGTGTCGGAGCCGGAGTAGTGGAACACCCCGTGCCACACCTGGTCGAGGGGGATCTGTTTCGCGCCGACGGCGATACCGAGGACGGTGATCACGGCCAGTACGGCCACGGCGGCCACCAGCCCCGCGGAGCGCAGGAGATGCCGCCTCCGGGGGGTCACGGGGACCGGGGCCGTTGTTGCTTCGGGGGGACTGTCAACCAACACGATGGTTAGGTTAGCCTACCCTCACATTCGATTGACCCGCCCCTCCCAGAGAGAAGCACAACCATCATGAGCACCTCCCGTAGCGTCACCCCGTCCCGTCGCGGCATCCTGGCCGCGGGCGGTGCCCTCGGCATCGGCGCCCTGCTTGCCGCATGCGGCGGAGACAAGGGCTCGGGGGGCGCCAACAGCAACGCCAAGACGGGCCCGTGGTCGTTCACCGACGACCGTAAGCAGAAAGTGTCCCTCAAGAACACCCCGCAGCGCATCGTCGCCTTCACCGGCACCGCCGCCGCACTGCACGACTTCGGGATCGACGACCAGATCGTCGGCGTCTTCGGCCCCACCAAGCTCAAGAACGGCAAGCCCGACCCGCAGGCCGGTGACCTGGATGTCGACAAGGTCACCATCATCGGCAACGCCTACAACCAGTTCAACGTCGAGAAGTACGCGGCCCTGCGGCCCGACCTGCTGGTCACGAACATGTACGAGCCGGACGCGCTGTGGTTCGTACCGGACGACAGCAAGGACAAGATCACCCCGCTGGCGAAGACCGTCGCCATCACCTCGTCCCGGGTCCCGCTCGTCAAGATCATCGAGCGCTACGCCGACCTGGCGAAGTCGCTCGGCGCCGACCTGAACGCCAAGAAGGTCACCGACGCCAAGGCCCGCTTCGAGAAGGCCTCCGCGGCGCTGCGCAAGGCCGCCAAGTCCCACCCGGTCAAGGTGCTCGCCTGCTCCGGCAGCCCCGACCTCTTCTACGCCTCCAACCCCGGCATCAACGCCGACCTCATGTACTACAAGTCCCTCGGCGTCGACCTGATCGTCCCCGACCACCTGGACAAGGGCGGCTACTTCGAGAGCCTGAGCTGGGAGAACGCCGACAAGTACAAGGCCGATGTCCTGCTGCTGGACAACCGGACCGCCACCCTCCAGCCCAAGGAACTGGCTGCCAAGCCCTCCTGGGCGAAGCTGCCCGCCGTCAAGGCCGGCCAGATCACCCCCTGGTCGAGCGAGCCGCGCTTCTCCTACGCGGGCGCCGCACCGCTCATCGAGTCGCTCGCCAAGGCGATCGAGGGCGCCAAGAAGGCCAACTGACGTACGGCCGCGGCCGATCCGCCGCCCCCCGGCCGCAGCGGTCCGCCGCGGCCCCGCCCACCCCTGCCACCGTCCCGGGAGGTTCCCCGCATGACCACGACCGCCGCCCCCTCCACCGCACCGTTCCGCTTCTTCGATGTGCACGTCGTGCGGTCCCGGCGGCTGAGCCCCTCCATGGTGCGGATCACTTTCGGCGGCGAACGGCTCGCGGAGCTGGCCTCCGGCGGCCGGGACCAGCGCTTCAAGCTCTTCCTCCCGCAGCCCCACCAGGACTCGCCGGTCTTCCACGACACCGGCGACGGCTGGTACACCGCCTGGCGGGCGCAGGATCCGGCCGAGCGCGCGGTGATGCGCTCGTACACGATCCGCGAACAGCGCCCCGATTCAGGGGAGTTCGACGTCGACTTCGCGCTGCACGGCGCCGGGCCGGGGGCCGCTGCCACGGCGGGCGGACCCGCCTCCCGCTGGGCCGCCCACGCCCGGCCCGGCGACCGGCTGACCGTCCTCGGCCCGGCCGTCGAGGACAACGGCGGCGTCGACTTCCGGCCGCCGGCCGGCACCGACTGGATCCTGATCACCGGCGACGAGACGGCACTGCCCGCGATCGCCGGCATCCTGTCCTGGCTCTCCCCCGGCACCCGGGCCAAGGTCTGGATCGAGATCGCGCACGAGGACGACCGGCAGCGGCTGCCGACCTTCGCCGATGCCGACATCAGCTGGCTCGTCCGGGACGAGGCGAGTGCCGCGGGCGGCGAGCCGGTGCTCGACGCACTGCGCGCCGCCGAGCTGCCCGAGGGCACGCCGTACGCCTGGGTCGCCGGCGAGTCCGGGACCGTCAAGGCGGTGCGCCGGCACCTCGTCCGCGAGCGCGGGATCGACCGCAGGGCCGTGAAGTTCACCGGCTACTGGCGCCGGGGCGCCACCGAGGAGGACCTGATCGCGGAGCTGACCGCGGCCGCCGCGACGACCACCGACGAGGACTGATCCGCCCGTCAAAGGCCCGGCCCCCAGGAGCCGGGCCCCCTTCCTCACATCCCGATCCGCGCCAGCGCCTTCCCCGCGTCCGCCCCGCAACTGCCGTCCCCCGCAGCCGTCCAGGCCGCCGCGCACAGCGCCCGCAGCCCGTCCACCGGCGTCCCCTCCCCCGTCACGACGAGCGCGTCGCCGGCCGCCTCGGCCCGCCAGCCGCCACAGCGGAAGCCGCCGTCGTCCGCGGTCACCTCGGGCTGCGGGCTCAGCAGCCCGCGCAGGTCCCGGTCCACGTAGGCGGGACGGTGCTGCGGCGGGGCGGCCAGCAGCTCGGCGGGGGTGGTGACACCGGTGAGCACGAGCAGCGAGTCGACCTCGCCGTTGGTGGCGCCCTCGATGTCGGTGTCGAGCCGGTCGCCGATCACCAGCGGCCGCCGCGCCCCGGTCCGCAGCACCGTCTCCCGGTGCATCGGCGGCTGCGGCTTGCCCGCCACCTGCGGCGATCCGCCCGCCGCGATCCGGACCACCTCCACCAACGCACCGTTGCCGGGGGCGATCCCCTGCTCCTTGGGGATCGTCAGATCGGTGTTGGACGCGAACCACGGCACGCCGCGCTGCACCGCGTACGCGGCCTGCGCCAGCCGCTCCCAGTCCAGCGAGGGGTCAAAGCCCTGCACCACGGCCGCCGGGTCGTCGTCCGCGGAGCGGACGGGTTCGAGACCACGCTCGCGCAGCGCCACCCACAGCCCCTCACCGCCGACGGCCAGCACCCGCGCGCCCGGCGGCACCTGCTCGGCGATCAGCCGTGCCACCGCCTGCGCCGAAGTGATCACATCGTCCGGACCGGTCGGCAGCCCGAAACCGGAGAGTTGGCCGGCGACGGCCTGCGGGGTCCGGGCGGCGTTATTGGTCACATATGCGAGGTGCATACCGCCGTCCCGCGCGCTCGTCAGCGACTCCACGGCATGCGCGATGGCCTGTCCGCCGGCGTAGACGACCCCGTCCAGATCCAGCAGCGCCGTGTCATACGCCTCGCTCAGCGCGCGCCGGCACCCGTCGGGCTGCCTGCGAACCTGCTCCTCCATGCCGTCCGGCTCCTCACTCCCACACGTCGTACGAAGAACTCCGCCGCGTACCGGGGGCACGCTCACCGCGCCGCCGGATGCACAGTTCTCCGTATCGCGCATACCGATATTTCCAGCCACGCACGGGCTGTGCCCCGATCTTCCCTCATCGGCCCGGCGGCATAGCATTCTTCAATGACCAGTACCGACGGCCTCCGCCTTCTCCCGTTCCGCGGACTGCGTTACGACCAGGACCGGGTCAGCAGTCTGACCGCCGTGACGTCCCCGCCCTATGACGTGGTGGTCCGGCCGGACGGCGTGCGCCACTTGGAGACCGCCGACCCGTACAACATCGTCCGGCTGATCCTCCCGCACGCCGCGGACCCGACCACCCGCCACCGCCAGGCCGCCGACACCCTGCGCCGCTGGCGCGCCGAGGGCGTGCTGACGCAGGACGCGGAGCCGGCGCTGTACGTCTACGAGCAGCGCTCCGGCGAGCTGCTCCAGCGCGGGCTGATCGGGGCGCTGGGCCTGGACGGTCCCGTGCTGCCGCACGAGGGCGTCATCCCGGAGGTGGTCGAGGACCGGGCCGCCCTGATGCGCGCGGCGGCCGCCAATTTCGAACCGTTGCTGCTGTCCTACCGCGGCCAGGGCACCGCGACCGGCGCCGCCGCGGTCATCGAACGCACGGTGGAGCGCGACCCGCTGCTGGCCACCACCACCGAGGACGGCTTCGCGCACCGCCTCTGGGCGGTCACCGACCCCGCCGACCTCGACGCCATCCACGACGATCTCGGCCGCCGGCAGGCGCTGATCGCCGACGGCCACCACCGCTGGGCGACCTATCAGCGGCTGTACGAGCAGCAGCCCGGCGCCAGCGCCGCCTCGCCGTGGGCCTCCGGCCTGGTGCTGCTGGTCGACACCGCCCGCTACCCGCTCCAGGTCCGCGCGATCCACCGCGTACTGCCGCATCTGCCGCCCGCCAAGGCGCTGGCGGACCTGGCCGGTGCCTTCCGCGCCCGCAGCCTCCCGGGGGACCTGCCGACCGCGCTGGAGACCCTCCAGGAGACGCCCGGCACCGCCTTCGTCCTCGCCGGCGGGCCGGACTCCTTCCACCTCCTGGACCGTCCCGACCCCGGCCTGCTGGACCGTACGATCCGCCGGGACCGGCCCGAGGCCTGGCGGCAGCTGGACGCCACGGTGCTGCACTCCGTCCTGCTGGACGAGGTCTGGCACATCCCTGACCACCCGTCGGACATCAGCTATCTGCATCACACCGGGGCCGCCGTCGAACAGGCCGCCCGGCACGGCGGCACCGCGGTCCTGATGCGCGCCACCTCCGAGGAGACGGTCCGTCAACTCGCCGAGCACGGGGTGACGATGCCGCGGAAGTCCACGTCCTTCGGACCCAAGCCCGCCACGGGTCTGGTCCTGCGCGTCCTGGACGACCGCGAAGCCTGAATCCCGGGGCCGGGCCCCTCCCCGGAACCCCGAACTCCACCCTGCGACGTAATTAGGTTAGGCTTACCTAACCACGTCGCCAGGGTGGGTCTCCCTGCCCCTGCGCACCTCTCGCCCTGCGCAGGACGTGGCCAAGTCCGCACCAGGGAGGACATCTTCATGAGTCCCCTCGCGCACCCCGCCGAGGACCCGGCCGACAGCCGGACATATCTGCTCAACGAGAAGACGGCCCCGCGCTACCACCGCGCGGTCACCGAGAGCGTCACACGGATCAGCGCCAAAATCGCCGGCACCGCCCGCCCGTTCACCGGCATCACCGTCGACGGCCTCGCGCCCGCCGTCTCCGGCGTCGACCTCGATGCCCCGCTGCACGACGCCGCCGCCGCGCTCGACGAACTCGAAGAGGTCTACCTCCGCGACGCCGTCTACTTCCACCACCCGCGCTACCTCGCGCACCTCAACTGCCCCGTGGTGATCCCCGCCCTCGTCGGCGAGGCCGTGCTCTCCGCCGTCAACTCCTCCCTGGACACCTGGGACCAGAGCGCCGGCGGCACCCTCATCGAGCGCCGGCTCATCGACTGGACGGCCGGCCGGATCGGCCTGGGCGAACACGCCGACGGGATCTTCACCAGCGGCGGCAGCCAGTCCAACCTCCAGGCCATGCTGCTCGCCCGCGACGAGGCCTGCCGCCGCGCGCTGACCGTCGACGACGCGCCCTCCGACGCCCGGCTCACGGACGTCCTTCCCCGGCTGCGGATCCTCACCTCCGAGTGCAGCCACTTCAGCATCCGCAAGTCGGCCACCCTGCTCGGCATGGGCGCGGAGGCCGTCATCGCGGTCCCCAGCGACGAGAACAAGCGGATGCGCACCGACAGCCTGGCCGCGGAGCTGGCGCGCTGCCACCGCGACGGCCTGATACCCATGGCCGTCGTCGCCACCGCCGGCACCACCGACTTCGGCTCCATCGACCCGCTCCCCGAGATCGCCGACCTGTGCGCCGGGTACGACGCCTGGATGCATGTCGACGCCGCCTACGGCTGCGGCCTGCTGGTCTCCCGCCGCCGCGCGCTGCTCACCGGCATCGAGCGCGCCGACTCGGTGACCGTCGACTACCACAAGTCCTTCTTCCAGCCGGTCAGTTCGAGCGCCATCCTGGTCCGCGACCGCACCACCCTGCGGCATGTCACCTACCACGCGGACTATCTCAATCCGCGCCGCATGGTGGAGAAGCGCATCCCCAACCAGGTCGACAAGTCGATCCAGACCACCCGCCGCTTCGACGCCCTCAAGCTCTGGCTCACCCTGCGCATCATGGGCGCCCGCGCCGTCGGGGAGCTCTTCGACGAGGTCATCGACCGCGCCGCGGACGCCTGGAAACTCCTCCACGACGACCCCCGCTTCGACGTCGTCGTCGAGCCCCGGCTGAGCACCCTGGTCTTCCGCTACGTCCCCAGCACCGACCAGGACCCCGAACTCAGCGACCGGGTCAATCTGCACGCCCGGGACGCCCTCTTCGCCTCCGGTGACGCCATCGTCGCGGGCACCGTCGTCGACGGCCGCCACTACCTCAAGTTCACCCTGCTCAACCCGGAGACCACGCTGGAGGACATCGCCACCGTCCTCGACCTGATCGCCGAGCACGCCGGCGCCTACCTCGCCGAACAGCCCCGCCCGGCGCTCAGCGCGCGCTGACCCTCCCCACCGTCCCCACCGCAGACCTCCCCCCATCGGAGACCTCGTGTCCGCCCCTTACGACTTCATCGCCATCGGCCTGGGCCCGTTCAACCTCGGCCTGGCCTGTCTGACCGAGCCGATCGACGGACTCGACGGCCTGTTCCTGGACGACAAGGCGTCCTTCGACTGGCACCCCGGCATGATGCTGGACAGCAGCCACCTCCAGGTGCCGTTCCTGGCCGACCTGGTCACCCTCGCCGATCCCACGTCCCCCTTCTCGTTCCTGAACTACCTCAAGGAATCGGGGCGGCTGTACCCGTTCTACATCCGCGAGAACTTCTATCCGCTGCGCGCCGAGTTCAACGACTACTGCCGCTGGGCGGCCGGGAAACTGGACAGCGTCCGCTTCGGCCACCGGGTCACCACCGTCGAGTACGACGAGAGCGAAGAGCTGTACACCGTCCTCGCCGAGCACCTCCCCACCGGCGAGCGCACCACCTACCGCGCCCGCAAGCTCGTCCTGGGCACCGGCACCCCGCCCTACCTCCCCGACGCCTGCCAGGGCCTGGGCGGCGATCTGCTGCACAACGCCGACTACCTGGACGCCAAGGCCACCCTCCAGGCCAAGGACTCCATCACGCTGATCGGCAGCGGCCAGAGCGCCGCCGAGATCTACTACGACCTCCTCCAGGACATCGACAGCCACGGCTACCACCTGACCTGGGCCACCCGCTCCCCGCGCTTCTTCCCCCTCGAATACACCAAGCTCACGCTGGAGATGACCTCCCCGGAGTACGTGGACTACTTCCACGCCCTCCCCGCGGCCACCCGCGACCGGCTCAACACCGAGCACAAGAACCTCTACAAGGGCATCGACTCCGAGCTGATCAACGACATCTTCGATCTGCTCTACCAGAAGAACCTGGCCGGCCCCGTCCCCACCCGCCTGCTCACCAACACCGCGCTGCACCAGGCGGGTTACGACGAGACGAGCGGCACCTACACGCTCGGCCTGCGCCAGGAGGAACAGGGCACCGACTTCACCCTCGACACCCAGGGCCTGATCCTCGCCACCGGCTACCGCTACCGCGTACCGGACTTCCTCACCCCCGTGAGCGACCGCATCGCCTGGGACGACTCCGGCCGCTACGACGTGGCGCGCAACTACAGCATCGACACCGGCGGCCACAGCATCTACGTGCAGAACGCCGAGCTGCACACCCACGGCTTCGTCACCCCCGACCTCGGCATGGCCGCGTACCGCAACGCCTGCATCATCCGAGAGCTGCTCGGCCGCGAGTACTACCAGGTCGAAAAGTCCGTCGCCTTCCAGGAATTCGCCGCCCCGGCCGGCCCGCACCACCCCATGGAGATCCCCGCATGAGGCCCCCGCTCTTCACCCGCACCGATGCCGCGCTCGGGGAGTTCTCGCTGCGCCCGGTCGACCCGTCCGCCGACGCCGAGCTGCTCCACCGCTGGGTCACCCACCCCAAGGCCACCTTCTGGCTGATGCAGGAGTGCGACCTCGCCGCCGTCGAGAAGGAGTTCGCGCGGATAGCCGCCGACCCCTTCCACGACGCCTTCCTCGGCCTGCACAACGGCACCCCGGCCTTCCTCATGGAGCGCTACGACCCCGCGCACCGCGAACTGGTCGGCGTCCACGCCGCCGAACCCGGCGACGTCGGCATGCACTTCCTGTCGGCCCCCACCGACGCCCCCGTGCACGGCTTCACCCTCGCCGTGATCACCACCGTCATGGAGATGCTCTTCGCCGACCCGGACACCCGCCGTGTCGTCGTCGAGCCCGACGCCCGCAACACCGCCGTACACGCCCTCAACAAGGCCGTCGGCTTCGAGGTCCTGCGGACCGTTTCGCTCCCCTCCAAAGACGCCTGCCTCAGCACCTGCACCCGCGACCAGTTCCTGGCCACCCGAGGAGACCACCGATGACCGCCCCGTCCGACGGCAACCCGCACCTCTCCGCCCAGGACGCCGTCGCCCACCTCACCCCCGGCCTGTGGGCCCGCGCCAACCGCCTGCTGATCCGCAAGGGCCTGGCCGAGTTCTCCCATGAGCGGCTGCTCGCCCCCAAGCGCCTCCCGCAGGACGGCCAGTACGTCGTCCACAGCGACGACGGCGCCATCGCGTACCGCTTCGCCGCCCGCAGACTGGCCCTGGACCACTGGCAGATCGACGCCGAGAGCATCACCCGCCACCGGGACGACAGCGAACTCCCGCTGGACGCCGTGGCCTTCTTCATCGAACTGCGCGGCTCACTGGGCCTCGGCGACGAGATCCTGCCGGTCTACCTGGAGGAGATCAGCTCCACCCTCTCCGGCACCGCCTACAAACTCGCCGCCCAGCAGCCCACCGCCGCCGAACTCACCAAGTCCGGCTTCCAGGCCATCGAGACCGGCATGACCGAGGGCCACCCCTGCTTCGTCGCCAACAACGGCCGCCTCGGCTTCGGCATCCACGAGTACCACGCCTACGCCCCGGAAACCTCGAGCCCCCTGCGGCTCATGTGGCTCGCCGCCCACCGCGACCACGCCACCTTCACCGCCGGCGCCGACCTCGACTACGACACCCTCATCCGCGACGAACTCACCGACGAGACCCGCACCCGCTTCACCACCACCCTCACCGCCCTCGGCCTCGACCCCGCCGACTACTACTTCTTCCCCACCCACCCCTGGCAGTGGTGGAACAAGCTCTCCATCACCTTCGCCGCCGAAGTCGCCGAACAGCGCCTGGTGTGCCTGGGCCCCGGCGACGACGACTACCTGGCCCAGCAGTCGATCCGCACCTTCTTCAACACCACCAGCCCCGACAAGCACTACGTCAAAACGGCGCTCTCCGTCCTCAACATGGGCTTCATGCGCGGCCTGTCCGCGTCCTACATGGAGGCCACCCCGGCCATCAACGACTGGCTGGCCCGCCTGATCGCCGCGGACGACACCTTCCAGGCCGCCCGCTTCTCGATCATCCGTGAGCGCGCCGCCCTCGGCTACCGCCACCGCCAGTACGAGGCCGCCACCACCAAGGACTCCCCGTACCGCAAGATGCTCGCCGCCCTGTGGCGCGAGAGCCCCGTCCCCGCCCTCGAACCGGGCCGGCGCCTGGCCACCATGGCCTCCCTCCTCCACGTCGACCGCCACGGCGGCTCGTTCGCCGCCGCCCTGATCGAGGAGTCCGGCCTGGAGCCCGCCGTCTGGCTGCGCCGCTACCTCGACGCGTATCTCACCCCCGTGCTGCACTCCTTCTACGCCTACGACCTGGTCTTCATGCCGCACGGCGAGAACGCCATCCTGGTCATCGAGGACGGCGCCGTGGAGCGCGTGATCTTCAAGGACATCGCCGAAGAGATCGCCGTCATGGACCCCCAGGCGGTGCTGCCCCCCGCCGTCGAGCGCATCCGCGCCGACGTCCCCGAGGACAAGAAGCTGCTCTCGGTCTTCACCGATGTCTTCGACTGCTTCTTCCGCTTCCTGAGCGCCACCCTCGCCGACCTCGGCACCCTCGACGAGGACACCTTCTGGCGCACGGTCGCCGACTGCGTCACCGACTACCAGGCGTCCGCCCCGCACCTCGCCGACAAGTTCCGCCAGTACGACCTGTTCACCGACGAGTTCGGCCTCTCCTGCCTCAACCGCCTCCAGCTGCGCAACAACCAGCAGATGGTCGACCTCCAGGACCCCGCGGGCGCCCTCCAGCTCATCGGCACCCTCCGCAACCCCCTCGCCCCCTACGCACCGGCCTCCTGACCCTTCCCCCAAACACCGAAGGGCGGGACCCCCTCACAGGGATCCCGCCCTTCGGCCCATCACGTCAGGCACGTCATCTCACGACGCCGGCCGGCTCAGTCCTTCGCCGGCCCCTCGTCGTCCCGCGCACCCTCGTCCGCACCCTCGTCCGCGGCCTCGTCCAGCTCGTCGGCCTCATCCAGCGCGTCGGTGAACTCCACCCCGTCCAGCTCCGCGAGCCGGTCCGAGGCATCCGTCGTGCCGCCCTGGTCGGCCTCCAGCGCCTTGGCGAACCATTCGCGCGCCTCGTCCTCGCGCCCGACCGCCAGCAGCGCATCCGCGTACGCATACCGCAGCCGCGCCGTCCACGGGTGCACCGCACTCGACGCGAGCTCCGGGCTCTGCAACGTCACCACCGCGGCATCCGCCTGCCCCATGTCCCGCCGGGCACCCGCCGCGACCAGCCGCATCTCGACCTGTCCGGCCTTGTCGAGCTTCTGCACCTCGGGCTCGCCGGCCATGGCCATCGCCTTCTCCGGCCGCCCGAGACCACGCTCGCAGTCGGCCATGACGGGCCACAGCTCCACGCTGCCGGTCATCCGCCGCGCCGCGCGGAACTCCGCCAGCGCCTCGCTGTACTTGCCGACCGCGTACGCCGCGAAGCCCGCGGCCTCACGCACCGCCGCAACCCTGGACGCCAGCCGCAGCGCCACCCGCGAGTACCCGTACGCCTTCTCCGGGTCCTCGTCCAGCAGCTTCGCCACCATCACCAGGTTCTTGGCGACATCCTCGGCAAGAGTCTTCGGCAGGCTCAGCAGCTCCTGACGCACATCCTTGTCGATCTCGTCACCGGTGACATCCTCCGGAATCGGCAGCCGCTTGATCGGCTCCCGGTCCCGGTCCCGCCGGTCATCCCGCCGATCGTCCCGCCGGTCATCCCGCCCACGCCCCGCACCATACGGCCGACGCCCACGCTCATCATCCCTACGGAACCCACCCCGGTCGCCACCGCGGTACCCACCACGGTCACCACCGGAGGGACGGTCGTCCCTACGGAACCCACCGCGGTCACCACCGCGATCGTCGCGCCGGTCGCCACCGCGGAACCCGCCGCGGTCGCCACCGGACGGACGGTCATCCCTACGGAAACCGCCGCGGTCGTCGCGCCGGTCGCCACCGCGGTACCCACCACGGTCACCACCGGAGGGACGATCGTCCCTACGGAACCCACCCCGGTCGCCACCGCGGTCATCACGCCGATCGCCACCGCGGAATCCACCGCGGTCCCCACCCGACGGACGATCGTCACGACGGAAACCACCGCGGTCCCCGCCCGACGGACGGTCATCGCGACGGAAACCACCACGGTCCCCGCCCGACGGACGGTCGTCACGGCGGAAACCACCACGGTCACCACCGGAGGGACGGTCATCCCTACGGAACCCACCGCGGTCACCACCGGACGGACGGTCATCACGACGCTCGCCACCGCGATACCCACCACGGTCGCCACCCGACGGACGGTCATCACGACGGAAGCCGGGGCGGTCTCCACCCCGCTCATCGCGCCGGAATCCGCCGCCGCGCTCGTCATCGCGACGCGGTCCACGCGGCCGGTCGTCGCGACGGTCTCCCCCACGGAAACCACCGCGGTCGCCGCCGGACGGACGGTCATCACGACGGGCACCACCGCGGTCAGCACCGCGGTTGTCCCGCCCTGCGTAGCCGCCACCGCCGCCGGTCGGGCGGCCGCCGCGGTCGTTGTTGTCCCGACGCGGCCCCCGGTCGTCACGCCGGAAACCACCGCGGTCACCGTCGTCGCGCCGCTGCGGCCGGCGCTCCGAACGATCGTCGGAAGAGTTGGTGGACATCGACGTGCTCCTGTCTTAGGTACTGCATTCATTCTCACGCACCGACCACTTCGGCGCGCTTCGGCAAAACAAAAAGGACCCTTGGTCCCAGCATGAACGCTGGGACCAAGGGTCCTGAAAGATTGTTCGGCGGCGTCCTACTCTCCCACAGGGTCCCCCCTGCAGTACCATCGGCGCTGAAAGGCTTAGCTTCCGGGTTCGAAATGTAACCGGGCGTTTCCCTAACGCAATGACCACCGAAACCCTATCGGGTTCTAGCGAACAAGCACACTTTTTAGTTAAAAGAGTGGAACTTGGTTCAACCAGCGATTGCGACTGTTCGCAACCCGGGAACCACACAG